>DATDBB010000032.1:0-7979 GCA_036525085.1 Allobosea sp.
AGATGTTGGAGCGGAAGGTCTCGTAGTCGAAATAGGTGCCGAGCGGGACGTAGAAGACGAGGTCATAGGCCCGCTGCTGCATCTCCTCGGCGATCGCCTTCTGCTTGGCGGGCTCGGTCTCGCGCTGGTAGCGGGTCTTCAACGCCTCGGTCTGCGGATCGTCGACGAAGCCGGTATAGGCGGCCTTGCCGCGGGCATCGAAGTTGAGATTGCCGAGCGGCGAGATCAGGTCGATGCGGTCGAAGACGGCATGGGCCAGGTTCCAGCCGCCCTCCGCCACCGGGATCGGCTTGGAGCGGCGCGTCAGGAAGGCGCTCCACTCCATTGTCTGGATTTCGGACTCCATGCCGATCTGGCGCAGGAGCTGCTGGGTCAGCGGTGCGAGCGGCGCGAAGGAGGCGATGTCGCCGGGCGTGATGATGACGATCTTCTCGCCCTTGTAGCCGGCCTCTTTGAGCAGCGCCTTGGCCTTGGCGATGTTCGGCTTGCCGGTATCGGGGAAGCCGACAGCCGTCTCCAACGGCGTGCCACAGCCGAAGAAGGCCGGGCAGATCTGATAGGATTCCGGGTCGCCGATGGCGGCGTCCATATAGTCCTGCTGCGTCACGACGGCCTGCACGGCCTGCCGGACCTTGACGTTGTCGAAGGGCGGCTGAGCCCAGTTGAAGCGCACCGTCGAGGCATTCGGGCCGGGGCGACGGCGGATGACCACATCCTTGTTGCCCTGGAGCAGCGAGCGCTGGTCGGCGTTCATGTTCTCGAGCAGGTCGATCTCGCCCTTGGCGAGCGCGTTGATCGCGGTCTGCTTGCTCGGGAACCAGATCACCTCGACGCGGTCGACCTTGACCTGCTTGCCACCGGCGAGACCGTCCGGCGGCTCGTCGCGCGGCACGTATTTCTCGTTGCGCTCATAGGCCCAGCTGACGCCGGGGCGGAACTCCGACGGGATGAACCTGAACGGGCCGGAGCCGACGACCTCCTCCAGCACCTTGTCGACCGGCAGTTCGGCGATGCGCCTGGGCATGATGAAGAGCGGGATCGAACTCGGCCGGGCGAAGCCCTCCAGCATCGGTCCGAAGGGCTCCTTGAGGCTGATCCGGAAGGTCTTGGCATCGACTGCCTTCATCTCGGCGGTGACGGCGGCGAGGCGGATGCCGACCACATCCTTCGTCGCCCAGCGAGCGATCGAAGCCAGGCAATCCTCCGAGGTCACGGCCTGGCCGTCATGGAACGCCAGGCCATCGCGCAGGGTGAAGGTATAGGTCAGCTTGTCGTCGCTGAGCGTCCACGCCTTCACCATCTGCGGCTGCGGCCGGTACTGGGAATCGACCGAAAACAGCGTGTCGTAGACCATGAAGGCGTGGTTGCGGGTGATATAGGCGTTGGTCACGACCGGATCGAGCACGCGCAGCGCCGCATGGGGCGCCATCCGCAGGGTCTTCTTGCCCTGCCCGCGGGCGATGTTCGTCGTGGCCAGCAATGCGCCGGCCGACAATGCCAGGGCCTCGCGTCGATTGATCAGCATGGTTCCCGTTCCCGTTTTTGTTGAACTGCCGGGTCGTCGCCGGTCAGTAGGTCTTGCCGCGTCTCGGATCGGGCCAGAAGGACGTGCCGGCGCGGGCCGCGCCGCCACCGACACCCATCGGCACGCCGTCGGCGCGCCAGCAGGCTGCGCCCGTCATCGTTCCGTCCTCGGCAAAGCCGATCGCGCACATGCCGCCCGCGACATGCTCGACCGGCGCGACGCGATGACCGAGTTCGGTCAGAGTCGCGCGCACCGCTTCGGGCACGCCGCGCTCGATCTCGGCCTCCTGGCCCCAGGTGAAGACGCGCGGCGCCTCGACCGCCTCCTGCACGCTCATGCCGTGGTCGACGAGGTTGAGGACCGCCTGCATCGCCGAGGCCGGGATGCGGTGGGCTCCGGGCAGGCCGAGCGCGAAGATCGGGCGCCCGTCGCGCTTGCCGATCAGCGCCGTGATGCCGCTGGTGATGCGCTTGCCCGGCTGCAGGGAGAGCGCGTTCCCGGGATGCGGATCGAACAGATACATGTAGTTGTTGGGGATGATGCCGGTGCCGGGGATCATGATCCGGGCGCCGAACAGGCTGTTGATCGTCTGCGTCGAGGTGGCGATGTTGCCTTCGTCATCCGCGATGGTGACGTGCGTGGTGTTGGCGGATTCGTTCGAGAGGATCTTCGATTCGAAGCTGCCGGCGCGGGTGCGGTCGATCTCCGACCGGCGCCGGGCCGCGTAGTCCTTGGAGATCATCCGCGCGACGGGAACTTCGACGAAGGCCGGGTCGGCGGTGACCGCACGCCGGTCGGCGGCGGCGATCTTCAGCGCTTCCAGCATGAGATGCAGCGTCTCGGCGGTGCCGAAGCCGAGCTGCCCGATGTCCCAGGCTTCGAGCAGGTTGAGGATCTGCAGCGTATGGACGCCGCCGGCGCAGGGCGGCGGCGGGCCGACGATCTCGACGCCGCGATAGACCGCGCGCACCGGCTCACGCTCGACCGTGCGGTAGGCGGCGAGGTCGTCAAGGCGCAGGAACGAGCCGGCCTGCGTCAGATGCTCGGCGATGCGACGCCCGAGTTCGCCGCCATAAACGATATCGGGCCCATGCTCGGCGATTTGCCGCAGCGTCCCGGCATAGTCCGTCTGCACCAGGAGGTCGCCCGCCGCGAGCGGGCGTCCGCCCGGCAGGAAGACGGCGGCGATGGCCGGATCTAGCGCCAGGTCGGGCGCGATTTCGGCGATGCAGGTCGCGAGATAGGGCGAGAGCCGGAAGCCGCGCTCGGCATGGCGGATCGCCGGTTCGATCAGATCCGCCAGCGGCAGCCGGCCATAACGCTCGGCCGCCTCGCACCAGGCCTTCAGCGTGCCGGGCACCGCGACGGCCTGAGGTCCGACGCGGTTTGCGCGGCCCCTGGCCTCCATATAGTCGGGCCAGACATCGGAGATCGGCGTGAAGCTGTCCGGGCGGGTCGCCGCGGGAGCAGTCGAAAGGCCGTCGAGCACGATCTCGCGGCCATCGGCGAGGCGGATCAGCGCGGCGCCGCCGCCGAGGATGCCGACCATCATCGGCTCGACGACGGTCAGCGTGAACAGGGAGGCGACCGCGGCGTCGATGGCGTTGCCGCCCGCGGCCAGCATCTCCACCGCCGCGGCCGAGGCCAGCGGATGATTGGTCACCGCCATGCCGCGATGGCCGCTGACCGCGGTCTTCTCGCATGTGAAGGGGCTGCCCGCCCGGTCGCGCCAATCCGTCATCGCCAACCCAATCCCGAAGATCAGGAAGTATCGGCGCAGCGCCTCATATCAGTCCAATATGCACCTTGATGATTTTTGATAATTATCAGTTCTCAATCTCGACCGACTTGGACGTGGCAGCCCAACGCCGCGCATGTGCCGCGAAGGCGCGCGCCACCGGGGACGGCTCGTTGCGGCGGTAGGCTACGGCGAGCTCGGCGAGCACGGGCTCACCGCTGATCGCCTTGTAGCGCAGGCCCGGGACCTGGATGCAGCGCAGCGACTGCGGCACCAGCGCGACGCCGAGCCCGACCGCGACCATGCTGGCGATGGTGACGAAATCGCGCCCCTGCGCGCCGAGGCGGGGAAAGAAGCCGGCCGCCTGGCAGGCCGCGGTGGTGTGCTTGTGGAAGCTGACCTCGGGCGGGTGGCGCGGGGTGATGAAGATGTCGCCATTGAGGGCCGACAGCATCACATGGTCCTGCTCGACCATCGGATGGCTTTCGGGCAAGGCGAGCATGATCTCCTCCTGGAGGATCGCGATGCTGCCGATCCCCAGCGGCAGCGGCACGGGCGGGCGGATGAAGCCGATGTCCAGCCTGCCCTGATCCAATTGATCGAGCTGATGCTGCATCTCCATTTCGGCGATCTGCAGATCGACCTCCGGATAGGCGGCGCGGAACTCGCCGACCATGGTGGTCAGCGCGCCCGTATAGGCGGCCGAGCCGACATAGCCGATGGCGATGCGCCCGAGTTCGCCGCGCCCGGCCCGGCGAGCGACCAGCAGCGCGCTGTCGGTCTGCTGGAGGGCCTTGCGCGCCTCCTGCGCGAAGAGTTCGCCAGCCAGCGTCAACCGCACCGAGCGGCGGGTGCGGTCGAAGAGCGGCGTGCCGACGATCTCCTCAAGGTTCATGATCTGCTGGCTCAGGCCGGGCTGGGCGATCTTCAGCCGCTCGGCCGCACGGCCGTAATTCAGCTCCTCTGCGGTGGCGAGGAAGTAGCGCAGATGGCGCAGCTCCAGCATGGCGCTGCTCAGACGGCGACCGGGAGCCATATGACCTCTCATAATCGGTAGTTCTTGAAAACCAGAAAGCCGCATATTGGACTGATCTGACAGCGGTCAGCAATATCCGGCTCCACGCCGATACGGCCCGGTGACCCCGCGCGTTTTCGGCATCGTACCCGACGAGCCCGCCATGGATGATTCCGTTCCAGCGCCGACCGGCACGCCCCACGCCGCCCATTGGGGCAGCTTCTTCGCGCGCTGGGACGGCGAGCGCCTCGCCGTCACGCCCCATCCGGACGATCCGGCACCCTCGCCGATCCTCGGCAACTTCACCGACAGCCTGCGCCACAGGGCGAGAATCCAGCGCCCGATGGTCCGGCGCGGCTGGCTCGAGAACGGCCCCGGCCCGCGCCGGCGCGATTTCAGCGACGATCTCGTGCCCATCGGCTGGGATGAGGTGCTCGACCGTCTGGCCGGCGAGATCGGCCGTGTCACCGAGGTGTCCGGCCCGGCGGCGATCTATGGCGGCTCCTATGGCTGGTCCAGCGCCGGGCGCTTCCACCATGCGCAGAGCCAGATCCACCGCTTTCTGAACGTCGCCTGCGGCGGCTATGTCCGCTCGGTCAACAGCTACAGCGCCGGCGCTTCGACGGTGATCCTGCCGCATGTGATGGGGCCCTTCGAGGCTTTGTCGCGGCGCAATGTCACCTGGGACCAGATCGCCGAGCACAGCGACATGGTGCTCGCCTTCGGCGGGCTGCCGTTGAAGAACCAGATGATCGCGAGCGGCGGCATCACCCAGCATATCGAGCCCGAGGCGATGGCGCGCGCCGTCGCGCGCGGCGCGACATTCTGGTCCGTCAGCCCGCTGCGCGACGATACGCCGGACGAGGCCCGGCCGAACTGGCTGCCGATCCGCCCCGGCACCGATGTCGCGATGATGCTGGGCCTCGCCCATACGCTGCTGACGGAAGACCTGCACGACCGCGCCTTCCTAGCGCGCTGCTCTACCGGCTTCGAGGAATTCCGCGCCTATCTCACCGGCGACACGGACGGTATGCCCAAGGATGCCGGCTGGGCTTCCGCCCTGACCGGCATTTCCGCCGACACCATTCGCGAACTGGCGCGCAAGCTCGTCTCCGGCCGCAGCCTGATCACCGTCGCCCATGCGCTGCAGCGGGCGCAATACGGCGAGCAGCCGGTCTGGATGGCCGCAGTGCTCGCCGCCATGATCGGCCAGATCGGTCTGCCGGGCGGAGGCTACAACTATGGGCTCGGCGCGATGGGGCATACGGGACGGCGGGTGAACGCCGTGCCGATCCCGACCATGGCGCAGGGCACGAACGGCGTCGGCGCCTTCATTCCGGTGGCACGCATCGCCGACATGCTGCTCAATCCGGGCGCGCCCTTCGCCTATAACGGCCAGGATCTGACCTATCCGGAGATCAGGCTGGTCTACTGGGCCGGTGGTAACCCCTTCCACCATCACCAGGACATCAACCGCCTGATCCAGGCCTTCTCGCGGGTCGATACCATCATCTGCCATGAGAGCGCCTGGACGCCGATGGCGCGCTTCGCCGACATCGTGCTGCCGGCGACGATGACACTGGAGCGCGACGATATCGGCGCAGCGGCGACCGATCCGCGCCTGATCGCGATGCGCAGGGTCGTGCCGCCGATCGGCGAGGCCCGCGACGACTTCACGATCTTCGCCGAACTGGCGACAAGGCTCGGCTGCGAGCAGGCCTTCACCGAGGGCCGGTCTGTGCAGGAGTGGCTCGCGCATCTCTACGAGCCGACGCGCCGCGCATTGGAGGAGAAGGGCTGGGCGGCGCCCTCCTTCGACGCCTTCTGGCAGGCCGGCGAAATCCCCCTGCCCTCGGCGCCCGACGATGGCGGCATCCTGCGCGCCTTCCGTGACGATCCTGACGGCAAGCCGCTGCCGACGCCGAGCGGCCGCATCGAGATCGTCTCGCAGGTCGTCGCCGGCTTCGGCTACGACGATTGCCCGGGACATCCCGTCTGGCTACCCGCGACCGAGCAGCCGAAAGACGCCGCACCATTGACGCTGATCGCGAACCAACCGGCGACGCGGCTGCACAGCCAGCTCGATTTCGGCGCCTATAGCCAATCCTCGAAGCGCCGGGGCCGCGAGGTCGTCCGGATCAATCCGGGGGACGCCGCCGCACGCGGCATCGCCGATGGCGATCTGGTCAGGCTGTTCAACGAACGCGGCGCCTGCCTCGCCGCCGCCAGCGTCAGCGACGACGTCATGCCCGGCGTCGTCCATCTGCCGACAGGCGCCTGGTACGATCCCGAGCCCGGTGGGGTGGAAGCCCCACTCTGCATCCACGGCAATCCGAATGTACTCACCCGCGACATCGGCACCTCGCGCCTGGCGCAAGGCAGTTGCGGGCAGGTCACGACCGTCCAGTGCGAGCGCTTCGACGGCATCGCCCCACCAGTGCGGGCGCATGAGCCGCCGGCGCGCGCCGGCGAACAGCCATGAGCGGACGTCCGATGCCGGCGCGGCCAACGACGCCGGGCGCGGGACCGCTGGCCGGCCTGCGCGTTCTCGACCTGACCTCGGTGCTGATGGGGCCCTATGCCACCTCGATCCTCGGCGACATGGGCGCGGACGTGATCAAGCTCGAGGGCCCCGGCGGCGACGTCATCCGCCAGGTCGGCCCGAGCCGCAGCGGCGAGATGGGCGGCATGTTCATGCATGCCAACCGCAGCAAGCGCTCGATCGGCGTCAACCTCAAGGCTACGGCCGGCCGTGACCTCGCGCTTCGGCTCGCCGCGACTGTCGACGTGCTGGTCTACAATGTCCGGCCGCAGGCGATGGAGCGGCTCGGGCTGGGCTATGAGGCCGTCGCGGCGGCCCAGCCCGGCATCATCTATGTCGGCGCCTTCGGCTATGGCCAGGATGGCCGCTACGCCGCGAAGCCGGCCTATGACGATCTGATCCAGGGCGCCTCGGGCGTCGCCTCCCTGATCGCCGAGGCCAGCGACGGTACGCCGCGCTATGTACCGGTCAACATCGCCGACCGCGTCGTCGGATTGCATGCGCTGGTTGCGATCCTCGCCGCGCTGCGCCACCGCGACCGCACCGGCGAGGGCCAACGCATCGACGTGCCGATGTTCGAGACCATGGCGAGCTTCGTCCTCGGCGACCATCTCGGCGGGCTGAGCTACGATCCGCCGCTCGATGGCGGGGGCTACCCGCGGCTGCTGGCCCGCGATCGGCGCCCCTATCGCACGGCGGACGGCCATCTCTGCGTCGTCATCTACACCGACAGGCACTGGCAGCAGTTCCTGCAACTGACCGGCCATGCCGAATGGCTCTCGGAGCCCCGCTTCGCCAGCCATGCCAGCCGGACGCGCGATATCGCCGCGATCACCGAACGCGTCGCGGCGATCTTCCTGACCCGCACCACCGCCGAGTGGGAGGCCCTGCTCGGGGCGGCCGATATTCCACATGCGCCGATGCACGCGCTCGACGGCATCATGGCCGATCCGCATCTCGGCGAGATCGGCTTCTTCCAGGAGCTGGAGCATCCGACCGAGGGCGCGGTCCGCTCGATGCGAGTGCCCTCGCGCTGGAGCGCCAGCCAGCCGGCGCCGTCACGGCCGGCGCCGCGCTTCGGCGAGCATACCGGAGAGGTTCTGCGCGAACTCGGGCTCAGTGCGCCCGAGATCGCGGAGTTGCAGGCCAGCGGCGCCGT
>DATDBB010000033.1:0-9522 GCA_036525085.1 Allobosea sp.
GTCGATCTACGGCCTCATCGCCATCGGCTACACGATGGTTTTCGGCATCATCGGCATGGTGAACTTCGCCCATGGCGACATCTTCATGCTCTCGGCCTTCATCGCGCTGATCTTCTTCATGCTGATCGCCGCCTGGTTCGGAGCCGGCCTGATCGTCGTCGCGCTGATCGTGGTGCTGGCGCTGGCGATGTTCTTCACCTCGCTGTGGAACTGGGCGATCGAGCGCGTCGCCTACCGGCCGCTGCGCGGCTCCTTCCGCCTCGCCCCGCTGATCTCGGCGATCGGCATGTCGATCTTCCTGACGAACTTCGTGCAGGTCGTGCAGGGCCCGCGCAACAAGTCGATCCCGCCGATGCTGAACAAGTCGATCACGCTGATCGAAAGCGCGACCTACTCCGTCCAGATTTCCTACAAGCAGATCGTCATCATCGTGACGACCGCCGTGCTGCTCGCAGCCTTCTGGTACATCGTCCAGAGGACGCCGCTGGGCCGGGCCCAGCGCGCCTGCGAGCAGGACCGCAAGATGGCGGCCCTTCTGGGTATCGACGTCGACCGCACGATCTCGGTCACCTTCGTCATGGGCGCGGCGCTCGCAGCCGTCGCCGGCGTCATGTACCTCGTGCTCTACGGCGTGGTGAGCTTCAATGACGGCTTCATCCCCGGCGTGAAGGCCTTCACCGCTGCCGTGCTCGGCGGCATCGGCTCGCTGCCCGGCGCCGTCATCGGCGGCCTGCTGATCGGGCTGATCGAGGTGATGTGGTCAGCCTATTTCACCATCGACTACAAGGACGTCGCCGCCTTCTGCATCCTGGCGATCGTCCTCGTCTTCATGCCCTCGGGCATCCTCGGGCGTCCTGAAGTCGAGAAGGTCTGAAGCGATGAACAGGCCTGCCTCCGCCAACACGCTTTCGACGCCTGCCGTGCCCAAGCGCGACCTGAAGGCCGCCGTGAAGGAGGCCGGCTTCGCCGCTCTCGTCACCTTCGGCCTGTGCATCCCGATCATCGCCTGGGGCACGCGCCAGAACATGGACAATGTCCTGGTGCTCGATCCGCGATGGGACGCGGTCGCCTGGGCCGTGGCGATCGTCTTCGTCGGCCGCCTGCTCGTCGTGCTCAGGCAGCAGACGAGATCGGAACGCAAATCCCTGGTGCGCTTCCTGCCGCACGGCACCTTCGCCTTCTTCCAGCGCAATTCCCGCATCTTCTCGCTGTTCGGCCTCGGCTTCCTCGTCACCTTCCCGATCATCGCGATCAATCTGGCGGGCTGGGGCGGCGCGTTGAAATGGATCGACAATTTCGGCGTCCAGATCCTCATCTACGTCATGCTCGGCTGGGGGCTGAACATCGTCGTCGGCCTCGCCGGGCTGCTCGACCTCGGCTATGTCGCCTTCTACGCGGTCGGAGCCTATTCCTACGCGCTGCTCGCCAAGAATTTCGGCCTGTCCTTCTGGATCCTGCTGCCGCTCTCGGGCATCCTCGCGGCCTTCTGGGGCATGCTGCTCGGCTTCCCGGTATTGCGCCTGCGCGGCGACTATCTGGCGATCGTGACGCTGGCCTTCGGCGAGATCATCCGCCTCGTCCTGATCAACTGGGTCGATTTCTCCGGCGGCTATGCCGGCATTTCCGGCATCCCGCGCCCGACCTTCTTCGGCATCCCCTTCAACGCCAGCGATGAGGGCTTCGCCGCACGCTTCGGGCTCGAATTCTCGCCTCTCTACCGCACGATCTTCCTCTACTACCTGATCCTGTGCCTGGCGCTGCTCACCGCCTTCGTCACCCTGCGCCTGCGCCGCCTGCCCGTCGGCAGGGCCTGGGAGGCGCTGCGCGAGGACGAGATCGCCTGCCGCTCGCTCGGCATCAACACCACCAGCACGAAACTCACCGCCTTCTCGATCGGCGCCATGTTCGGCGGCGTCGCCGGCGCCTTCTTCTCGGCGCGCCAGGGCTTCATCTCGCCTGAATCCTTCGTCTTCATGGAATCGGCGATCATCCTCGCCATCGTCGTGCTCGGCGGCATGGGCTCGCTCTGGGGCTGCGCCATCGCCGCCATCGCGATGATCGGCGGCACGGAACTGCTGCGCGAGCTTGAATGGCTCAAGGCGATCTTCGGCAATGATTTCGACCCAACGAAATACCGCATGCTGATCTTCGGCCTCGCCATGGTCGTGATCATGATCTGGAAGCCGCGCGGCCTGATCTCGACCCGCGAACCGACGGCCTTCCTCAAGGAGAAGAAGGCGATCTCCGCCGACATGGTCCAGGAAGGGCACGGCTGATGACGACCGCTCCCCTCCACGACAAGCCTCTGCTGCGCGCCGAACACCTCACCATGCGCTTCGGCGGACTGACCGCCGTCAACGACCTCTCCTTCGAGGCGCGCAAGGGCGACATCACCGCCCTGATCGGCCCCAACGGCGCCGGCAAGACCACGGTGTTCAACTGCATCACCGGCTTCTATAAGCCGACCGAGGGCATGATCACGCTGACGCAGGATTCGGGCGCCAGCTACCTGCTCGAGCGCATGCCGGACTTCAGGATCAGCTGGCATGCCAAGGTCGCCCGCACCTTCCAGAACATCCGCCTCTTCGGCGGCATGACCGTGCTGGAGAACCTGCTGATCGCACAGCACAATCCGCTGATGATCGCGTCGGGCTACACCTTCCTCGGCGTGCTCGGCATCGGCGGCTACAGGGCCCGCGAGAAGGAAGCGATCGAGAAGGCCAAGTTCTGGCTGGAGAAGATCAACCTGATCGACCGCGCCGACGACCCCGCCGCCGACCTGCCCTATGGCGACCAGCGTCGGCTCGAGATCGCGCGCGCCATGTGCACCGACCCGGTCCTGCTCTGCCTCGACGAGCCGGCCGCGGGCCTCAATCCGCGCGAAAGCCATGACCTCAACACGCTGCTGCTCTCGATCCGCAAGGATATCGGCACGGCGTTGCTGCTGATCGAGCACGACATGTCGGTGGTGATGGAAATTTCGGATCACGTCGTGGTGCTCGACTACGGCACCAAGATCGCCGACGGCACACCGGCGGAAGTCCAGGCCGATCCGAGGGTGATCGCAGCCTATCTCGGCGTCGACGACGAAGAGGTCGCGGCCGTCGAAGAGGAGGTCGGAATCGCGTGACCGAGGCCCAGTTGCAAACCCAAGCCACGGCGCAGGCCGAAGCGCGAGCACTTCTCGCCGTCCGCGGCGTCAAGACCTATTACGGCAAGATCATCGCGCTGAAAGGCGTCGACATCGACGTCCGCGAAGGCGAGATCGTCACCATGATCGGCGCCAACGGCGCCGGCAAATCCACCCTGATGATGACGATCTTCGGCAACCCGCAGGCGCGCGAGGGCACGATCACCTATGAGGGGCAGGACATCACCAAGATGCCGAGCCACCTGATCGCGCGCCTGGGGATAGCTCAATCCCCGGAGGGAAGACGCATCTTCCCGCGCATGACGGTCTTCGAGAACCTGCAGATGGGCGCCGCCGTCCGCGACCTCGCTCATTTCGACGAGGACCTCGAGAAGATCTGCACGCTCTTCCCGCGCATCAAGGAACGCCTGCAGCAGCGCGGCGGCACGCTTTCGGGCGGTGAGCAGCAGATGGTCGCGATCGCGCGCGCGCTGATGGCGCGGCCGAAGCTGCTCCTGCTCGACGAGCCCTCGCTGGGTCTCGCCCCGCTGATCGTCAAGCAGATCTTCGAGGCCATCCGGGAGCTGAACCGGACGCAAGGACTGACCGTCTTCCTGGTCGAGCAGAACGCTTTCCATGCGCTCAAGCTCGCTCATCGCGGCTATGTCATGGTCAATGGCGTCATCACCATGAGCGGCACCGGCCAGGAACTCCTCGCCAATCCGCAAGTACGGGCCGCCTATCTCGAAGGCGGGAGGCACTGATATGCAGGGCATCCTTTACGAAGAACCGAGCGCCTGGCTGTTCCTGCTGGTGAGCGTGGTGATGGGCGGCTGGCTCGCCTGGATGGCGGGCCGCGCCATTGCCAAGACCTGGCGCCCGACCTGGCAGTTGGTCGCCTACATGCTGGTGCTGGGGCTGTTCGTCCGCTTCATCCATTTCGCCCTGTTCGAGGCGACGCTGCTCACGCTGCATTACTACGTCGTCGATGTGATCGTCCTGATGGCATTCGGTTTCGCCGGCTGGCGTTACAACCTGGCAAGGCAGATGACGACGCAGTATCGCTGGCTCTACGAGCGCACCGGTCCCTTCTCCTGGAAGGCGCGCGAAAGCGGCGGAAACACCGCCTAAAGGATCAAAAACCATTAAGAGCTTGTCACGTGACACCCGCCTGAAAACGCGCAAGACTGCGGTTCACGGCGGCACCACGCGCCGAGACGGGCGGACAATCCAGCCCGTTCATAGTCAAATGCAGGGGAGTCTCATCTCATGAAGAAACTGCTGTTGAGCAGCATCGCGCTCGGCGCGGTCCTCGCCTTCTCCGGCGCGGCCAATGCCCAGATCAAGGTCGGCGTCGCCGGCCCGATCACCGGCCCCAACGCTGCCTTTGGCGCCCAGTTGAAGAACGGCACCGAGATGGCCGTCGAGGACATCAACGCCGCCGGCGGCGTACTCGGCCAGAAGCTGTCCGTGTCGGTCGGCGACGACGTCTCCGATCCGAAGCAGGGCGTCTCTGTCGCCAACAAGTTCGTCGGCGACGGCGTCAAATGGGTGGTCGGCCACTTCAACTCCGGCGTCACCATGCCGGCCTCGGAAGTCTATGCCGAAAACGGCATGCTGATGATCTCGCCTTCGGCGACGAACCCGAAGATCACCGAGCGCGGCCTCTGGAACGCCTTCCGCACCTGCGGCCGTGACGATCAGCAGGGCGAAGTCGCGGCGGCCTACATCGCCAAGAACTTCAAGGACAAGAAGATCGCGGTCATCCACGACAAGACGACCTATGGCCAGGGCCTCGCCGACGAAACCCGCAAGGGCCTGACCAAGGCCGGCATCAAGGACGTGCTTTATGAGGGCATCAACGCCGGCGAGAAGGACTTCTCGGCGCTGATCTCGAAGATCAAGTCGGTCGGCGCGGACTTCGTCTACTGGGGCGGCCTGCACACCGAAGGCGGCCTGATCGTGCGTCAGATGCGCGACCAGGGCGTCAAGGCCGTGCTGATCTCCGGCGACGGCATCACCACCGACGAGTTCGCCACGATCGGCGGCCCCGGCGTCGAAGGCACGCTGATGACCTTCCCGCCGGACCCGCAGAAGCGCCCGGAAGCCGCCGCCGTCGTGAAGAAGTTCGAAGCCAAGAACTTCAAGCCCGAGGCCTACACCCTGTACAGCTACGCCGCCGTGCAGGTCATGGCCGAAGGCGCCAAGCGCGCGAACTCGGCCGACCCGAAGAAGATCGCCGAAGCGCTCAAGGGCGGCCAGCCGGTCAAGACCGTGATCGGCGATCTCGCCTTCGACAAGAAGGGCGACATCACCCGCCCCGACTACACCGTCTACACCTGGAAGAAGGGCGCCGACGGCAAGATCACCTATGTCGAGAATTGATCTCGCAAGCTGATCGCATTAGCGCGTGAAACGAGACCGCCCCGGTGAAAGCCGGGGCGGTTTTCGTTTGGCGAGGGGGAGAAGGCCTGGGGGCCGGAGCGGCGGCTACGGGTCGACGGTGGTCGCTTCCCGCCCCCAGACCAGAAATGCAGCGCGGCGCAGTTCAAATTCGTATGGATGCGATCAATCTCAGCCGTGTGGCCGTCTCCGCATCTGTACTACACGACAACCAGGACGGGGACCGAACTGCTGGAGAGCACCTCGGCGGTCTGGCTGCCCAGAAGAAGGCGACGGAGCCCGCGTCGCCCATGTGATGCCATGACGATGAGGCTGCACTGGCGGGTATTGGCAATCTCGACGATGGCCTCGGCCGGGTGAGCCTGGGGAACATGAACGGTCTCGGCATCGATGCCGAGGCTCTCCGCTGCAACTCTGGCATCGGCCAGTATCTTCTCGGCCGCTTGCCTCTGGCCCGCCTCATACTCGCCCGTATCCATCGGCGGCGACGCCCACCCGGCGCTGGCCGCGGCGCCGGCATAGATCGGAAACGGCTCCGTGACGGTGACGATGGTGACCTTTGCGCCGACGCTCTTGGCCAGGCTCAGGCCATGGTCCACGCCCTTCCGGGCAAACTCCGATCCGTCCGTCGGTATGAGAATGAGCTTGTACATTGTCCGACCTGCTCCCTGCTTTGCCGCAGTCGTAGAATAGGTCTGGCCGGGTTGGGTTCTCCCGGAACAGCGGGCGGGTTGATTTGACGCAAACGCGAATTCTCTCGTCTGGAGTATAATTCATCAGACGCCCCATCGTCCGGAGGTCGCCATGAAGACGACGATCAAACACGGGCCGGAATCCTGCAGGTCGGATCCGCCCACCTTCACGATCGAGACGGATGAAGACTACGCCCTCGCGCTCTGCCGCATCAAGGCGCTGTCGGTGCAGGATGGAAGCAGCTTCAGAGAGTTGATGGCGCTCAAGGACGCGGTCCGCGTCTGGGAGACCGACCATCCAGCCAGCCTCAGCCCTGAATCGGTTTCTGCGGAACCGCCGTCAAGCTCCTGAGAAAACCGCCGAAACGCAGCAACCCGTCCGGCCAGGGCCCATGCCCGGATTCAGCGTTGATGTGGCCGCTCTCGCCCGCATCGACGAACTCGGAGCCCCACACCTGCGCCAGTTCCTTCGCCTCCTCGGGCGTGCAGTAGGGGTCGTTGGTGCTGGCGATCAGCACGCTGCGGAACGGCAGGATTTCGCGCCGGTGCGGAATGAAATCGGCTGCCATGCCGGGGATCGCACCCTTGGCCCGCTCGGAGGCCGGCGCCACCAGGAAGGCCCCGGCGACCTCGCCCGGATGCAGATGCTCGGCCGCATGCGCGACCGCGCTGACACCGGCGGAATGCGCAACGAGCACGACGGGTCGCGTCGAGGTCCGCACCGCCTTGATGATGCGCTCCGCCCAGATCGGGCGCGACGGCTTGTACCAATCCTCCTGCTCGACCACCCGCGCCGTCGAGAGCTTTGTCGCCCAGCGGCTCTGCCAATGATCGGGGCCGGAACCGGACCAGCCGGGGATGATGAGGATGTCGGTGTCTGACGATTTCATTCGGCCCGCGCAGCTCGGCTCATTATCGTTGCGTTTCCGCCCGTAGCGTTGATCGGAGCGATGGTGCGATCCGGGACGAAGGCCGCGATGACTTTGCCGTGCCGCGAGATCGAAACCGTCTCGCCGCGTTCCACACGGTCGAGAAGCTCGCCCCAGCGCTTCCGCGCCTCCGTGACGGTCATTTGCATCCCAGGAGCGTAGACTGCGAATGCCTGCCACTCAATCGCTCAAACCTCCCCGAACACCCGCGCGAAGATCGTGTCGACATGCTTGAAGTGGTAGCCCTCGTCGAACATCGCCTCGAGCGCGGCATCCGAGAGCTTCGCCGTGACGTCCTTGTCCTTCTTGAGGTTGGTCAGGAAGTCCTCGCCATGCTCCCAGGTTCGCATCGCGTTGCGCTGGACCATGGAATAGCTCTCCTCGCGGCTGGCGCCGGCCTGCGTCAGGGCCAGGAGCACGCGCTGCGAATTGTGCAACCCGCCGAGCTTGTCGAGGTTCTTGCGCATGTTCTGGGGATAGATCAGCAGCTTGTCGACGACGCCGGTCAGCCGCGCCAGCGCAAAATCGAGTGTGACGGTGGCGTCGGGGCCGATCATGCGCTCGACCGAGGAGTGCGAGATGTCGCGCTCGTGCCAGAGCGCGACATTCTCCAGCGCCGGCACCACCATGCCGCGCACGAGCCGGGCGAGGCCTGTCAGGTTCTCGGTCAGCACCGGGTTGCGCTTGTGCGGCATCGCCGACGAGCCCTTCTGGCCGGGCGAAAAGAACTCCTCGGCCTCATAGACCTCGGTGCGCTGCAGGTGCCGGATCTCGGTCGCCAGCCGCTCGACGCTTGAGGCAACGACGCCGAGCGTCGCGAAATACATCGCGTGGCGGTCGCGCGGAATGACCTGCGTCGAGACCGGCTCGACGGTCAGCCCCATCTTCTGCGCGACATAGGCTTCGACCCGCGGGTCGATATTGGCGAAGGTGCCGACCGCGCCAGAAATCGCACAGGTCGCGATCTCGGCACGGGCCGCCACGAGCCGGGCGCGGCAGCGGTCGAACTCGGCATAGGCCTGGGCGAGCTTCAGCCCGAAGGTCACCGGCTCGGCATGGATGCCGTGCGAGCGGCCGATCGTCGGGGTGAGCTTATGCTCGAAGGCCCGGCGCCGGATCGCCGCCAGCAGCGCATCGACATCGGCGATGAGGATGTCGGTGGCGCGCGCGAGCTGGACCGAGAGCGTGGTGTCGAGGATGTCCGACGAGGTCATGCCCTGATGGACAAAGCGCGCCTCGGGCCCGACGATCTCGGCCAGATGCGTCAGGAAGGCGATGACATCGTGCTTGGTGACGCGCTCGATCTCGTCGATGCGGGCGACGTCGAAGGTCGCGTCCTTGGCCTTGGCCCAGATCGTGGCGGCTGCCTCCTTCGGCACGACGCCGAGCTCGGCCAGCTTGTCGGTGGCATGGGCCTCGATCTCGAACCAGATCCGGAACCGCGTCTGCGGCTCCCAGATGGCGACCATCTCGGGGCGGGAATAGCGCGGGATCATTTGATGTCTTTCACACGATGGGCGCCGTCATCCCGGACAAGCCGCGTAGCGGCGCCGATCCGGGATCCATGCCTGAGCCTCGATAACTGATGCTCCGGCATGGATCCCGGGTCTCCGCTTCGCTGCGCCCGGGATGACGGCGCAGTTGGTCAATTCAAACCCACTGCCCGCGCGCGGCCTCGGCCGCCTTGCGGATCGCGGAAATATTGCCGGCATAGGCCGAAGGCCCGCCCTTGAACACGGCCGAACCGGCCACGAAGACATCGGCGCCGGCCTTCGCAGCCAATGGCCCCGTCTCGGGCGTGGCGCCGCCATCGATCTCCAGCGAGATCGGTCGCTCGCCGATCAGCGCCCTGACCTGGGCGATCTTCGGCACGACCGAATGGATGAAGCTCTGCCCGCCGAAACCGGGATTGACCGTCATCAGCAGGATCAAATCGAGATCATCCAGCAGCGGCTCGACCAGGCTCGCCGGCGTGCCGGGGTTGAGCACGATGCCGGCCTTCTTGCCCTGCGCCCGGATCGCCTGCAGCGTCCGGTGCGGATGCGGGCCCGCCTCGACATGGAAGGAAATCAGGTCGGCGCCGGCCTTGGCGAAGGCCTCGATATACGGATCGACCGGCGCGATCATCAGATGCACGTCAAAGAACTTGGCTGTGTGCGGCCTGATCGCCTTCAGCACGTCGGGCCCGAAGGTGATGTTGGGCACGAAATGCCCGTCCATCACGTCGCAATGGATCCAGTCGGCGCCAGCCTCGTCGATGGCGCGAACCTCCTCGCCGAGCTTCGAGAAGTCGGCCGAGAGGATGGAGGGGGCGATGCGGATGGGAGCGCTCATGCGAGGCGGTTTAAAGCATCGCGCGGCAAAATGG
>DATDBB010000034.1:0-2125 GCA_036525085.1 Allobosea sp.
GAGGGCGGGGTCAGCTTCTGGCTGCCGGGCACCTATGGCAGTCTGGCTGCGGTACCGGGCCAGCCGGGCTGGTCGATCGCCGGAATCCTCTACTACACCTCGGTCAGCGCCGGTCGCGACAAGGCGTTCTCGCAGGGTGGCAATGTCCGGCTCGGCCTCGACAGCGACGCCACGTTGCTGCTCCTGAGCCCGAGCTACACGCTCAAGCAGCCGGTGCTCGGCGGGCAGGCGGCCTTCGGCCTGATGGGCATCTACGGCAAGAACAGCGTGTCGGTGGACGCGACGCTGACCGGGCCGGGCGGAAATCAGGTCTCGGGAGCCCAAAGCGACTCCCTGACCTCGTACGGAGACCTCTATCCGCAGGCGTCGCTGAGGTGGAACTCGGGCGTCAACAACGCCATGGTCTACGTCACCGGCGACATTCCCGTCGGTGACTACGATCCCGATCGACTGGCTAACATTGGCATCGGCCACGCCGCGATCGACGCCGGCTACGGCTACACCTATTTCGACACTAATACTAACGCGCATTGATTAGAACCCTTCCGCCCAGGTTCTGCGCCCGATGGATCGGATGCGCCATGGCTGGTCGATGAGGTCATTCCAGGCAGCGCAGCAGTGAGCGACGATGTCGTCGTAGCCTGTGAAGACGCGGTTCGAGAGCCAGTTGTCGCGCATGAACTGCCAGATGTTCTCGACCGGGTTGAGCTCGGGCGAGCGCGGCGGCAGCGGCAGGAGGGTGATGTTGTCCGGGACGACGAGCGCGCCGGAGAGATGCCACCCGGCTTTGTCGAGGATCAGTACGGCATGGGCGTGCTGGGCGACCATGGCGCTGATCTCGACGAGATGCGCCTGCATCGCCTCGGTGTCGCAGAACGGCATGACGAGCCCCGCGCCCTTGCCTTCGCCGGGGCAGATCGCGCCGAACACATAGGCCCAGGCGGTGCGCTGGTCGTGCGGCGCCCGCGGGCGAGTCCCGCGCCGAGCCCACCGGCGGGTGAGCTTGTTCTTCTGCCCGACCCTTGCCTCATCCTGGAACCAGAGCTCTATGCGCTTGCCGGGATGGGCGTCCCGGATCTCCGCCAGGCGCTCCGGGAGGCTTTTTTGAAAACCTCCGCGGCCTCCGGGTCCTGCGCATAGTGCCGCGGACGCGCCGAGAGCTTGCGGAACCCGAGCGCCCGCAGCTCCCGACTGACCGTCGCCACGCTCACCGAGACCCGGAACGCTTCCCAGAGCCACTGCGCGAGGTCGATCAGCCGCCAGCGCACCACCCCGTCGCGCCAGGGCTGGGGTCCGGCCTCCACGATCTGCGCCAGCGCCGCGCGCTGGTCCGATGTCAGCGTCGGTCGCTTGCCAGGCGCCTTGCGGTCGACCAGACCGGCCGGCCCCTCGGCGTTGAAGCGCACAACCCAGTCCCGGACGATCTGCAGCCCGACGCCACCGATCCGCGCCGCCTCCGTCCGGGAGCCGCCGTCCCGGACCGCCGAAAGCGCCAGCAGCCGCCGAACCTGCTTCGCGTCCCGACTGGAGCGGGCCAGCCGACGCAGGTCATCGCCAGTGAAGTCGTCTCGAAGCTCGAGTGCAGCCGCCATGGAAAACCTCGCCTGTTTTCCACGATGAATCACGCCGCGACTGCCTTGGGAATCCCCTTCGTGAGTCGGGCTCAGCGCGAGCTGGTATAAGCCGAGGCTTGGATCTTCGTCGCCCACATCCGCTTCCTAACGCGACGCCTCGCAAGGTATTGCTATGTCCCGTAGAGTTTCGAGTCGGGCTCTAAGATGCCATCACATCGCGGCGAGCGGCTTCAGGATCTCTGCGAGTTTGCGCTGCGGGGGCTCACGATCACTGGGATCGATGGCGGACAGCAGGTCGACGAGGTGACTGGTCATCAAATCGGAGGCTTCGAGAGGCTTGTTCGCAGCGATCGCCTCGACAAGAGCCATATGCGCATGCCTTTCGCAACATGTGTCTCGCCGGCGAGCGTAGATGAGGATCACGAGCGAGGAGCGCGAGCAAAGGCTGCGAACGACATCCCTGAGAACCGATTGGCCGGCGATGGCGGCGATTGCTTCGTGGAATTGGGCTGACAGGAGCACCGCGTCGCCGTCGCGGCCATCCTCCAGGG
>DATDBB010000035.1:0-4472 GCA_036525085.1 Allobosea sp.
GCCGGCCCAGGCCGGCCAGAGTTTCGACGAGATCGACACCCCGGCCCTCATCCTCGATCTCGACGCCTTCGAGCGCAATCTCGTCACCATGGCGGCCTACACGCAGGGCCACGGCGTCCGGCTGCGCCCCCATTCCAAGACGCATAAGAGCCCCGAGATCGCGCTCCGCCAGATCGCCCATGGCGCTGTCGGCCAGTGCTGCCAGAAGGTCGGCGAGGCCGAGATCCTGGTCGAAGGCGGCGTCACCGACGTGCTCGTCAGCAACGAGGTGGCGGGTGCGGCCAAGCTCGACCGGCTGGCGAAGCTCGCCCGCCAGGCGCGGATCAGCCTCTGCGTCGACCATCTCGACGGCGTCCGCGAGGCGGCGGAAGCCGCAGCCCGTCACGACGTCGTGCTCGATGTTCTCGTCGAGATCGATGTCGGCGGCCGGCGCTGCGGCGTCGCGCCGGGCGAAACGGCGGTACGGCTGGCCGAGGCCATCGCGCGCAGCAACACGCTGCGCGTCGGCGGCCTGCAGGCCTATCACGGCACGGCGCAGCATATGCGCTCGATCGACGAGCGCCGCGAGGCGATCGAGCGCGCCGGCCTCGGGGCGCGCAATACCGTGGAGCGGCTGACACAGGCAGGCCTCGCCTGCGGCGTCGTTAGCGGCGCCGGCACCGGCACCTTCGAGATCGAGAGCCAGTCCGGCATCTGGAACGAGATCCAGGCAGGTTCCTACATCTTCATGGACGCAGACTATGCCCGCAACCGGCAGGCCGACGGTACGCCCTTCCGCACCTTCGAGCACTCGCTGTTCATCCTGACCGGA
The DNA here is from genome assembly GCA_036525085.1 of Allobosea sp. Taxonomy (GTDB): domain Bacteria; phylum Pseudomonadota; class Alphaproteobacteria; order Rhizobiales; family Beijerinckiaceae; genus Allobosea. The sequence continues at coordinate 812 of DATDBB010000035.1, forward strand.
GTGATGAGCAAGCCGGTGCCGGACCGTGCCGTCGTCGATGCCGGGCACAAGACCGCAGCGATCGATTCAGGCCTGCCGACGCCGTTCCGGCGCGAGGGCGTGGTCTACACCAAGCCGTCCGACGAGCATGGCGTGCTGACGGGCGACCCGATCGCCCTGCCCCATCGCGGCGACAAGCTTCTGCTGGTGCCGGGCCATTGCGACCCGACCGTCAACCTGCACGACTGGTATGTCTGCGTGCGCGGCCTGCACACGCAGGATGCCCATGTCGAGGCGCTCTGGCCGGTCGCGGCGCGTGGCGCCCTGACCTGACGACCCGGAATTGCTCGCCGAACTCGCCCTCTGGCTGACCACGCCGGCCAACCGCATGACGCGACGGCTCGGCCTGGTCTCGGAGAGTGTCGCGCTCTGGGCAAGGGGCCGACGCCAGCACAAGGCCTGGGCAGAGCATCACCAGCGCTGCCGGGCCCTGATCGAAAGCGTCGTCGCGGAGTTGCCGCGCCACCGCACCGTCGCCGTGCTCGGCTCCGGTCTGCTGCGCGACATCCCACTGCCGCTGCTGCGCGAGCGTTTCGAGCGCGTGCTGCTGGTCGACGCGGTCCACATGCCGCAGATCCGGCTGGCCGCCGCCTTCCAGCCCGACGTGACGCTGGTGACGCGCGATCTCTGCGGCGTGATGGGCTGGCTCGGCGGGCAAGACGACGGCCGGTTCGATCCCGTCGCCGACCTTGTCGCGGACGGAACGCTCGACCTCGTCATCTCCGCCATCCTGATGTCGCAGTTCGGCTGGCCCATCGCCGACTGGCTCGACGAGAATCCAGCACGCGCAGCCCGCCTGCCACGCGATCTCGCCGCGCGCTGCATCGCCTGGCATCGCGACGACCTCGCGCGCTTTTCCTGCCGCGTCGTCCTGCTGACCGATGTCGAGATGGTCGAGCGCGACCGGAGCGGCGCCGTGGTCGAGCGCTTCGAGTTGATGCGCGGGACCGTCCTGCCGGCCCCCGACGAGAGCTGGGACTGGAAGGTCGCGCCGTTCGGCGAAGCTTCGGCCGAACGGGAGACGGTCCATCGCGTCGGCGGCTGGCGTGATCTCGGCCGGGCGTCGAAGCCGAAGGAGCCTGTCGCCACGACGGAACCACACCGTCATTCCGGGGCGCCCGCAGGGCGAGCCCGGAACCCATAACCGCTATCGGCTCAAGGCAAGACACGACGCGGCCACATTGTCCTGAAGGCACAGCGGATATGGGTTCCGGGTTCTTCGCTTCGCGATGCCCCGGAATGACGACGAGGTTCCAGGCCGGCGCAACCGCGCCCTACTCCCCTCTCAGCGGTTGAGCCGCACTGCTCCGCTGCGCGAGAGATCGTAGCCGCCGAGTTCGCGTGCCCGCGCCCGCATGTCGTCGCCGCGCATCCAGGCCAGCAGCGTCTGCGTCGCCGGCTCGAAATAGGTGCGGCGGCGCATCGCCAGATCGACATGCTCCCAGACCAGCGGCAGGAAATCGAGGCCGAAAGCGCCGGCGACCGAGCGCGAGGCAATGCCGCAATCGGCGCGGCCGGTGCGGATCGCCAGCGCCAGATCCTGACCCGTGGCGCAGATGCCCTCGGCCAGCACCATCGCCTGCTGCGGCAAGGCCTCACGCTCGATCAGGCTGGCGAGCAGGAGTTGAGCGCCGGCCCCCTTCTGGCGCCGTGCGAAACGCGCCCGCTTCTCGACCGCCGAGGACAGACCGACGATGCCGAGCGGATTGCCGGGGGCGACCAGCAGCCCCTGCTCCCGGCGGGCGAAGCCGATCACGACCGCGTCGAACAGGCCGGCTTCCGCCCGGATCGCGGCCGAATTGGCCTCGTCATCGTCGGGCGTGGCATGGAGGTGAATGGCGGCGATGGCGACCTCGCCGCGCACCAGCCGGTCGAGCCCGGCCTGAGAACCTTCCGCAAGCAATGCGAGTCCGCAGCCGGAATCGCGCACCGCGACCTCCAGAAGGGAATCCTGGCTGCCGCCGATGATCGGCGGCGGGCTGACCGCCTGCATGCCCTCGGGCCGCGCCAGCCCCGCTTCCAGCCAGCGGTCGAGTGCAGCCCGGGGGAACAGCCATTTGCCGCTGACCTTCGTGCAGGGCACAGCGCCATGGGCGACCAGTTCGTAGAGCTTGCGCTCCTTCAGCCGCAGATAGCCGGCCGCCTCTTCGGTGGTGAGATAAACCAGATCCTGCACCGTCATGCGCTGGCCTGCGAATTTTCCAGAATTGGCATTTGGTCGCATTGAACTCTAGAAAATACAAGGCTCTGCATCACGACGGAGCAGCGGGAGCGGACGAACCTTGGACTTCGGAGCGATCTTCACGGCGGCCTTTGCCCTGGTGGTGGGTCTCGACCCCGCCTTCCTGGCGATCGTCGGCCTGTCGCTGCGGGTCACGTTGACGGCGGTTCTGATCGCGGCGCTGGTCGGGCTGCCGCTCGGGGCGGCGCTCGCGCTTGCACGCTTCCCCGGCCGCTCCGCCATCATCGTCTGCCTGAACGCGCTGATGGGGCTGCCGCCAGTCGTCGCCGGGCTGTTCGTCTTCCTGCTGCTGTCGCGTTCCGGGCCGCTGGGATCGCTCGGCCTGTTGTTCACGCCCACCGCGATGATCGCGGCGCAGGTGATCCTCGTGCTCCCGATCGTGATCGCGCTGACGCGCCAGACGGTCGAGGACCTCTGGACCGAATATCGCGACCATCTGCGTTCCGTCGGGCTCGAAGGCGTCAGGGCCATTCCGACGCTGCTCTTCGACGGCCGCTTCGCGCTGGCGACGGCACTGCTCGCGGGCTTTGGCCGGGCCAGCGCCGAGGTCGGCGCCGTGCTGATCGTCGGCGGCAACATCGCCGGCTACACCCGCACCATGACGACGGCGATCACGCTGGAGACCTCGAAGGGCGACTTGGCCCTCGCGCTCGGTCTCGGGCTGGTGCTGATCGCTCTGACGCTCGCCATCAACGCGGTCGCCTTCGGCGCCAGCCGCATCGGCGCCCGCTATGCAGGGTGAGAGCCATGCGTGACCTCGTCTCGATCCTGCCGCTGGCCGTCGAGGCCGTCTCCTTCCGCGGCGACGGGCGCACGCTCGTCGACGCTCTCCATTTCGACATCCCCGCAGGCGGGCTGACCGTCGTGCTCGGCCCCAATGGCGCCGGCAAATCCCTGACGCTGCGGCTCTGCCACGGCCTGCTATCGCCCAGCCAGGGCCGTGTCCGCTGGGCGGCGGGGCTGGAGGGACGCGCCAAGCGGCACGCCATGGTCTTCCAGAAGCCGATCATGTTGCGTCGCTCGGTCGAGGCCAACATCGCCCACGCGCTCGCGGCCGCCGGCATTTCCAGCAGCGAACGCGCGGAGCGAGGCAAGGCGGCGCTGGCGCGTTTCGGCCTGCTGGAGAAGGCTGCGCAAGCGGCGCGCCTGCTCTCGGGTGGCGAGCAGCAGCGCCTCGCCATCGCACGCGCCTGGGCATTGCGGCCGGAACTGCTCTTCCTGGACGAGCCGACCTCCCAACTCGACCCGGCCGCGACACGGCAGATCGAGGAACTGCTGGCCGCACTCGTGGCCGAGGGCATCACGGTGGTGATGTCGACGCATGATCTCGGCCAGGCCCGGCGCCTCGCCTCGCGCGTGCTCTTCCTGCATCGCGGCAGG
>DATDBB010000036.1:0-7664 GCA_036525085.1 Allobosea sp.
TTGCTCTGCATCTTCATCAGAGCCTCGCGCGCATTCTCGGCCTCGTCGATGTCCTGAAACTCGATCTGCTTCAGGAAATAGGTCGCGAGTCCGCGCATGCTCTTCTGGTCGTCGACCACAAGGATTCTATACTCGCTTCTCGCTTTCATCACGCTCTCCTTATGCGGTGCGCAGATGCGTGCGCTCGCCGAGCAGGTTGCTCACGGCAGCGCCGATCTGGTCGAGCGCAACAACCCGGTCGGCGGCACCGATCTCGAATGCCGCTTTCGGCATCCCGTTTACCACACAGGTTTCCCCACTTTGGATTAACGTCTCGGCGCCCGTTTTGCGCATGGCTAACAAACCCTCAGCGCCGTCCCGGCCCATGCCGGTGAGCAGGATTCCGACCGCCTGCGGCCCGATGCTGCGGGCGACGGAATGGAACATCACGTCGACGGATGGCGAGTGTCCGCTGACCAGCGGCCCTTCCCTGAGCACGCAGACGAACTCGCCCCGGCGCTCCTCGATCTCGAGATGGCGCGGCCCGCCCGGCGCCACCACCGCCATGCCGGGCTTCAGCCGGTCGCCATCGCTGGCCTCGCGAACGTCGAGCCCGGTCGCGGTCGCAAGCCGCGCCGCGAACTTGGCCGTGTAGCCCGGCGGCATGTGCTGCACCACGGCGATCGGCAGGCGCAGATGGGCGAGATCGCGCATCACGACCTGGACGGCCGGCACGCCGCCGGTCGAGGCGCCGATGGCGATGAAGGAGGCGCGCCCTCCCGTGCGGGCCGGCTCGCGCGGCGCCGTGACGCGCACCGGCGCCGCCTCACGGCGGGACGCAAACATCCGGCGGCTGGCCGAGGCGCGCTGCAGCGCGCCGACCAGATGCCGCATGAAACCTTCCAGCGTATGGGTCGTGCCGTCGGGCTTCTCGATGAAGTCGATGGCGCCCAGTTCCAGCGCCTGGATGGTGTTGTCGGCGCCGGGCCCGCCAAAGGCGGAGACGATCAGAACCGGTAGCGGGTCCTGCTTCAGAACGCGGGCCAGGAGCTTCAGGCCGTGGCGGCCGGGTAGTTCCAGGTCGAGCGTCACCACGTCGGGCCGCAGCGCCTGGATGGCGTCCCAGCCTTCCTCGGCGCTGCCGGCGACGCCGATCACCTTGAAGCCTGGGGCTCCGTCGATGATCTGCGTCATCAGTTTCTGCATCAGCACGGAATCGTCGACGACGAGAACGCGAACCGGATCTGCGGAGGAGTTCAGCATGCTCATCACCAGATTTCGACTTCGCCGGCCACGGGCTGAGTCTTGAGGCGGTTGAGATAGGCGACTTCCTGCTCGTGCTCGGTGCTCTTCTGGCTCGACTGGACGTGCTGGACCCAGGCCCGTCCCGTGGCAGGCTGGTAGTGGATGCGCCGCGAGCGCGTCCCGCCGACATCCTTGGACACGGTCGGAATGCCCTCGCGATTGAGGAACTCGGTCACGAAGGCGATGTTGCCGTCACCGATCGCGAGCATGGTCGCACCCGACAGCACGCGCGCACCGCCAAAGACCTTCGCCTCGAGATTGGTCCGTTTGGCGCCGCGCTTCAACAGCCCGTTGATTAGCACTTCCATGGCCGTGTCGCCATAGCGCTCGCCTGCGCTGGCATCCGAGCCGCCATTGTTCTTGGGCAGCAGGAAATGGTTGAGGCCCCCGACCCCCGTATAGGAATCGCGCATGCACACCGAGATGCAGGATCCGAGCACCGTCGCGACGATCTCGTCCTTGGCGGAGGTGATCTCATGCTCGCCGGGAGCGACCGTGATGATGGTCGCCTCGAAGCGGGGATCGAAATAGCGACGAGATGTACGCGCGACGCTCATGGAAGTCTCTCATAGATCGTGCGGCCGATCAGGCGCAGTTGAGGGTGAGGCTGGGGCAACGATTCCGAATGGCCGAGATAGAGAAACCCGCCGGGCGCGAGCAGGGTGACGAAACGGTCCAAGATGGACGCCTTAGTCTGCGTGTCGAAATAGATGAAGACGTTGCGGCAGAAGATCACGTCGAACGGCCCGCTCATCGGCCAGCGCTCGATCAGGTTGAGCCGCTTGAACGCGATCATACGGCGCAGATCCTCGCTGATGCGGGCCTCGCCCCGGCCGCTATGCGCTTCCAGCTTGAGCAGCGGCCTGATGTCGGCCGGCAGGCGCTCGAACTGGTCGCTCGAATAGACCGCCGTCTCGGCCTTCACGAGGATGTCGGTGTCGATGTCGGTGGCGAGGATCTTGAAATCGACATCGCTGCGCGCGCCGAGCACGTCGCGCGAGACCGCCGCGATGCTGTAGGGCTCCTCGCCCGAGGATGATGCCGAACACCAGATCCGGATGCGGCCGCGCCGCCCGCTGCGCTCCTGCAGCAGGCGCGGCAGCACCTCCTTGCGCAGATGGTCGAAATGGTGGCGTTCGCGGAAGAACGAGGTGTGGTTCGTCGTCACCGCATTGATCAATTCCGGAATCTCGTCCGCGGCCTGCGGCGTCTTCAGGAAGGCGCAGTATTCGGCGACGGAGTTGAGCCCGAGCGCCTTGACGCGGCGAGCCAGCCGGCCGCGCGTCATCGCTTCCTTGTGCTCGCGAATGACGATGCCCGCCTGCTCGTAGACGAGCTTCGAGATGAAACCCATGTCGTCGCGCGTCAGCGTGACGTCGGTGAGTTGCGGTTGGGCAAGGGCGGCGCTGGATCTCGACATGCTCACTAGAACTCCGCCCAGTCATCGGCGCGCCCGCCGCCGGCGACACGCCGGCGCGGCTCCTGCCAGGATTTCGGTGCCGGCTCGGGACGGCGCATTTCGTTGGCTCGCGGAGCCGGGCGCGGGGCCGCAGCGGGTGCGGCCTGCCGTTGCGGCCTGATCGGCTCGACACCGGCGCGATGGGGCGCCTGAGCCGAATGGATATCGTTGCCGCGCGCAGCATCGGCCCGGAAGAACGCAACGAGACGCCGCAGCGCGACGATCTCCGTCATCAGCTCGGTGGCCGAGGTGGCGCTTTGCTCGGCCAACGCCGAATTCTGCTGCGTGGTCTCGTCCATATGAGCGACGGCGCGACTCATCTCATCGATGCCATGCGCCTGCTCGGCGGCCGCACGCGAGATATCGGCGACCGTGGTCGAGACCTTGCCGGCCGCCGCGACGATCCGTTCCAGCGCATCGCCGGTCGAGCGCACGAAGCGCACGCCCTCGCCTACCTGCTCGTTGGAGGTGACGATCAGCCCCTTGATGTCCTTGGCCGCCTGGCCGGAGCGCTGCGCCAGCGCACGCACCTCGGACGCCACGACGGCGAAGCCCCGGCCCGCATCGCCCGCACGCGCCGCCTCGACAGCGGCGTTCAGCGCCAGCAGGTTGGTCTGGAAGGCGATGTCGTCGATCACGGAGACGATCTCCGAGATGCGCTCCGACGAACTCTCGATGCGCTCGATCGCCCCGACCGCCTGCGCGACCACGTCCTTGCCGTCCTGCGCCACGCCCATCGCCTCGTTGGCGAGTTCGGTGGCTTCCCGCGAGCGGCTGGCGCTCTGCTTGACGGAGGCCGCGAGCTGCTCCGTCGTCGCCGCTGTCTCTTCGAGATTGGCGGCGGTCTGCTCCGTCCGGCTGGCGAGATCGCCCGCGCCGGAGTCGATTTCGCTTGCAGCCCGCGCGACATTGCCCGCCGTGCCCTGGATCGTCGCCACGGTCTCGCCTAGATGCGCGAGCGCCGTGTTCAGGCTGGACTTGAGTTCGGCGAGGCGGCCCCGGTAAGTCCCGGTCATGCGCCGGGTCAGATCGCCTTCGGCAAGGCCACCCACCACCGTCGCGAATTCGCCGACCGCATTCTCGACCAGCGCGTTGATCTCGTTCATGCCTTCGGCGATGCGCAGCAGCGCGTCGGGCTTGCCCGCCACCGGCACCCGGCGCGAGAAATCGCCCTCGACGGCGGCCGCGACCATTTCGGAAACCTCCGCAGCTGCGGCGAGTTCGTCGGTCAGTTCGAGCCATTCCACGGCAGTGCCCAGCCGGCGGCCATCAGCATGCATCACCGGTGAGAGCGAGAGCGATACGGTGCGACGGCCGAGGGCAAAGCGGATCGCCTGCTGCTGGTCCTGCCGCAGTCCGGCCTGGCCCTGGATGCTCTCCATGACGCGGCCAAGCATGTCCTTGGCGGAACAGCCCGGAAAGGCCGCACGGAAATCCTCCTGCGCCTCGCCGAAGAACCGGAGCAGCGAGTTGTTGACGTAGACGACGCGGCCTTGCGCATCGCAGACCATGACATTGGTTCGGCAGCCGTCGAGTGCGGCACGGATGCGGGCGGCCTCGACGCCGGAGTCGTGCATCGCCTTGAGCGACCGCGCCAGTTCGCCGGTCTCATCGCGGCGATCGAGGCCGGGAACGGTCGTGTCCTCGCCACTGCCAAGGCGCGCCATCGCGCTGCGCAGGGCGGAGATCGGCCGTTGGATGCGCCGCGCGGCCACCCAGATCGCGAGCCCCGCGAATCCGAGGCCAGCAACGCTCAGGGCAAGCAGCGACGTGCCATCCAACCGCCCGAGAGCGACCTGATAGGCAAGGCTTCCGGCCGTTCCGCCAGCAACGAGGGCGGTTGCGGCGAGCAGGAGCGGAAGCTCGAAGGGGAGTCGCGTGAAAGGACCGGGGACGCTGCCCATGGATGGTGTCGTTTCTTTTCTGGTCCGGGCTTTTCCCAACGCGACTCCTCGGGCCCGGCCTTGTTCTGAACTCAGCTCGCGCGGGCGACCCGGGCCGGCGTCTCGACGCCGCCGTCGCGGATGACCGCAGCAAGGTCCAGCAGCGCCACGATGTCGGTGTCGAGCAGCACGAGGCCCTCGATCAGGCCGTGCTCGTCGCGCTCGAGATCGGGCGCCGGGCGAACCGCGCTGACCGGCACGTCGACAATGTCGGAGACGGAGTCGACCAGGAGGCCTGCAACCTTGTCCTCGATGTCGACGACGACGATGACATGGGTTGCGGTCGCATCGGTGGTGCCGAGCCCGATCGAGGTGCGCAGGTCGTAGACCGCCAGGATCACGCCACGCAGGTTCAGCACGCCGCGCACATGCGGCGCCGCATGCGGCAGCGGCGTCGTCGCCTGCCAGCCCTTGATCTCGCGAACCATGCCGACATCGATGCCGAAGGTCCGATCGCCGACCTTGAAGGTGACGATCCGGCGCGCTGCCGATTCCGGCTGCGCCGACGAGAAGTGTTTTTCGCCGAGTTGCACGCTCATGGTCATCCAGCCAGTTTCAGTTCGGTTGCAGGGTGGCGCTCGCCCGAGGCGGCGAGGCGCAGCATGGAGTCGACGTCGAGGATCAGCGCGACGAGGCCGTCGCCCAGGATGGTCGCGGCCGATGCGCCGTGGACCGTGCCGTAATTGCCTTCGAGGCTCTTCACGACGACCTGCTGCTGCCCGACGATCTCGTCGACGGCGATGCCGACATTGTCGCCGCGTTCGGTCTCCGCAATGATGATGATGTTCTCGTTGGGCGTGCCCGAAGAACCCATGACGGAACCCAGGCGATGCAGCGGCGTGATCTCGCCGCGCCAGCGCAGCACCTCCTGGCCGAAGGTCAGGTGCTCGATCGGCGTCGAGGCCAGATGCTGCGTCTCGATCACGCTGGCGATCGGGATGACATAGCGCTCGTCGCCGCAGCGGATGACCATTCCTTCGAGGACCGCGAGCGTCAGCGGCAGGGCGAGCGTGAACTTGCAGCCCCTGCCCGGCTCGGAATCGACCGAGATGCGCCCGCCGAGCGATTCCACGTTCCGGCGCACCACATCCATGCCGACGCCACGGCCCGAAACGTCGCTGATCACCTCGGCCGTCGACAGGCCGGCGGCGAAGATGAGCTGATCGATCTCCTCGGGAGCGAGCTTCTCGTCCGCGCCGACCAGTCCGCGCGACCTGGCCTTCGCCAGCAGCCTGTCGCGGCCGATGCCGCGGCCGTCATCCGTGACCGAGATCACGATACGGCCGGCGCGATGCTCGGCGATCAGCTTGATCGTGCCTTCGGGGCTCTTGCCCGCCGCGATGCGATCCTCCGGCGTCTCCAGCCCGTGATCCATCGAGTTGCGGATCATGTGGGTCAGCGGATCGGCCAATTCCTCGATGATCGTCTTGTCGACCTCGGTGTTCTCGCCTTCGAGCACGAGGCGGACTTCCTTGCCGAGTGTCTGGGCAAGCTCCCGCACCAGGCGCGGCATGCGCTGGAACACCGCCTTCACCGGCTGGGCGCGGACCGCCATGACATGGTCCTGCAGCTCGCGCGTCTGGCGCGACAGCGTCAGGATGCCCTCGGCGGTCTTGGCATAGACGTCATAGGGCAGCGAACGGACGCACTCGACCAGCATGGACTGGGTGATGACGATCTCGCCGACGAGGTTCATCAGCTTGTCGATGCGGTCGAGATCGACACGGACGCTGACGGCCTGGCGCTGACGCGCTGCGGCGGCGTCATTGGCCGGCGCACGGGCGGCGGCCTTCGCGGCCGGAGGCGCCTCGACCGGGGCCGGAACCGGCGCGGCCACGGGCGCCGCCGGCTGGATATCGGGCACGGCCGTCGCAACCGGCGCGGGGCCGAGCTTGGCCAGGATGGCCGAGAGATCGGCGGCGACCGAACCAGGCACCTCGGGGGAGGCAGGCGCCGCAGCCGCAACGGGAATAGTGGCAACCGGGGCCGCGACCGGCGCATCGTCGTTCGCCGCCGCGTCGGCCAGAACCTCGATCTCGAACTCCTCGGTGGCGAGGGTGAAGTCGAAGCGGCTGCAGATCTCCTCGATCGACAATTCGGTACGCATCGTCACGACGAAGCGCATGAAGCAGTCGGAGACGTCGATCGTCTCCAGCATCGGCACATGGCTGAGGTCGCAGGTGATCGAGACGATGTCGTCGGCCGGCAGCGAGGCGAACACCACGCGCGGCTCGATCACCCGGCGGAACAGGTCGCTCTCGGGCGAAATCCGCAGCACGACATCGCGGCCCGGCTTGCTGGAGGCAGGCTTTGCAGCCGGCGCGTCGTCCCAGCCGAGATCGGCGGCCGGAGCGCCCATGCCGGTCTTGGCCTCGACCATCGCGAGCAGGTTGCCGAGCGCGGCGACGCCGAGCGGGGCATCGTTCGCCGGTGCGGAAGGAGCGGCGGCGACGGGTGCCGGCGCAGGGGGAGCGGGCGGCGCCACTGGCGCGGCCGGCTGGGGCGCAGCAGCGCCGGCCGGCTTGCCGACCTGCTCCAGCGCTTCCAGAAGATCGGGCCGCGCCCGGGCGGGCTCGTCGTTGCGGGCAGCGGAGACGAGATCGGCGACCGCATCCGAACAGCGCAGGAAGAGTGCGAACGGCGCATCCTCCAGTCCGACGCGGCCGGAGCGCAGATGGTCGAGCGAGGCCTCGAACACATGCGCGAAGGCGACGAGCTCGGTGCAGCCGAAGGCGCCCGCGCCACCCTTGATGGAGTGGATCGCGCGGAAGGCGGCGTTGACGTCCTCGGGATCGGTCGAGCCTTCATCAAGCGCCTGGAGGCGCTGTTCGAGCGCTCCCAGAAGCTCTTCGCACTCCTGGAAGAAGGTCTGCTTGAGTTCGGCCAACGGATCCATAGAGCAGCCTCAGTTCTGGTAGCGGGCGACGAGGCCGAGCAGGGTGTTGGGCTCGAACGGCTTGACCATCCAGGCGCTGGCC
>DATDBB010000037.1:0-27203 GCA_036525085.1 Allobosea sp.
GCTTTTGATCCGGGCCCTTCCGCCCCTGCGTGATCAGCCGGGCGCTGTGCTGGCCGGAGATGAAGGTCCAGAACCAGCTCCAGGCCACGGCGACGCGGCTGCGCGCGCCGATCAGGAAGAAGATGTGGGCGATGCCCCAGAACCACCAGGCGATCCAGCCGCGCAATTGAAGCCAGCCGAAATCGACCACCGCCGCGCTCTTGCCGATGGTCGCGAGATTGCCCTGGTGGCGATAGCGGAAAGGCGAGGGGGCGGGCTTGCCGGAGAGCCGTGCGCGGATGACCCGGGCGACATGGGCGCCCTGCTGCTTGGCGGCCGGCGCGATGCCGGGCACGGGCTTGCCATCCGACGTCGTCACCGCCGCCGTGTCGCCGATGACGAAGATCTCCGGCCGGCCCGGAGCGTTGAGATGCGGGTCGACGCTGGCCCGCCCGGCCCGGTCAGCCGGCATGCCGAGCCAGGCGGCGGCCGGCGAGGCCGCGACGCCGGCCGCCCAGACGACCGTGCGGCAGCCGACGAATTCGTCGCCGATCGTCACCCCGTCGGCGCGGATATCCGAGACCGGCCGGCCGAACAGGACTTCAACGCCGAGCTTCTCCAGCGCCGCCTGCGCATAGTCTGACAACGACGCCGGAAATGCCGCCAGAACCCGCGGCCCGGCCTCGATCAGCAGGATGCGGGCCTCGCGCGTGTCGATGTTGCGGAATTCCTGCCAGAGTGTCTGCTTGGCGAGTTCGGCGATGATGCCGGCGAGTTCGACGCCGGTGGGCCCGGCCCCGATCACGGCGAAGGTCAGGAGCGCGCGCCTCGCTGCCGGATCGCTCTCGCGCTCGGCCTGCTCGAAGGCGAGCAGCAGCCGCCGCCGGATCGTCGTCGCATCCTCCAGCGTCTTCAGCCCCGGCGCCAGCGCCTCCCATTCGTCGCGCCCGAAATAGGAGTGCCGCGCGCCGGTCGCGAGGACCAGCGTGTCGTAGGCGATCGTCGAGCCGTCGGCGAGAAGGACCCGCCGGCGATCCGCATCGACGCCCGTGACCTCCGCCAGCAGCGTCGTGACATCCGCTCGCTCCCGGAACAGCCGCCGGATCGGCCAGGCGATTTCGGAGGTGGCCAGGATCGTGGTCGCGACCTGATACAGCAGCGGCTGGAAGAGATGATGGTTGCGCTGGTCGATCAGCGTGATCTTCAGGCCCGCCCCCTTGAGATCGCGCACGAGTTGCAGCCCGGCAAAGCCGCCTCCCACGACGACGAGATGATGGGTATCCGGAGATGGCGCTGTCTCGGCCATGACGTGCGGCCCCTTCGCGTTCGGCGCGGCCGCGAGACCGCCTCACAGGCTGCCATCTTGCCCCGCCGCCCGGCCGGCGCAAGGCCAGCCCTCGCGCGTCGGGGATGCGCGAGGGCCGGTTTTAGGCTAGTCAGCCGCGATGACCTCGCTTCCGCCAGAGCTCTTGCGCTTTTCCGTCGCGCCGATGATGGATTGGATCGACCAGTTTTGAATTTCCATTTGATATCAATATATTATGCCGACATAGGTGGAATTTTGCTGCAATTCGGCTGCAATACTGGCCTGCCTCCCGCATCACAACGTCGCCGGAGCAAGTGCCTCGACGAGGGCAACGGGCTTGCCTACTTTGTCCACGGCAGACGACGGTAGAGACGATGCACGCCTTGTCGGCTCAAGCGCCGATCTAGACGGCCGGCTAAGTGTGGCGGGACGTCGACGCCGGTTCAGACGGCTAATGGCGCGGCTACGACCAATCGGTATGAGCAGTGGACGAACATGGCGCGGCGATTGACCTGTGCTGACGTGGTCACGATGCTCGCCGCACAGGCCTGCTCGCCAGAAGTTGCGCGAAGCATTCCTTCCAGGGAGAGGTATGTGGCTAAGAAGTTTGGGTTCGAAGACAAGGGGATTGCCGACCTGCTACGTGTAGGGCGCCTGACGGTACCTCCGAACCAGCGTTCCTATGCATGGCAAGAGCGGCACGTTAAGAATTACCTGGAGGACCTAAACGAGGCCGTCACCAATGGTGATCAAGACTATTTCCTCGGCACGGTCGTCCTTATACAAGAAGGACGGGAAACGCCTTCGATTGCCGACGGGCAGCAACGAATTGCAACCACATCAATTGCGTTAGCCCGCATTCGCGATCTACTGCTCGAACGCGGCCGCGAGCTCTCAGCGCGATCAATTGACACCGACTTTCTTCGCACGGTCGATCGTGCGACCGAGGCAATGACCCCTCGCTTGAGCTTGAACCTGGAGGACAACGAGTTCTTCAGGCGTGCCGTACTGGCAAGTCCGGAAGACCATGATTACGCTGCAGCTGCGGCCACCCTTCCGCAACGGGCATCCAATCTCCGCTTGAAAGAAGCGTCAGACCAGTGCCTTACGTTCTTCCGAGATGGCATGGATCGCCTGCCCGATGGTTCAAGGGCCGAATACCTGTTGAAATGGGTGGATTTTCTCCAGCACCAAGCCAGTGTCATCGTAGTCACCGTACCAGATGAGGTTGGTGCCTTTCGGATGTTCGAAACACTGAACGACCGTGGACTTAAGGCATCGCAAGCCGATATCCTGAAGAACTATCTTTTCAGCAAGGCGGGCTCCCGCCTCAATGAAGCTGTGACACTCTGGACGACCATCGCTACTGAAACGGAAGGTATAGGCGGCGATGAAAACGCGTCGCTGCTTACTTATCTACGGCACCTCTGGATAACTAAGAAGGGCGGCACAAAGGAGCGAGAATTGGCCGCGGCTATTCGTGCTGATGTGACCAGTGAGCGTCGCTCCATTGAGTTCCTGACCGAAGCCGCTGGCGCCGTGTCGGAATATCTAGCGCTATCCTCATCGCGTCATTCGAAGTGGGAAAACTATCCACCGTCCGTTAAGCAGCATATCGAGACCTTGGGCGTCCACCTTCAGGTTGAACAAATTAAGCCGCTGCTGTTTGCAGTCGCGCGGCAATTCACGGTAGCGGAGGCGGAGAAGGCGTTCAAACTATTCGTTAGTTGGTCGACCCGTTTCCTAATCTACGGTGGTCGAGGTGGTATGTTGGACACCCAGTATTCGCTACGCGCGTTCGACGTAGGATCGAGCCGCATTACGAAGGCTCGAGAATTGCGTGACGCTATGAAGGAGTATGTCCCGTCGGATGTCGCCTTCGAGCAGGCCTTCGCTGCAGCGCGGGTGTCTCGCAGCCATTTAGCTCGGTATTATCTCCGTGCCATCGAGAAGCAGCGAGCTGCCGATCCGCAACCGGAGTACGTACCGAACGACGATGTTTCGCAGATTAACTTGGAACATGTCCTGCCGCTCACCCCAACCGCCGAATGGGGCGTTGATGCTGAACAGGCCCGTTCGGCCCAGCGTTTGTTGGGCAACATGGCGCTGATGCGAGAGGCTGATAACCGCGCCGTTGCTAACAAAAGCTTTGATGAAAAAAGGAGTGTTTACGCCAAGTCGGAATACCAAACGACATCTGAAATCGCTGAGCGCGCGACATGGACGCTTGTAGACATCGAAGCACGACAAAAGGAACTGGCGGCCTCTGCGGTGTTAACGTGGCCACTGTCCTTCGAAACCTGATCAAAATTAAAGACGCAGAGCCGCGCCGATAACGACTGCACAACTCCGAGGCCTCAATTTGGGTGGTCGAGGTCCACTAGAGGCCGCGCGGGTCTGGCTGCAGGCTATCACCGGCATCGGTGCTGAGATTGACTGCCCCCTGAACAACCAGATCACCTATGGCCGTGTGGTTGGGATCTGCTTCAAGGACCTTGGGCAGGATGTCGGTACCGAACTGATCCGACGTAGCCAAGTCCTCGATTGCAATCGCTATTTCGGGGGCGGCGCTATCGCAGTCTCGAACCCGAGGATCCCGCGAACCACCGATGAACAATCCCGGGAAATAGTAGACCTACCCGCCAACGCTTAACCAACATTTCCCATGTGAGACGACCCTGCCTGTCCGCATTCGCGTTCTTGTGGCTGCAGGCAGGTTTTCGAATGGACGGGAACAGAAGGGCCATCTAGCCCTGCCGCTAGCCCCAACACAGCAGCGCGCAAGGAACCCTCATCGACACAGCGGCAATTTATAAACTAGTCGGGTCTCTTGGCAGAGGGTTTCCCGCCCGCTTTGATGATCGGCCAGGCATCCTTGTAGGGCATGATCTCGCCGTGCAGCGCCTTCCAATGAGCATCGATCCCGCCCCAAGTGCCGCCTCGAAACGCGTGGCCGCATTCCGGGCAGGACTTGGCGGTCGGCGGCACGGCCCGATGTCGGACGGGCAAGGGAGTGTCTGCCCTTTGCGTCCTGTTGGTTCTCGGCCGCTTGAGCGTACTCGTAACACCGAGGATCCATCCTTCCACTTGCGCACGCGCCCGTTCCTGCGGAGCCAGATCGGGTGTGAAGCAGCCTGCAAGGCTGCCTTCGTGATCGGCGCGCGAAAGCCACGCGGCGATGCTGAAGGCATCGTGCTGGTCGCCGGTGCGGTCGTCGTCGTTGGGGAAGCCGCGCGACCACAGTGCCGGATAGACTTCCGCGATCACCGAGCGGCCGGCCGGAATGTCCCAGCCATCGAATGGCCAGAAGTGTACGCGGTCGCCAAGGCGCTGGCGGATGAAGCGCAGCCAGGGAATGCCGGCATGGGTGGATTTTGCGACCGAGCCCTGCACGTCGAAGTGAAATACGGATTTCGCGCTGCCCGCGCATTCTTCCGTCAGCCGCCGCCAGCGGGAATTGCCCATGCGCGCCGCGCCGTTGCCGGCAACTCCCTCGCGCACGAAATCGACATAGACGTGGTCCTCGTCTGTCGGCCAGTGGCGCTGGAAATCGTCGAGGAAACGCGGCCAGTCCGGCAACAGCCCATGCGCCTCGAAATAGGCTAGCGGCAGGGAAAATCCATGGTCGATGCCCACTAATGTCGGCACGCCCTCGGCAAGGCGGTCGACCAGCCAGTGCGCGAGGGTCCTGCGCGACCAGTACTTGCGTTGGCTCGGCGGCGGCTGCACCTCCACCGGATCCCCGTCGCCGTTTGCAACATAGACGCGAAGCCCCTTGAGGCTGGCGGTCGGCGTCTCCGCGCCCGAATAGTCGATGCCGATGGTGCGGAAGAAGGCGGGCATTGGGTTCAAACGTCACCCTCGGAACGCATATTCGTTGTGCCAGCGCAGCGCCTCGGGATCAGGGCGTCGCGATATCCCCTCGGGCGCGAAGATCGGTTTCCCGTGCAGTTCGTAATAGTGCCGCCCGTTGTCGAACTCCTCCTGCTCACTTCGAAGCGAAGATCGGGCGCGACTGTGACATAGCCGGCATCGAAAAGGCTGTGGATGTCGCGACGAAGCAGGACCCCGTTTCGGGCCTCGTGCTCGCCGACGTCGCCATAGGGTCGGATATGTGCGGCTTCGAGCGCCGGCAGCGTCCGCTCATGTGTGATCGCGCAGCGCCTGGCGGCGGACGGCGCCCAGAAATTGACCTGGGCAAGGTCCGGCTGTTGCCGCAGCATGTCGAACCAGTCGCCATCCGTGACGGCGATGACGAGGTTTATTGCCACGCTATTTCGAAGCCTCCAGTTCGAAGTCATCGTCGGCGCTAACGCTTCGGCCGACAAGGGCGCAAGCCTTCTAGGAAGCGGTCAGTGTTTCCGCACCGAAATCGTCGATGTCTATCGTGCGAGCAAAGTATACGGTCATGGTGTCCTCCGGAGCTTCTTAAGCAGCATCTGCCCAACCTCTTGCTTTCGCTCGGTCGTGAACCGTCCGAAAGGCTTGTCGGCCGCCGATGCATTGACGAAAACCAACGGGCGCCCTTTCCGAGAGGATATGCTGCCGACCTGCACCAGCAGGGGCGCCCGCAGCGGCTCACCGTTGGACGCCATGCGGTGTTCCGCAAGTCGTTCCCATTGTCGTCCCGTCTGGAAGTCGGAATTCCACTCCTGAAGGTGCGCCCAGCCGAGGGATGCCACGATGATGTGGGGTTCGAGCTCGTCGGCAAGCCACTCGAAAATTTCCCGTCCGGTCCGTGTCAGCTTTCCGCGCTGCGCCGGGCTCAACTTCGACCATGTGGGCGATGTCGCGATGGGCGAGCACATATCGACGTGGAGGGCCGTCGAGGCATAGTCTCGACCTGCCATTTTGCCGCCATACGAAACATCAAGCCCATTTATTACCGGCTCGAACGCACTGAACCACGAGCGGTAAGGGTTGCCTCGGAAGTAAGCGCTGAGTTCCGCTTCGAGTTCGGCGGGTCCGCGAAGGCCCCTTTCCACGTCGAAGCGCGGCTGATCTTTCGGAAACTCCCGATCCGATGGATTGAGGGCGGCGGTCAGCACCCGCAGCGGCGATATCAGGTAGCGTTCCAGATCGCCGAAATACGGAATAGGCAGGCTATGCGGGACAACGAAATCGAGCTCTCGCACGTCGGCCAAATGGGCGAGGCAACGGCCGTAAAAGTTGGCATCGAGCAGACTTTCTCCGCTCATTCCGCCGCCTCCATCTCGCGGGCCTCTGCCGGCGCGAGGGCCTCGGCGAGGAGCGCGTCGAGCAGGCGGCGGCGGGTGGCGGCGGTGGCGGCGAGGCTCGCCTCCAGCCGGTCGCAGAGCGCCATCAGCGCATCGACCTTGGCGACGATGCGGTGTTGTTCGGCAAGCGGTGGGAGTGGGATGGGAAGCACTTCCCACTTGCCTTTGCTGATAATTGGCAAGGTTCCTGTGCCCGCCTTGCTCCAAGCGAGAGATTGGAAATCCGAGGCCTTTAGGGCCATTGAAACGAAGGCCGTCAAACCATCCAAGAAGGGGGTGAGAGAGTTGATCTGCTGATTGAAGCATACCGGGCGAGCGGTGGTGTTCACCTTTCCCAGGGTCGCACCAATGCAAACCATCAATATCGAATTTTCGGCAGCGAGCCTTGAGTGGGCAATGCCGATCTCTGACAAGCCAGGTCCATCATAGTTGATCTGGTTGCCGTCGAGGTCGGCGGGTTTGATGAAGGGGATGAAATTCCCGAACAAATCGGGGTTTGCCGAGCTTGGGCTCGTGCCCGTTTGCGTCTGTCCGATTTCAGTCAACCGAGCCCATGACCAGCTAACCGGCAAGTCGAAACCCTGTTCACCGCCATAGTGCGATGGCGGTTCGCCCTTGTCCCTTCGAATTTTGCCTGCTGCCTCAAGCGCAGTCCGCGCCTTTTTCAATCGCTTCAATAGGTCCGACGCCGTTTCGTCAGTCGGTTCCTGCGGCACGAGCTTGCCGCGCACGGCGAGGTTGAGGATGGTTTGGCGGAGGCGCTTGATCTGGTTGGGGCGCGTGGTGAGGGCGGGCAGCGCGTCGAGGGCGAAGCGGGTGTCGGCCTGGAATGTTTCGGTATAGGGCGCGTTGAGGCGGGCGAGGCTCGCCGCCGCCAGCCGGTCGCGCACCGCCTCGCGGCCCGCCCGCGCCGCGTCCAGCCGGTCGCACAGGCCCATCAACTCATCGACCTTGGCGACGATGCGGTGCTGCTCGGCGAGCGGTGGGAGGGGAACCCGTATCAGTTCCATCTTCTCTTTGGTCATATGGATCATCGAGATGCCATGACCGGCTTCTTTGATCTCGCGCGTCTTTTGTAAGAGGAAATTGTAAAGGTAGAGCTTGCTGAGATTGGCCTCGCTGTGAAGCGGAAGCTTCCAGATATGATAGTGATAAATGACTTTTTCGCCGGTCCAGATGAAAGGGCCGAACGAGGCGGACCAAGCAAAAATAAGATCGCCTTTATCGCAGTATTTATCTTCATCAAGCTGCAAATTCGAATGATACCACCTGTCCGACGTAAACAGGTTGCCGACGCGAAGAACGGGAGTGCCTTCGCTCAATAGCTCATTTTGTTTGTAGGCGCGGCCATTTAGGATTGAGACAAGTTGGGCCAGAGGCGCAAACGCCCATCCCTTTGGCAGTTGAATAGGCTCAGCTTCCCCATTGTGATTTCTCGGCTCGCGCTTAGTGCGTTCCTTTCGATCAAGCCGCGCCTTTTCCTTCGCGATCCGCTTCAGCAGTTCCGACGCCGGTTCGTCGTTCCCATCCTGCGGCACGAGCTTGCCGCGCACGGCCAGATCGAGAATGAAGCGGCGCAGGCGGGCAATCGCGTCGGGCGCTTCGGCGATTGTCTCGTAGTGCGCCAGCAGTCGATCAGCATTCATCGGGCCAGCGCCTCGGCGAGGATCGCCTTCAACTGGTCGCGGTAACCCGCCGTCTCGGCCTCGGCACGGGCAAGATCGGCCAGCAGCGTTTCCGGGTCGCCGTGGTCGTCGGCCACCGCGTGCGGGTTCTTGATGTCGAGATTGTAGCCGCGCGCCTTGACCTCCTCGACGCTCACCTTCCACGCCTGTGGCGTCTCCTCGCGTCCCTTGCGGTCCTTACCGCCCCACCAGTCGATACAGCCCTGGAAGTGCTCCAGCCGGATCGGCTTGGTCATCGAATAGGCTTTCTGGCCTTCGGGCACTCGGTGCTCGTAGAACCAGATGTCCTTCGTCGGCGTGCCCTTCTCAAAGAACAGCAGATTGGTGCCGATCGAGGCATAGGGCTTGAACACCGAATTGGGCAGGCGGACGATGGTGTGGAGGTTGCACTCCTCCATCAGATGTTCCTTCAGCCGCGTCTTGACGCCCTCGCCGAACAGAGAGCCGTCCGGCAGCACTACGGCGGCGCGGCCTTCCTGTTTCAGGAGACGCACGATCAGCGCCAGGAACAAATCGGCGGTTTCGCGGGTGCGAAAATGCTGTGGGAAGTTGCTTTCAATGCCGTCTTCCTCGCGCCCGCCGAAGGGCGGATTGGTGATGACGATATCCACCCGGTCGGATTGCGAATAGCTGACATAGGGCCGTGCCAACGTGTTGTCATGGCGCACGAAGCTCGGGTCCTCGATGCCGTGCAGCAGCATGTTGGTAACGCAGAGCATGTGCGGCAGCTGCTTCTTCTCCACCGCGCGGAGGCCATTCTGCAGCGCCCATTCATCGGTCGTCTTCCTCACATAGCGCTCGCGCATGTGACGGATCGAGCAGGTGAGGAAGCCACCCGTGCCGCAGGCGGGATCGAACAGGATCTCGCTCGGATGCGGGTCGATCCGGTCCACCATGAAGGCGGTCACGGCGCGCGGCGTGTAGTATTCGCCCGCATTGCCGGCTGACTGCAGATCGGTGAGGATCTGCTCGTAGATGTCGCCAAAATGCTGGCGCTCGGCCAGATTGTTGAAATCGACCTGCGCGATCTTGTTGACGACCTGCCGCATCAGCTGGCCGGATTTCATGTAGTTGTAGGCATCCTCGAACACATCGCGCACCACGCGGCGGCGATCACCCGGCTTGCCGGTGATCTGGAGCGCCTTCAGCGCCGGGAACAATTCGCCATTGATGAAGGTCATCAGCGCCTCGCCGGTGATGCCTTCCGGGTCCGCTGCCCAATGCCGCCATTGCAGGAGCTCGGGGATCGGCGAGCGGTAGCCGGTCTGCGTGATTTCGAGTTCCTGATCCTGATCGTCGATGATCTTGAGGAAGAACATCCAGCACAACTGGCTGATGCGCTGCGCATCGCCATCGACGCCGGTATCCTGACGCATGATGTCCTGGATGGATTTGACGAGTGTGCGGACGGACATGGTCATTTCAGGGGTGTCTGGGCAATAAATTGCGCGATGACAGCAATAGCTTCCATAAATTCTGCCCGTTTCATTTCGTTTTCGACCCAACCGACAATGCGCGAGGCAATATCTTCTGGCTCCATTTGCGAGAATTCGCCTGTCGCGATGTTCGATTTTGCTTTGTATGGCTTGATAAAATGTTGGGGTCGCTTCTTCCATTCTTGCTTAAATGGAGCGCTTTCCATGCGTTGCCAGAGTTTTTCTGCCCAAGCGTCTGGGGCGCGACCGCTTGTAACGTGTAGCTCCACATTCTTTCCCCAGAGTATAACCTCAATCACTAGATAGCGGCTATTTGGCCCCCACGCCGTCCCGCCCGCATTTTCTGGCAGATCCCATGCCTTCGGTATAAATCTAATATAGCCTTTGTTGGTTCTTACGCGAACAATGCCAATATCTTCAGCGCGTTGGCCTAGCAAAACCTCGATAGCGTTTGTCGCGTCGAATATCGGGTCACTCTTGTTTTCGAAAATAAAATCAATAGCACGTTTGTGCTTTAAATAAATCTGGCGCGCGAGTTGAGCAGTTTCACTATCGTCCACGAAATCCTCCGATAAAAGTTGATGATAGTGCTGAGCTAAAAGACGAGGTCCTTCCCCCATCGATCCCGCATGAACTGCCAAGCATTGTACCAGAACCTCGCTGACCTCCCGATATGTCACCGGAATAAACTGGTCGAGCGCGGGTAACTCGAAGTCACGAGTTAGAAACACATAGATGCGGCGCTCTGAAGCGGAGAAGCGCTTCTCGACGACATCGAAATAGCGCTGAAGTTGTTCCGCCCCCTGGCGAGAATTGACCTTGTTCTCAACGCAGATTGTCCAAAACCGATCGCCGCCGATGTGGATCGTGAACAGAAGATCGATATTCTCCAACTCGCGATGAACCTCAATGCGCTCGACGTCCAGAGCGTCAACCACAATTGGCGAGACCCAGCCCGCAGGGCGCTTCTCTGCCGCAGACGCCTTGTGCAAAAGCTGCATCAGCCATCGCCGCACAAAGAGATCGTCGAACCCGTGGACCTCCTCGGGATTGACGAGCCAAGCAAGCATGTTCGAATGGCGCAACTCATGTTGGTCGGCGCGCAACGCCTTGAAAATGTTGAACTGGGATAGCTTGCCCTCAAGCGCTCGCAGTTCGGGACAATTCATCACCAACTGAACTAGGTCCGCTTCGACAAGGCTAGCTTCAGTTAAGACCACATCGTGCATTAGACGGCCTCTCCGTAAATCGCGTCCTGCAATTCATGGACGGCTTTCTCGAAGCCCTCCTTGCCGCCGAACGCCTTGATGAGCTGAACGACGCTACCCATGCCGTTGAAGGGCGCGATGCGCAGCACGTTGGTGTCGTCGAGATTGAGCACGCCCTCGTCGCGATATTTCTCCAGGAGGGCGTCGAGCACGGCGCGGGCCTGCGCCCCGTACTTGGTAAAAACGTCGCGCTTCTTCACATTCTCGGCCCGTTCTCGTCGGGTGAGCGGCTCCTTGTCGAAGGCGACGTGGCAGATCAGGTCGAACGGGTCGAGGTTCTTGCCGATTTCGTCGGCAATAATGTCGAGCGCCAGGCCCTCGGCCGCGAGCTCTTCGATGATCGCCTGCTTGCGTTCGGCCGATTTCCAGCGCTTGAGGAAATCGTCGAGGCTGGCAAAGCGCTTCTTCAACGCTGTTTTGGTGAAGTCGCGGAGGGTCTCGGTGACGAGCTTGCCGTTCTCATCGAGATATTCGACACGCTCGGCGACAATGCGGGCGCCGACACCATCGACATAGACCTTGCGCGCCGGTCCGCTGCCGGTCCCATCAGTTGGATCGACAGGATCGATAAGCACCGTTTCGCCGCCCTCCGGGCCTGACGAAGCTTCGTCACCGCCATCGGACGGCTCCGGCGGCAGAATGGGCTCGCCTTCACCGGGGGTGTAGATTTGCACGGGGTCGCCGTCGAATTCGGGATCGGCGAAATGGCTGGTGGCGCCGCGAAAGTCCATCAGCGTGAAGAAGAACTTTTTGCTGTCCTCATGGACGCGAGTGCCGCGCCCGACGATCTGCTTGAACTCGGTCATCGAACCGACAGGGCGATCGAGCACGATCAGCCGACAGGTCTGTGCATCGACGCCGGTCGAAAGCAGCCGTGAGGTCGTGACCAGCACCGGATATTTCGCTTCCGGGTCGATGAAATTGCCAAGCTGATCCTGACCGTCCTTGTCGCTGCCGGTGATCCGCATGACATAGCGCTGGTTTTGCGAAACCAGATCGCCGTTCTCGTTGATGAGCGCCTGCCGCATGCGCGCCGCGTGCTCCTCGTCGACACAGAAGACGATGGTTTTCTGGAAGCGGTCGCCGCTTTCCTTGAGGAACTCGGTGATCTTTTTCGCCGTCAGCTTCGTGCGGTCGTCGAGCACCAGCGAGCGGTCAAAATCCTTGGTGTTGTAGATCCGGTCCTCGACCTCAATACCGTCGCGGTCGAGCTTGCCTTTCTCGGGGCGATAGCCATCGACGTCACGGTCTATATGGACCTTGATCACCTTGTAGGGTGCGAGGAAGCCATCAGCGATGCCCTGCTTCAGTGAATAGGTGAAGACAGGCTCGCCGAAATAATCGGTGTTGGAGACGTAGGCGGTCTCCTTCGGCGTGGCGGTGAGGCCGATCTGCGTCGCTCCGGAAAAATAATCGAGGATTTCCCGCCAGGCGCTATCCTCGGCTGCGCTGCCGCGATGGCACTCGTCGATGACTATGAGATCAAAGAAGCCCGGCGAGAATTCTAGATAGAGCTTCTGCCGCTCCTCCGGCCCGGTAAGCGCTTGATAGAGCCCAAGATAGACCTCGAAGGCAGTGTCGATCCGGCGCTTGTTGTCGAGCGCCAGCGGCAAATCGACATTGGTGCCGTCCTGCCGCTCGATGGTCTTGGCGTTGGTCGAGAGTTTGGCCATCGCCGCGCCGAACGGGCGGAAATCATTGACCATCGTCTGGTCGATCAGCACGTTGCGGTCGGCGAGAAACAGGATGCGTTTCTTGCGACCCGCCTTCCACAATCGCCAGATGATCTGAAAGGCGGTGTAGGTCTTGCCGGTGCCGGTCGCCATGACCAGCAAAACACGGTCCTGGCCCTTGGCGATGGCCTCGATCGCCGCGTTGACGGCGTTCACCTGATAATAGCGCGGGGCCTTGCCGCTGCCGTCGTCGAAATAGTCCTGAAGGACGATCTCCTCGGCGTGCGCGTCGAGGCCCTTCCAGGCGCGATAGCGCGCCCACAAATCGGCAGGTGACGGGAAGGCGTCGAGCCCTAGGTTCGTTTCGATCGTGGCGCTCTGGCCGGTCCGGTCATGGAACACGAAGCCGTCGCCGTTCGAGGAGAACACGAAGGGGATGTCCAGCGTGGCCGCGTAGTCGAGGCCCTGTTGCATGCCGTCGCCGACCGAATGAGTGTTGTCCTTCGCCTCGATCAGCGCGATCGGGATATTCGGTTTGTAATAGAGAACGAAGTCGGCCTTCTTCGCCTTGCCGCGCGTCACCAGCTTGCCGCGCACGATGATGCGGCCCTTGGTGAAATAGACCTCTTCGCGCACCTGAACCATCGCGTCCCAGCCGGCCCGCGTGACGGCCGGCAGGATGAATTTCGTGCAGATGTCCCGTTCGGTGAGGCTGCGCTTATCCATCGTCGCGGGCCAGTCCTTCAGTCGTGATGCCGATTTGGAGGATTGGCATGGAACGAAGCGATTTGCATCACGGCGGACACATGGATTTAAATGCCCTGCCTCGTGCTAGCCGCCGCGCGACAGGCACATTAGAGGGGCCTAGTCGAGTTGATCTGTCACCTAACGTCAGCGTAGGCTGACGCCATGATGGTTGACCGTGCTCTTGCAGCTAGATTTGTGATCGCGACGGCCGTCCTGTTCGCCGGCACCGAGGCTCGTGCCGCCCCAATGGACACGGGCAATCACTTTCTGCCCGATTGCAAAGCAATCCAAAATGTTAATGAGCCAGCTACCTTCGGTCAGGGCATGTGCCTAGGCACAATATCCGCGCTTAGAGACGTGCAGCGCTTTATTGTTTACAACAACGGAGCGCTCAGGTTTTGCATACCTGTAAGCGTCACCGACGGTCAGTTAGTCCGGGTCGTCATCCGCTATCTAGAATACAATCCAGCCCAACTACATCACAATTTTACTGACCTTGCGGTTAGTGCGATCAGCGCAGCTTACCCTTGCGACGAAGGCTTGACCCCAAAAAGGTAGGATAAAGACGCCGACTTCGCCGGCTCGCACAAGCAGCCCGCGTGTGCGAGAGATTTGAGATCTCAAGCATGATTGACCACCCGGCCGATAGCCCTGAACCGCCGCGCCCTCAATCTCTCGCGCCAGACGTTCGCGCCGCCATGGCCCGCGCTCAGCTTCGTGTCGCAATCAAATACGATGATGCCCGCTTGCTAGTGAAGGCTATACGCACTCTCCGCGAAGTCGACCCGCGCCAACTAGACCTGTTTCTTAGTCGAGACGACGACTGTTGGTCCGACTGACAATCCGCCACGAGTGGCAAGGCTGTGGTTTGATCCGCTACATGGTCTTGAAGCGAGATGTCTGACTACGTTTGCCGACTGAAAAGTTGAAATTTTTCACGGATTACTGGACATCGGACATCTTGTGGCGGCGCGGTGCCGGAGTGGGCCGGGGGCGGTGCCACGCTCGGCACCGAGCCGTGTTACCCCCGCCATGCATATCAGCCCACACGAACGCCCCTTAGCCTGTAGGCGCGCCGCGCTGATGCTGATCGGACTTCGTTACCCGCCGGTGGAGCATCGCTGACAGCGCCGATCTGTCATGTCAGCGCGGAAACCCACTCGCTGACAGAACCGGAAGGCTGTTACGTCGGCGACGTGCGACGTCCCACCGACGCGCGCGCGATCACTGATGCAGCAACACCTAGGCCGCACGTCTGACGCCGCCGGAGACCACGAGTGCTTACTGTTCCGCTCGATCGGATCTGGCTTTAGGCATCAGCGCCTGCTGCGATCCAGCGCACTCAAGCGGACAATTGCGCGACAGCGAAATCATGAATTAAGATTTATAGTCAGCATCTTAAATGGAATTTGCTGTAAACACTCTTGAGAGTGTTGACAATTCAGTGTCCCTCGTAGCCTATCAATGGCAGGGCACAGCAACGCCCTCCGACGCCGCTCGGCAATGCGGATCAATCCGGAGCAGCCCATCATGCCCAACGACGACGTTGCGCGCGGCGTTCGGCCACGAGATCGCGTCGAGCTCCATCCTCGAACTGCTGGAGCACGAAGGGCGGCAGCTCCGATGGCCCAGGACAAGGGCTCCGCGAAGGCTTTCGGCTACATCAGGACCAGCTCGGCGACGAATGCCGGGAGTGACAAGGACAGCGAGAAACGCCAGCGCGTGGCCGTGGAAGCATATGCGCATGCTCAGGGCATCGACATCGCAGACTGGTACTGCGACCCCGCTGTATCAGGCGCAGACCCCGTAGAGAGCCGCCCCGGCTTCGCTGACATGCTGGACAGGCTGATGTCGAATGGCGTCCGCACCATCATCGTCGAGAACTCCTCTCGCTTTGCGCGCGACCTGATGGTGCAGGAGATCGGATATCGCCTGCTGATAGAACGCGGGATTGCCCTGATCGCGGCTGACAGCCCTGCATCCTTCACGGACGACACGCCAACCGCGTCCCTCATCAGGCAGGTGCTCGGCGCCGTCGCGCAGTTCGAGAAGTCCATGCTGGTGGCGAAGCTGCGCGGTGCGCGCGACCGCAAGTCGCGTGAAATGGGGCGACGCATCGAAGGCGGCGCTGGCGGCATCGACGCTGCCCTTGGTGCGAAGATCAAGCGTCTGACGAAGACGCGATCTGGCAAGGCGCGCTCGTTGCGCGAAATAGCTACCGAGCTGCAGCGGCTCGGCGTGGTCAACCCAGTTACCGGCAGGCCCTACACCCACGCAGGAGTAGCCAAGGCGCTCAAGCGAGCCGCGACCGACTAGAGCGACCTGGCCCGAACGACTTAGCCAACGCCCGGCACCCTGATGCCGGGCGTTTTGCTTTGAAGGCAAAGTGGGATGCCCTTGCCGACGACCAATCACAGCGTCACTGTGCCGGTGCTTCATCACCCCTGAGAGCCAGATCCCCACATGCCCGACATGACGTCGACTATCGTTGACCTCGCTGCCGCTCGTGACGCCCGTCAGGTGGCCCGCCAGCGGCAGGCAGAGGCAGCGCGTTCCGACGGGCAGTTGGAGTTGGCGGAAGGGCTTTACGCCGCTCTCGGGGAGGCATCCCATCTGAGCCCGTCATCGAGAGCGGCGGCGCTATTGAGCGCCGCGATGCTGGAACTGCGCGAAGATCAGAATGCGTCGGGCGATGTTGCGGCGCGCGGCCACGAACTGCTGCGCGCCGTCACCGTGACACTCGCCCGCAAAGGCGAGTTAGTGATGAGCGGCTAGAGCGGCTCGTTCGCGGCCTTCTTGACGAGCGCAGCCCTCGCGGCAATCGCCGCCTCCGCTGACACGTCAGCGACGGATTTTGCCTGTTTTGCACTGCGACGACGGGCTTCCATCCGAGCGTCGATCCGGGCTTCCTCGTTTTGCCCCACTTCGTCGAGAATGAAGCAGGACGCGCCGGTGAGGCTCCCATCCGGCAATGCAAAGCCCAGATCCCGCCCGTCTTCGATGACATCGACCTGCTGACCGCTGGTCAACAGGAGCCTGTCAACGACGGGGAACCCATGACGCGTCTCCCCTTTGTTGGGCGGATAACGCAGCGCACCCGCCAAACCCGACTGGAGACGCATCGACTGGAGCTCGCTGTCGGACGTCAGGCCTGACACAACGCCTTCGGCTTCGCCATCGCGGGCCGCGCGGCGCCACCAAACGCGATGCGGATAGACGTCGTCCGAGCCGATGTTCTTCTCAATCTCGACGATCAAGGCGATCGGGATCAAAATTTCCTGCGATTTCGGCGTACCAGTCATGACAGAGATCAACATTGTGCTGTTTCCTTTCGATGCGGCTCCAACCGCCGCAGTTATGACAAAAACTACCAGCCCTCGGGCTCGCCGTAGTCGCGGTCTTTGGCTTTGATCGGCTTGTGCAGAGGATTTGGCATTGCCATTGTTTCGAGCCGGCGCTGCTCATCTTCGACGGCTCGTTCCATCGACGTGATGAGCGGCCGAATTTGCTCAAACAGTTCCCAGCCGACGAGCGACGAGGCGTCTACGAGAGCGTGGATCTGACCGAGGTGCATCCTCGACAACCACGCCAACGACCCAGCAGCCTCTACGAGGGCCAACAGGCGGCTGTAGTCGACGCCAGCCCTGCCCAGCCTGTCGATGATCTCGAAGACCTTCGCATTGGTCCCGAGAGCGCTCTTGGCGGCGTCGCGCTCGCGCTGGCCAAGCCTGTCAGCCTCACGTACTGCGCGCCGCGCAGCAGCCTGCTGGCGGCGGTCGGGCGGCGGGGCTTCGTTCTTGCCCCCGCGCAGCGCGCCGCCGTCGTACTGCCAGACCTTCGCTGGCGCGATCGACAGTGGCGTCTGATAGGCCGGACGCTTGGGGCGGCCCTTGATCGGCGTGCCCTTGGTCATGAGCCTGCTCCCGCGTCATGGGCCGCCGCGTCGAGCAGACGGCGAACTTCTATCGACCACTGGATCTTGGCCCGCAGTTCGACGAGCGCCTCCTGCCAGCGCGGGAGGTCTTTCCACCGGAGCAATCGCGTGGCGAAACGCCAGCGAAGCCAATCCCGAACGCCGGGCGCGAGTTCGTCGAGGCTAACGCCGGCTTCCGCTTCGATGCGAGCGTCATGGTCGGAAGAGAGCGCGATCGTGGCGCCTTCGAGCCAGGGGTTCTTCAGCCACTTCGTATTCAAGCGGCCGCGCTGACGCCGCGCCAACTGATCCGGCGACAACTCAATATCGGGCAGCGGGCGCGAGCGACGATCACCATGGAGACGGCAATGGGCCTGACCACGCCGCACCGGCTGGCGGCAGGGCGACCCTGCCCGCGTCGTGGCTTCGCAGGACGGTCGCGTCCGATTGTACTCGATCGCAGCAATCCGCGCCTTTTCGCGGCGCTGAAGCTCGCGCTCGACGGAGACACCAGGAAGTCTGATGACGAACTGGGACATAAGGTCATCCATGCTGACGCATTCCTTCCAGGGCTGCGAACGCCGCCGCTGTCAGCACCACGCCCTGACAGGCTGACAGCTGACGGCAGCCAAGCCCGATGTGAGCGCAGCGCGACCGATCACCGAGCGCCATGAGACGGCCGGCGCGATGGGCGACCTGACTGGCCTTTCGCACCCAACGCGACATCGCTCCGCTGCTCGCTCCAACATCGCGATCGATCGGTTCGCGCTGCCGACCAACACCTCCAACATTACCGCAGGAACACGCGGACATTCCGGACAAATCGGGACAAGTCGGACAAATGTCCGAACCTATCCGGTGTCCAAAAAGGGGGAAATCGCCCCAAATCTCGGACAGGACAGGACACCTCCCTTTAGGGGGTGTCCGTGTCTGTCCGGATTGTCCGGGGCGATTGACCATGGAGCGTCCCTCGGTCTGCTTCATTATTGGGGCGCCTCAACGAGCCGCCAAACCACCTGACGGTCGCCTTTCGTTCGCGAGAAAAGAAACTCGCCATCGACAGCCGACTTCATGGCGCGCTCGAATGCCTTGCGCTTGCTGTCTGGCTTGACGTCGTCGCCCCGGACCTCGAAGTACGCATCGCGCACCTTCTCGATATCGACGCAGCGCACCATCGGCATGTCCTGACGCGGGTGGTCATCCCGGCCGTGGTCAATGACTGCGTTGTCGAATGCACGCATCAGGGCGCGCAAGGCTTGCGTCGGCTTGCGGTTAGCCTTGCTTTCCGCGCTGGCTTTCGCCGACTGCCCGGCGTCGGCAACGTCTTCGACGACCAGCGTCGCGATTTCCTTGAGTGACCCCTGCTTGACGCCGAGTGCGACGCGCTTCAGCTGGACCGTCAGATCGAAGCCGTCTTCTGCGTCCTTTGCCGCCTCAACGGAAATGGTTGCCTTAAGGTCGGGGCCTTTCTTGACGTGCCACGCGGCCACGACAGCGCCTGACAGCGAGCTATGGCCCCGCATGCCGGCGTCGGAGTTTTTCCCTTGGTGATGAACCGCGACGGTCAGACAACCAAACGCCTCCGCGATCATCTCGGCATTGTTGATGAAGCACTGCATGCCCGTAGTGTTCTCTTCGCCGTCGCCCAAGGTGCGCGCCAGCGTGTCGATGACGATCATCACCGGCTTGGTATCGCCGGCCTGTGCGTTGATAGCGGCGATAAGCGTCAACGCGTCGCCGTCGATCTTCCCGAGATTGGGGCGGGCCTGCACCAGATAGAACGGCACATCGACGTCATGCAGCTCGTGCTCGATCTTGTAGCCCTCGACACGCATGTGGAGCCCAGGGGCGCCCTCGGCCGCGATATAGACCACAGGGCCCTGCGAGACCTTCCTGCCAGCCCACGGCTTTCCTAACGCCACAGCGAAGGCAACGTCGGAAACAGCAAAAGTCTTGTAGTTCTTCGCGGGGCCGTAGACGACCGCGAGGCCCTGAAGGGGGAGAAGCTCGTCGACCAACCAGAAATCGTCATCGAGGTTGAAGGCGATGTCCTTCCAGGGAGTGAACGCGAAACGCTTGTCGTAGTTGTCCGCCCCCGTGCCCGTGTTGCTCCAGTCATCGCCTTCGTCATTCGGCACGCCATCAGCAGCGCCCCCTTGGCCGGGGTGGGGCTTGTCCCACTTCCGGCGGCCGTCGGCGATCAGCGGCGTCAGATCGGGGTCGCCGGACCCGCCGGTGCAGTAGGGTCCGCAGAGCATGCGGATGATCTGGTCGGAATATCCGCGTCCGATCATGCTCGCGACCGCCCGCAGCATCGAATAGTGCCACTGTCCGTCGATCCGGCTCGCGTTCAGAAGCGCCTGAATGTCAGCATCAGCTCGGCTTGGGGGCATCGTCAGCCCGAGCTTCGACGCCTTTGACGTCTCGGCCGATGTGGGGCCGCGCGTGCCGTAGACGCGGGCGATGTCGGCCGCGCTGTAGGTCTGCTTCGACGCCGCCTTGAACTGCGTGACCTCGTCGATGTAGCCCCGGACCCGCTTGGCGCTCGACGGATAGGTGACGGTGCCGCCCAGGCGGATCAGGCGGTCGCTGTTCCAGACGCCCTTGTCAGCGTCGAGCTCGCCGATCACGAGCTTGTTGAGCGCCTCCAGCTGCTCGGGGTCTGTCAGCGGCTTGTCGAGGATGAAGTGAACCTGAGCACGGCGATCGGGCATGGTCCCGGTCTGGACGACATAGGAGGGGCGCAGGCCCAGCTCCTTCGCGCGAGCGATGGCCGTGGCAACGGTGCCCGGCTTGTCGAGATCGACGAAGCAGGACGTCGCGGCGAGGAAGTCTTCCTTCACGCTGCGGCCGAATGGCGCCGTGTCAGGGTGCCGGAGCGTCGCACCAATGTAGCAATTGTGACCGTCGAGCGAGTTCTTCTCGACCACGAAGTCGGCGATTGCGGGGAGATCGAAGGTTCCGAACATGCGCGCGCTGGTCGGCGGCTCGTTCGGACCTTTGCTCCAGACGACTTCGATCAAGCCGTTGGCGATCGGAGAGCCGGGGGAGATCGTCGTCGGGCCGAAATACGCCCACAAATGCGCGAGAATATCTTCGCGATTAGGTGTCAGCGCTGCGCCGGGCTCGGCGGCTTTCTCGCCCACCTCGGGCTCCACAGCCGCGTCGGGCTCGGCGTCCAAGTCCTTGCCGCCGACGATCTTCAGGTCGGTTTTGGCCTCTGACTTGCTCTTGGCATTAGCCGCTTCAGCCTGAAGACGTGCCAGCAGCTTCTCCAGCTCTACGCTCTGCTCACCGTTGATCGAGGGCCAGTCGCGCATCGCCTCATCGAGCGCGGCGCTCAGGCCCATCTCGTCCGCGATCCGACTGAGGAACTCGGGCGCCAGTGGACGGGCTGCGATGAACTCTTTGATGCGATCGTCTACCGAGATCGCCTGCTGGTTCGTCGTCGCCATTATTTCACCGCCCGGCACGTCTCGTGCCCATTCAAGGTTTCAGCAATCGCCGGGGTGGGGGCGGTGTGGTCGAGCTGATGAGTTAGGGCGCTGGTCACGCGGCACACGAAGCCGGGATCGACAGATCGCGACAGAAAATCGACAGAAAAACCTGCAAGTTTCGGCATGGAGCGGCGTCCAATTGCGTCGAACCAGCTTGGGAATTTGGAGCGCCTGCGCTACAATCCTGAAAGTGACGCCCGTCGAAGGTTCACAGTCATTTAGATAGCGAGCGCGCCGTCTTCCTTTTTGCTGGAAGGCGGCGTTTCGTTAGGAGCCCATCGCTGATTTGGCCGGGCGCTCGCGGCGCTCCAGCCAGGCTTTGATGGCCTCAATGCGATAGAAATGAGCGCGTCCGATCAGGACGTAATCGGGCCCGTCGCCGGCCTTGCGCAACTCGATCAGCGAGCGCTCCGGCCGACCGAGCGTCAGCGCCGCTTCGCGCTCGGAAAGCAGTTCCAGCTTGTTGCGGCGGATGATGTCGAAGGCGCTGTGCCCGACGAAGGCGGGTTCGCTGTCATCGTTCGGCTCGATGCGTGCGTCGGTCATGCCGAGCTCCCTTCGGACCGGACGGTGAGCGTGGAGCCCTGCTTGCCCTGACACGACAGGCGCTCACGATCTTCGCCGCTCCGGAAAAGCGCGTCATGCAACTCCGTGGCGTCGAACCAGCCAGGCAGGACATAGCGCGGGAGTGTCCCGTTGCGGCGGTAACGGTACTCCGTCGAGACGGAGATCTTCATCACGTCGCGGACAAGGGAGGCATGAACACGGCCGGCGCAGGGGAGGGCTTGGACCGGGATATGGCAATTGGGCGGCCTGGAGCGCCTTGCGGCGGCCAAGCGAGACGGATGTCCCACGGTTAGCTCCTGATGTTGGGGATTTTCTGCCGCCCCGAGCCATCGTCAGGAATTAACGCCATGATGCGTCACGGTATGTCTGAGGTTAGACGTTCAGGTCAAAATCGGTCAAGGCTTACACGACCGATTTTGTGCATAACTATTAAATACCAATATTGACCAACTTGGTATTGGCGCCCAGGTATCGCGAAAATTCGAGCCGAATTGCGCGTTCATGCCTCTCGATGGTCGTTAGCGATCAGCCGATTGTTTCGTTTGTCAGAGATTTGCGCTGATCTGACAGATTATAATCTGTCAGCCCTGACATCGATCTGACATCGTTGGACAGATCTTTAAAGACAGCGCAGGCCCTGACACGCTGACATGGCTCAATCGACGTTCCGCCGAACAACGCTCTAGAAGCTTACAGCCACGCTACTCGGCGTCTGTCGGTGTGCTGTCAGGCGACGCGCTGGGGCTTATCGCGAACCGCTTGTGCAGATTGACCGGGTCGAGCTTGGTGTACCGAGCGAGCATGGCCCATGTCTTATGGCCGCTAACCAAAGCGACCTCTGGCAAACCCATGCCTGCCTCGAACATTCGGCTGACACCATCGTGTCGAAGGTCGTGAAAATGCAGGTCGATGATGTCGAGCTTGCTGACGGCGCGCGTGAAGAGGGTCGAGACGCTCGATGCGGTGTAGGCGAACACCGCACCTTTCTTCGTTTTGGCGCTATCCTGCCGCAGTGCGATCTCCAGCGGGTCGATGACATTCTTCTCGAACACGAACGGGCCGGCGAGCAATGGGACGCGCTGGTGGTTGCCTGTCTTGCGGCGCGGGTCTTTGCGGTCGCGGATCAGGACAGTGCGCTGCTCAAGATCGACATCTTCCCATTGGATGCCGACGATTTCGCCGAGCCGCATCGCCGTCGCCACGGCGAATAGGGTGACGTCACCAAGCCCGATGATCTGGCGCTTATTTCCCGACCAGTGCGCGATCAGCTTCTGCAGCTCAGCTTCTGTTGGTCGCCGATCGCGTTCGCTGGGACGAGCGATGCGCCCGGCGTGGCGAAGCGCGAGGCGCGTGTCGTCGAGTTCTCCGAGGGCGACTTTGGCCTCGCGTTTCGCGCCGGTCCAAGGCCCGCCCTGGCGCAGGACTGTCCCCAGATAGGATAGATCCATGGTTATCGTCGCCGGGCCCGCACCATCGCGCTCACGGCGGGCGACGAAGTCGCGGAACTGCGTCGCAGTCAGATCGGCGATGCGCTGCGTACCCATATGCCGACCGATGATCTTAAGCGCCGCTGCTTTCGACCGGCTAAAGGCGCGATGGCCGGGCCCGGCGTGAAGTTCCTCATATGCCGAAATCACATCGGCGATGGTGACGCGCGATCGTTCGGCATGGTCGCCGGTCAGGATCTTGCCTTCGATCGACCGAGCCCATGCGTCAGCGTCACGCTTCGCTGCGAAGGTCTTCGAGACCGACTTGAGGCCAGATCGCCGAACCTGCGCCTGCCAGCGCCCATCGGGCCGCTTGATAATGGAAGCCATTCGCTGCAAATCCTGCTGCAATGTCGCTGCAATGAGCCCGTAGCGAGACGGCTGTGAGCCGCTGTCAGATTGCAGCAACATTGCAGCATAAAGCAAGGCGCGGCCTGAGAAATTAGGAAAAGATGAGCGATTACAGTGCTTGGCGTTTTAGTGTAGCCCCGATGATGGATTGGACCGACCGGCATTGCCGCGTCATCCATCGCCTGATGTCGCGCCGCGCGCGCCTCTACACCGAGATGGTGACGGCGCAGGCCGTGATCCGTGGCGACCGGCAGCGGCTGATCGGCTTCGACGCGGTCGAACATCCCGTAGCGCTCCAGCTCGGCGGCAATGATCCGGCCCTGCTCGCGGAGGCCGCGCGCATCGGCGCCGATTTCGGCTATGCCGAGATCAACCTGAATTGCGGCTGCCCCTCCGACCGCGTTCAGGGCGGCGCCTTCGGCGCCTGCCTGATGCGCGAGCCGGCGCTGGTCGGCGATTGCGTGGCGGCGATGAAGGCGTCCGTCTCGATCCCGGCCACTGTGAAGTGCCGGATCGGCGTCGACGATCAGGACCCGGAGGCCGCGCTCGATGCGCTGACGGCGGCGGTGAGGGCGGCCGGCGCCGATGCACTGGTCGTCCATGCCCGCAAGGCCTGGCTTCAGGGACTCTCCCCCAAGGAGAACCGCGAGATCCCGCCGCTCGATTATGAGCGTGCCTATCGCCTGAAGGCGGCCAATCCGGACCTGCCCGTCGCCATCAATGGCGGCATTCGCGGCCCGGAGGAATGGGCAGGCCATCTCGCCCGTCTCGACGGCGTCATGATCGGCCGCGAGGCCTACCAGAATCCCGAGATCCTGCTGCAGGTGGATCCGCTGCTCTTCGGCGAGGCTGCGCCCGTCTCCGACGCCTTCGCCATGCTGGAGGCGCTGGAGCCGCATATCGCCGCGCATCTGGAAGCCGGCGGCCGGCTGCATGCCTTCACGCGCCATCTCGTCGGCCTCTTCCCGGGCCGCCCCGGCGCGCGCCAGTTCCGCCGCCATCTCGCCGAGCATTGCGTGGCGGCAGGAGCGGGGATCGCCGATCTGCGCGCCGCCGTCGCCCATGTCGCGCGCCATGATGCGGCCCGCGCTGCTGCCTGATGCCGGCGCGGCCCATCGCGGATCCTGCCGGAATCACCTGGTCATCAGCGCGACCAGGACCGGCCCCCAGGCCGTCAGGAGTATGTTCCCGATCGCGTAGGGAACGGTATATCCGAGCGCCGGGATGCTGCTTTGCGCCTCGTCCTGAACCGCGCGCAAGGCCGCGGTGATCGTGCCGGCTCCGGCGCAGGCTCCCAGCACGATCAGCGGATCCATTCTCAGCACATAGCGGCCGAACAGAATGCCGACAAAGTGCGGAAACAGGGCGGAGAACAGGCCGACGGCCACGAGGCTGATCCCCGTCGCCTTCAGGCCGGCGACAAAGCTCGGGCCGGCGCTGAGCCCGACGATGCCGATGAACATGCACAACCCGACCGTGTCGAAGATCCAGATGGCAGGTTCGGGGATCCGGCCGAAGAAGGGATAGGCCGAGCGCAGCCATCCGAAGATCAGCCCCATGAACAGGGCGCCGCCGCTTGCCGTCAGCGTCAGCGGGATGCCCCATACGGCGACCGAGAGCAGGCCGAAGAGTCCGCCCAGGAAGATGCCCAATCCAACGAAGATCATGTCGGTCGCAGAGGTGCGCCTGTCCGGATAGCCGATCACGGCCGCGGCGCGCTCGACCTCCGCCATCGGTCCGAGCAGGGACATGACGTCGCCCCGGTTGAGACGCGTCGTCGCCATCACGGGCATGGCGATGCCGGAACGTGTCAGCTTGGAGAGAAAGACCCCGCGCGCGAACTGTTCCTGGGCCAGTTCCGTCAGGGATTTTCCATCCATCTCGCGACTGGTCACGATCACGTCCAGCGCTGCGATCGGAATGTCCAGCAGCTCGGGGTCGCTGACCTCGGGGCCGATGACGTCGCCGCGCGCGGCATGGACCTCGAAGCGCGCCATCACGGCGATGACGTCGCCGGCCCGGACGCGATGGTCCGAGGCCTGATCGAACAGGACATCGCCACTGCGCCCGCGCAGGACGAAGACGCGGGACTGCTTCGGCATCGCCTCGAGCTCGGCGATCGTCTTATCGAAGAGTTGCGGGTTCTCGACCCGGTAGGCGCGCACGTCGAACAAGCGTGCGGCGGAGGTTACGCCCTCGGTCTCGGCGGCCGATCCGGCCGTCTCGCTGTGCCGTGCGGCCGCGACCTCGCGCAGGTTGATGCCCATGAGTTTCGGGCCGATCTTCGGCAGGAACCAGACCAGGGCAGCCGTGCCGACCAGATAGGTGACGGCATAGGCCACGGGGATGTTGTTGACGAGCGCCGTGCGCTCCGCCTGCGGCAGATCGAGACGCTGGATCGCCTCGCCCGCCGTGCCGATGACGGTCGATTCGGAGAAGGCGCCCGCAAGCAGGCCCGCCGCGGTGCCGACGTCGAAGTTCAGCAGTTTTGCGAAGGCCAATGCCGTGAGCAGGCAGGTCACGCAGAGCACCACCGTGAGCGCCACCTGCGGCAAGGCGTCCTGCTTGAGCGCGCGGAAGAACTGCGGCCCCACCTTGTAGCCGGTCGTGAACAGGAAGAGGTCGAAGAACACCGCCTTGACGATCGATGGAACCTTGATGTCGAGCTGGCCGACAAGGACGCCGGCCAGCAGGCAGCCAACGACGACGCCGAGGCTGAAGCTACCGAATTTGAGCCGGCCGATCAGAAAGCCGAGCGCGACCGTCAGGAAGACGGCCAGCTCCGGGTTGTTGCGCAGGGCTTCG
This sequence comes from Allobosea sp., assembly GCA_036525085.1. Taxonomy (GTDB): domain Bacteria; phylum Pseudomonadota; class Alphaproteobacteria; order Rhizobiales; family Beijerinckiaceae; genus Allobosea. The sequence continues at coordinate 25,952 of DATDBB010000037.1, forward strand.
ACGACGAATGTCATGGCTCGCCTCGCTCACTGTCCTGGACCATCCCGCCCGGCCGGTCCGCCGTGCCGACGATGCGGCGAGGCGTGCGGCCGGGTATTCTTTGCGGCCCGTCGTCGGCGCGGCCTATTCGCCCACGGTCGCCTTCGGGCGGGCTTTCTCCGCCAGCGCCATGTTGTAGGCGTCGAAGGCCTGGCGGTAGCCGCGCGCGACGGCGCGCGTCGCCCGGCCGATCTGGCTGTAGACCTCATCGTCGAGATTGGCGAAGGAGACGCGCACCGACCAGTCCGGGGCGTGGAAACCGCCGCCGTTCAGCAGGACGATGCCGTGGTCCTCGGCGAGGCGGAAGACGATGTCGAGCGGGTGGACATGCTCCTTCATGTATTTGACCACCTCCGGCCCGACATATTTGTTGGCCCAGAACTCGAAATCGACGAGGCCGTAATAGCGGTCGTGCAGCACGTTCTCGGGCACCTCGATGCCGAGCCCCTCGATCATCCGCTCGGCTCTCGCCCTGACGATGCCCATGCAGGTCTTCTGGTAGAGCTTGGCCTCGTCCATCAGTTCGGACAGCGAGAACATCGTCATCATCACCTGCTGCGGCAGGGAGAGCCCGGCGGTGTGGTTGAGCGCGATGTCGCGGCTGTCGGCGACGATGCGGTCGATCAGCTTCATCTCGCGCGGCTTCAGCGTCAGCGGCCCGTAGCGCTTGTCGAGCAGCGCCTGGGTTTTCTCCGGGTGGTTGGCGATGGCCTTGTCGAAGATGTTCTCGCGATGGATGGCGATGACGCCGAGCCGCCAGCCGGTGCAGCCGAAATATTTCGAGTAGGAGTAGACGCCGATCGTGTTGCGGGGCAGGGCGCCGAGCAGGCCGCGGAAGCCCGTGACGAAGGTTCCGTAGACGTCGTCGGTCAGCAGCAGCAGATCGGGGCGCTTGGTCTCGACCAGCTTGACGATCTTGGCGATCGTTTCCTCGCTCAGGGCGACTGCGTAGGGATTGCCCGGGTTCACCACGAAGAAGGCTTTGACGTTCGGATCCTCGAGCTTCTTCAACTCCTCGTCGGTGAACTGGAAGCGGTTCTCCTGCGGCGCTGCGACCGTGACGACATTGAGTCCGTAATCCTCGAGATGGGGCATTTCGAGGTAGGGGGTGAAGATCGGCGTCGCCAGCGCGATGGTGTCGCCGGCGTTCAGCAGGCGGTTGGCCTTCAGCGACTTGAAGATGTAGCACATCGCCGCCGTGCCGCCCTCGACG
>DATDBB010000038.1:0-7920 GCA_036525085.1 Allobosea sp.
TCTTTAAGCGCATTTGATCGATCTTATGCCCGAACAAGCATTTCGCCCACCGACAGGTCGCGGCGCGGGCCGGTTCGGGGGCTTGCCTGTCGGTTTCCGCATTCCGCGGGGGCGATGGCGGGCCATGCTGCGGTCGGCCTCATCAGGCCGGTGCGCAGGCCTCGCACCAGCTTCGCCCTCCACCATGTCGCGTTGCATTCGGAGAGCGATCGATGACGAAGGTCAGCAAGCCCCCCCGCCAGCGCAAGTCTGCCCGCATCGGCATCGCCGCAAGGATCTATGCCGCGCTGGGGCTGATGACGGCGCTGACGATCGTGGCTTCGACGGTGGCGTGGCTTTCCTATGGCCGGATCGGCGCGACGGTCCAGGAACTCGCCGGGCAGAAGATGCCGATGGTCGAGCTCGCCCTCGAACTCTCCCAGGCGGCGACGCTCTCGACGGCGCTGGCGCCGCGCTTCATGGATGTCGAGAACGTCCAGCAGCGCGCCGCTCTGACCAACGAGCTCGACCGGATCGAGGCTCGCCAGTTCGACCTGATCCGCCGGATCGCCGCCCTCAGCGGCATCGACATGAAGCCGACCCAGACGGCGGTGGACGAGCTGTCGCGGACGATCAACGAGATCAACGACCTGACCGGCGCCCGGATGCGCAACGCCGCCGCCATGGCGACTTTGCTGGAAAACCTCACCAAGGTCGGCCGGGTGTTCAGCGGCGTGGTCGGCTCGGAAGCCGATGAGGCGCGCTTCAACGTGACGATGGGGATCGAGAGCATCAAGGGGCTCTCGGGCGATCAGCTCGACGCCGCGATGAAGACCCTGAACGACAAGGATTTCCCGGTCTTCGATTTCGCGCGAAAGCTCGAGGCCCAGGTCAATGAACTGATGGGCATGCTGCGCGAGACGGCGCAGGCGCCCGACAAGGCCCGCCTCGATGTGGCACGCGATCGCTTCACCGCGACGGTCATGCGCATCCGCATGGAACTGACCGCGGCCGAGAGCGCCTCGCCGAACCAGTTCCGCAAGGATGTCGTCGAAGGCGTCATCGCCGTCGGCGAGGGCCGCAACGGCGTCGTCGAGATGCGCCAGCGCGACCTTGCGACGCTGGCCCAGATCGCCACGACGCTGAAGGAGGTCGATCGCGCCGCCGTGACGCTGCGCGGGCAGGTCGAGAAGCTCGTCGAGGGCGCGCGCAGCGAGGCCGTAACGGCCAGCGGTTCGACGGCGGCCCTGATCGAGCAGAGCAAGATGTGGCTCGGCGCCGTCGGCGTCGGCTCGCTCCTGGTCGCGCTCCTGCTGTCGCTGGCCTATGTCCGCCCGATGATCATCGGACGCCTGAACCGGCTCTGGTCCGCGACGCGCGCCATTGCCGACGGGCAGCTCGAGACCGTCGTCGATGCGAAGGGCAATGACGAAATCTCCGACATCTCGAAGAGCGTGCTGCTGTTCCGCGACAATGCGGTGGCGCTGCGCGCCGCCGAAGCGGCCAAGATCGAGGACGACGCGCGCGCCCAGGAGCAGCGCCGCGAGATGATGCAGGAACTGGGAGCGGCCTTCGGCGAGGTCGTCGCCGCTGCGGCTGCGGGCGATTTCAGCCGCCGCGTCCAGGCGAACTTCACTGACGCCGAGCTGAATGCGCTCGCCGGCTCGGTCAACGAACTGCTCGAGACCGTGCAGGGTGGCCTGTCCGAGACCTGCGACGTGCTGGCGGAGCTCTCGGCCGGCCATCTCTCGGCCCGCATCGAAGGCCTCTACCAGGGCGCCTTCGCCGAACTCAAGAACGGCACCAATGCGCTGGCGGACGAGTTCGAGAGCACGCTCGCCAAGCTCTCCGAGACGGTCACCGCCGTGCGCAGCGCGACCACGGAAATCCTCGACGGTGTGACGGATCTCGCCGAGCGCACCAGCGAGGAGAGCAACGCCGTCTCGATGGCGACCAACCAGCTCGGGGCCTTCGCCGGCACGGTCAAGAAGACCGCCTCCGAAGCCGCCCAGGCGACCGGCATGGCCGAGGGCGCCGAGAGCCAGGCGCAGCAGGGCGAGAAGGTCGTCGCTTCCGCGCTCGAGGCGATGCAGCGCATCCGTACCTCCTCGAACAAGATCTCCGAGGTCATCGCGATGATCGACGAGATCGCCTTCCAGACCAATCTGCTGGCGCTGAACGCGGCCGTCGAGGCGGCGCGCGCCGGCGATAGCGGCCGCGGCTTCGCGGTCGTCGCGACCGAGGTTCGCAGCCTTGCCAAGCGCTCGGCCGACGCATCCAACGACGTCAAGAAGCTGGTCGAGGCGGCGCATGGCGACGTCAAGGTCGGCGTCGGCCTGGTCGAGGAGACGGCGCAGATGTTCGAGGCCATCGTCGCCTCGGTCAACGACCTGACCGGGCTGATGAACGGCATCTCGCAGACGGCCAAGAGCCAGGCAAGCGACGTATCGGCGATCAACAACGAGATCGACGGCATCGGCACCATGGCGCATCAGAATGCCGCGCTGGTCGAGGAGACCAATGCCGCGCTCGCGCTCACCGACGAGCAGACCCGGGCGCTGAGCGAGCACATTGCCCGCTTCCGCTTCCGCGAGGGGCACGGCGCCGAGCAGCATGTGGCAAAGGCCGCCTGAGGCCCGAAACCCGGCGCCCGCCCCGGACGCCTGCCTATTGGAATCCCGACCCCGCCGTCACGCGACGGCGGGGTCTGTCATTTCGGCTGAAGGGAGCCTTGCCCGATCCATGGTGGCGATGCTAGGCCGGGTGCGGGCCGGTAGCTCAATGGTTAGAGCTCGCTGCTCATAACAGCGCCGGTGCCGGTTCGAGTCCGGCCCGGCCCACCAGATTCATCGATTGGCCAGTGGTCCACGAGCGGATGGGCCCAACGATCCGCCGGAGGCCGCTCAGGCGGGCTTGCTTTTGCCCGTTGGGTTGTGCCGGCCGGCGATCTCGGATGTTTCCGGTGCGATCATGGCTTGGCGCAAAGGTACTCGTGCGCTTTCGTGATGAATACCGAATTTTCAGACGAGGTATGGCGATCTACCAATTTGTCATTGTCGACATAGCATTGGCGGTAATCGTACTTCGACAGAAAATCCATGATCTCCGAGTTTCTTGATCCGTTTTCCAGCATGATTGCAGGCTTGAATTGTTCCAAAGTATTCTTTGCGCCAATCAGTACCTGCAATTCAAATCCCTGAACATCGATCTTGATGAAGGATGGCCGCAGGTCTTGCTCGTCCAGGGTTTCAACCGAGCACAGATGCGTATCGATCTTCAGATTCGACTCTCTGAAACCGTAGATCGTATCGGGCGATAGCCAGCCCTCTGCTTCGGTTCGGTCGAGCGATGCGAGGCCGTCATAGACGTAGCCCCGATAGCTCGGGACATGGAGCTCGAAGGAGCCGGAGCAATCCGCCAGTCCGATCGGGCGGATTTCGACTTTGCCGTCGCCGCGGTAGCGCTCGATCAGCGCATTCGCGAGAATGATATTGGGCTCGAATGAGACGATCGATATGTCTGGCCTGTATAGTTTCGCAGTTTCGATCGATTGTCCATGATTGGCGCCGACGTCGATCATGATTCCATTTGAGAAATCGATCTTCGATATGACGGCAAAATCCTTATCGTGAGGCGTGCGCAGAAGTCTTCTTCCCCTGCGATAAAATTCATCCTTGGACGATTTCAGGAATGGCAGATAGCTTTGAGCGGTTCGGATCGCCTTTCTCAGATTGCTATTCATAAATTATTCCTTCGAATGCAGAAGGCTCGTCCGTATATTTTCGATCAGTCAGTTTATTGCGACAGACACTATTCTTACGATAAGGGCGCTGTTCGATTCAGATGGCCTTTTGTGATTGACCTGATGCTTAATTCCCGTGGAAGGGGCTCTGAGCGTCAGGCTTGCGTTTCCTTCGGTCTCGTCGAGGGGCGGATGCGTTCGCGCAGGGACTGGAAGACGACGTAGAGCGCTGGGATCACGAAGATGCCGATAAGGGCCGCAGCGAGCATGCCGCCGAAGACCGGCGTGCCGACATTGCGCCGCGCCAGCTTCGAGGGTCCTTCCGCGATGACCAGCGGCAGCAGGCCGAGGATGAAGGCGAAGGAGGTCATCATCACCGGCCTGAAGCGCAGGCGCGCGCCCTCGGTGGCCGCATGCAGGAGCGGATGGCCCTTCTCGCGGAGTTCCTTGGCGAACTCGACGATCAGGATGCCGTTCTTGGCGGCGAGGCCGATCAGAACGACGATGCCGATCTGGGCGTAGAGATCGAGCGTCAGCCCGGCGATGACGATGGCCACGAAGGCGCCGAGGATGCCAACCGCCACTGAGAGCAGCACCGGCACGGGGATCGTCCAGCTCTCGTAGAGGGCAACCAGGAAGAGGTAGGCGAAGAGCAGGGCGAAGGCGAGGATGATCGACGTCTGGCCCTCGGCCCGCTTCTCCTGGAAGGAGACGTCGGTCCATTCGCCGCGATAGCCCGAGGGCAGTGTCTTGGCCGAGACGGCCTCCATGGCGGCGAGCGCCTGGCCGGAGGAGACGCCGGCCGCGGGCGAGCCCTGCACCGTCGCCGCCAGGCGGTTGTTGTAGCGGATCAGCGCCTGCGGGCCGACCACGACGCGGGCCTCGACGAATGAGCGCAGCGGGACCATCTCGCCGGCCCGGTTGCGGACATGGATGCGGTAGATGTCGTCGATCGAGGCGCGGTCGGTGCTCTCGGCCTGGACCTGGACCTGCCAGGTGCGGCCGAACAGGTTCATGTCGTTGACGTAATAGCCGCCGAGCGAGGCCTGCAGCGCCTGGAAGACGCTGCTGAGGTCGACGCCGAGGATCTGGACCTTGTCCCGGTCGATGTCGAGAAAGACCGAGGGGGTCGAATCCGAGAAGGTCGTGAAGACGCGCCGCAATTGCGGATCCTGGTTGGCGGCGATGACGAGGCCGCGCAGGGTGCGCCCGAGCGCCTTGGGGTCGGAGCCGCCCATGTCCATCACGACATGGGTGAAGCCGCCGCCGCTGCCCAGACCGATGATCGGCGGCGGCGCGATCGGCACCACATTGCCCTCGCGCACCGCGCGGAATTTCTGCGCGAGCCGCGCGATGATGGCGGGCGCGGCATCCTCGCGGCTGGTGCGTTCCTCGAACGGTTTCAGAGAGATCAGGAAAAAGCCCGAATTCGGCTGGGAATAGTTGTCGATGAAGTTGAGGCCGATGATCGTCGAGTAGTCGGCGACGGCGCTCTCGGTCTTGATGATGTCCTCGACCTGCTTCATCACCGCCGACGTCCGCCCGAGCGAGGCACCGTCGGGCAGTTGCGTCACGACGAAGAAGGCGCCCTGGTCGTCCTCGGGCAGGAACCCGGTCGGCGTGATCCGCCCCATTGCGTAGATGCCGGCGCCGAAGGCCGCGGTGAGCGCGAGGCTGACGAAGGCGACGCGCACGAGCCGCGCCACGGCCGAGCCGTAGCGGTCCCGCGTCCAGTCGATGCCGGCCATGATGCGGCCGATCAGCCCGCGCCGAGGCCCGTGATGCGGCTTGAGCAGCACGGCGCAGAGCGCCGGCGAGAGCGTCAGCGCGTTGATCGCGGAAAGGACCATCGCGACCGCGACGGTGACGGCGAACTGCCGGAACAACTCGCCCGAAATGCCGGGGATGAAGGCGACCGGCACGAAGACCGAGAGCAGGACCAGCGTGATGGCGACGATCGGCGCGACGATCTCGCCCATCGCCTTCTTGGTCGCCTCGGCTGGGGTCAGCTCCGGATGCTCCTCCATCACGCGCTCGACGTTCTCGATGACGACGATCGCGTCGTCGACGACGATGCCGATGGCGAGGACCACGGCGAGCAGCGACACCGTGTTGGCGGAGTAGCCGATGGCGTTGAGGACGATGAAGGCGCCGATGAGGCTGACCGGCACGGCGACCGTCGGGATTAGCGTCGCGCGGAAATTGCCGAGGAACAGATAGACGACCAGCACGACGAGGACGAAGGCCTCGATCAGGGTCTTCTGGACCTCGTGGATGGTGGCGGTGACGAAGGCCGTCGGATCATAGGTGACCTTCCAGGCGAGGCCCTCGGGGAAGGATTTGGCGAGGTCGCCGACCGTCTTCTTCACGGCGTCGAGCGCGGCGATCGCATTGGCGCCGGGCGACTGGTAGATGCCGATCAGCACGGCCGGGCCGCCGTTCAGCCGCGTGTCGCGGTCGAGATTGGCGGCGCCGAGTTCGAGGCGCGCGACATCCGACAGGCGCAGCACCGAGCCGTCGGCATTGGTGCGCAGCACGATCTTGCCGAACTCCTCGGGCGTGCTGAGGCGGCCCTTGGTCTGGATGTTGAGCTGCAACTGCTGGTCATCGGAAATAGGCCGGGCGCCGATGCGCCCGACCGCAGCCTGGGCATTCTGCGCCTGGATGGCGCTGATGATGTCGCCGGTGGTCAGATTCAGGCCGGTCAGGCTGTCCGTCTGCACCCAGGCCCGCATCGAATAATCCTGCGCGCCGAACAGGGCGGCATCGCCGACGCCGGGCGTCGAGCGGATCGCGTCGAGCAGGTTGATCGTGGCGTAGTTGGAGACGAACAGCGTGTCATAGGCGTTGGTCGGCGCGTAGACGGCGATGACGCCGAGCAGCGCCGAAGACTTCTTCTTGACGGTGACGCCCTGACGCTGCGCCTCCTGCGGCAGCTTCGACAGGGCGATCTGGACGCGGTTGTTGACGTTGACGCTGTTGATGTCCGGATTGGTGCCGAGCTCGAACGAGACCAGCAGCGAGTAGCTGCCGTCATTGCCGCTGACGCTCTTCATGTAGATCATCTTGTCGGTGCCGACGATCTGCGCCTCGATCGGCTGCGCCACCGTCTGCTCGACCACCGCCGCCGAGGCGCCGGGATAGGATGTCGTCACGGAGACCTGCGGCGGCACGATGTCGGGATACTGCGCCACCGGGATCGCGAAGAGCGACAGGAGCCCGGCGATCGTGGTGACGAGCGCGATGACGATGGCCAGCCGCGGCCGGTCGACGAAGACGGAGCTGATCATCGGGCGTCAGCTCCGGCCGGCCGGCGGCGCCACGGGCGAAGCCAGGACCGGGATGCCCGGCCGCAGGTTCTGCAGGCCCTCGATGACGATCTGCTCGTTGCCGGCGAGGCCCTGGTCGATTGCGACATAGGCGCCGAGTTCGCTGCCGATCTTGACGCGCTTGACGACTGCCTTGCCGTCCTCGACGGCGAAGACATAGCCGCCCTGCTGGTCGGCGATCAGCGCCGATTGCGGGATCACGACCTTTTGTTCGGTCTGTTCGCTCTGCACGAGGACGCGGACGAGCGCGCCGTCGATCAGCTTGCCGGCCGGGTTGGGCAGCGTGGCGCGCACCAGCACCGTATCGGTCGAGCGTTCGACCGAGACATCGACGAAATCGACGCGGCCCTTCTGGTCGTAGGTGGAGCCGTCCGCGAATTTCAGGCTGACCAGCGGTGCGCTGCCGTCGGCGGGCACGGCGCCGGCCTTGATCGTCAGGAATTCGCGCTGGCTGACCGGGAAGGAGACATACATCGGGTCGCTGCTGACGATTGGCGCCAGCACGCCGCTGTCGGGGCCGACGACATTGCCCTTCGTCACCCGGGTGCGACCGATCCGGCCGGTGATCGGCGCCTTGATCTCGGTGTAGCCGAGATTGATCTGCGCCGTCTTCAGATTGGCCTCGGCGGTGGTCTGGTCGCCCACGGCTCCTTTTTCGTCGGCCATGCGCTGGTCGCGGACCGCAACCGAGCCGGCGGACGTCTTCAGCAGTTCCTCGGCGCGCTGCAACTGCAGCTGGGCGTTCTGGAGGGTGCCCTGGGCGCGCTCGAGGGCGCCTTGCGCCTGCTCGACGGCGGCCTCGAACGGCGCGCGCTCGATCCGGAAGAGCGGCGTGCCTTCCTTGACGTTCTCGCCGTCGCGGAACAGCAC
>DATDBB010000039.1:0-14982 GCA_036525085.1 Allobosea sp.
CCATCAGCCCGGCCGCGCCGCGTTCGGGCGCTGCCGCGCTCACGCCGCGGCCTCCGGCAGCACATAGAGGTGGAAGCCGCCATAGATCGAGGAGCGGTCGCGCGCGCAGAGCGCCCGGCTCTGCGGCTCGTCATAGCGCCACTGGTCGAGGATCGCCGCCGGCACGCGGCCCGGCAGCAGGCGCTCGTCGGCCGCCGTGCGGAAGATGACGCGCGCGCCCGGCTTTGCGGTTCGCGTGATCTGCGTCCACAGCGCCGTCAGATCGGCGTCGTTCATCCAGTCCTGCGCGTCGAGCAGGACATAGGCGTCGCAGCTCTTGGCAGGCTGGGCCTCCAGAAAGGCCGTGACCGCACTCTGGTGATAGGAGACGCGGTTTGCCCGCGCCTTCACCCGCTCGAAATTCTCGCGCTGCAGATAGGGCGGCAGCGCCGCTTCGTTTCCAGGCTCGTAGCCGCGGCCGAAGGCCTGCCGCGCGAAGTAGTTCGTCTTCAGGTCGAAGCCGCAGGCGAGCCGTTCCATCCGGTCCCGCAGCGCACCACGGATGCCGTCGGAGCCGTCGGCGGCGAGCGCCTTGTACTGCGCCGGCGGGATGCCGAGCCCATAGAGCGAGGCCGGCTGGCGGATCAGCCAGCGCACGAAGGGCTTGTCGAAGACGGGCGCGAGATGGCGCTCGAACAGCACGCGCTGCTCGGCCATGTCGCGGGCCTCCAGCATCTTGCGGGGATCGCAGCCCAGCGCCCGGCCGAGCAGATGGCCGGCGCCGATGAAGCGCCCGAGCAGCCCGTAGCGGTAGACGTTGCGGGCGAACATGCCGATCCGGCGCCGCCCGTCGAGCCCCCGGCCCTCCCAGTAGCTGCGCGAGGTCGCATCGAGATGGGGCGCGATCTCGCGCTCGTAGAACCCGACATTGGCTGGTGATTGCGCCTGCCCGAAGAAGCGCAGGAACTCGTCATGGCGCGTCATCCGCGCCAGCGCCGCGAGCTTCAACCGGCCGAGCGCGACATGCGCGCCGTTGAGGTCGATCGCGCTGATCTTCGCCGGGTCCGCCGTCAGATAGGACAGGACATTGCAGGAGCCCGACGCGATCGCGACGACATGGTCGTCGGGCTGGAGGCGCATGGCCTCCATATCGACGACCGGATCCTCCCAGATTTGCGGATAGACGAGGCCCGAAAAGGCCAGCGTGAACATCCGCTCCAGCAGCCCTGCCTTCGAAAGCGGTTTGCTGCGATGGACTGCCGTCGTCAGTCCCATGCTGGTCGTGCGCCGAACCGTGCGTGCCGTCTGCGTCACCTTGGCCCTCGCCCGCCATTTGCGATGGCGAGCCGACTAGTGGAGTCGCGTGACGGTTGGGTGACGGCCCGGCGCCGAGCCGTTACTGGGCCGTGACGCCGGCCGCCTTGATCACCGGCGTCCATTTGTCGACCTCGGAGCGGACATGGGCCGCGAGAGCCGCCGAACTCTGGCCGGCATCGTCGGGGATGACGCAGCCGAGCTCGAGCAGCCGAGCCTTGACGCCGGCATCGGCGAGCGCGGCGCGTCCGGCCGCATTGAGCCTGTCGACGATCTCCTTGGGCGTGTCCTTCGGCGCGAAGATCGCGTTCCAGCCCACCGCCTGGAAGTCCGGCAGGCCGCCCTCGGCACTGGTCGGCACGTCCTTGGCGACGTCGAGCCGCTTCGGTGTGGCGACGACATAGGTCTTGAGGCCGCCCAGTTGCGGCACGATGCCGACGGTCTGGTCGCAGACATAGTCGAGTTGCTTGGCCAGCAGCGCGTTCATCGCCGGGCCCGAGCCCCGGAACGGCACCTGCTGGACCGGCGCCTTGATCAGATGGTGGAAGAAGACGCAGGTCAGGTGCGAGGTCGAGCCGATGCCGCCATGGCCCCAATTGTACTTGGTCGGGTCGGCCTTGAGCAGGGCGACGAGCTCCTGCAGCGTGTTCGCCGGGAAGTCCTTATGCGCGGAGATCAACATCGGCGTGCCCGCCGTGTTGATCACAGGGGCGAAATCGGTGCGCGGGTCGTAGGCGAGGTTGGGATAGAGCCCGACCGAGGCCGAATGGGTACCGAGATTGCCCATCATCACCGTGTAGCCGTCAGGCGTCGCACGAGCGACCCGCAACGAGCCGGTCGTGCCGCCGGCGCCGGCGACGTTCTCGACCACGATCGACTGGCCGAGCGTGCGGCTCGTATGGTCGGACACGATGCGGGCGATCACGTCGGTCGGCCCGCCGGCGGCGAAGGGCACGATCATGGTGATCGGACGCGAGGGATAGCTCTGCGCCGCGGCTGGCGCTGCAGCTATGATCGATGAAGACGTGGCAAAAGCGGCCCCTAGGGCCAGGATCAGGCGACGCATGTGTTTCCTCCGGTTCGGTTCGCCGCGTTGATCGCGGTCTTCGACAGTTGAAGCCTCTACATGTGCCGCAGCCCGACGCTCTCGATCAGCGGCAGCAATTCGTCGCGCGCCCGGATGCGATGCCGGCGCGCCGCCTCGCGGGCCATTCCCGACAACCCATTCCGGATGGCGTCGCTGGTGGCGCGGTGTTCCGCTTCCGAGGATGGCAGGCGCGGCCGCAGCCGCAGCGTCAGCATCCGCGCCCGGTGCGACTGGTCGTTCACCGTCTGGATGATGCGCGCGAAGCGGCTGTTGCCGCAGCGTTCCACCAGTAGGCGATGGAATGTCTCGTCGGCGCGGCCCCAAGCCGCCAGATCGCCCACAGAGAGCGCCTGGCCCATCGCATCCGTGGCACGATCGAGATCATCGGCCAGTGCGGTGCGGGCGGGCTCAGGCATTCTGGCTGAAAGCTCCGCCGCCCCCGCCTCGATCGCGATCAGAACTTCATAGATTTCAGCGATGTCCTGCGGCGCGAGCGCACAGATCAGGATGCCGCGCTTCGGCAGTATCCGGACGAGCCCCTCTTCCTGCAGGCGCAGTGCCGCCTCGTGCACCGGCGTCCGGCTGACGCCGAGCCGCAGCGCCAGCTCACCCGCCGAAGCCTGATAGCCCGGCGCGAAGACGCTCTCGCGGATCGCATGTTTCAGCGCCGCATAGGCGCTGTCGACGAGGCTCGCGCCCCGCTCGTTCGCCTGTTCGATAGCCTTGCCGCGCGCCGCCATATGGTTCTCCTAAACTGAACGTATCAACTTCCATGGAAGCTGCAATGGATTCTTGACTTGCAGCGCATTCACTCCCAGAATGGCGCGCCGTCATCCCGGACAAGCGGCGAAAGCCGCGCCGATCCGGGATCCATGCCGGAACCGTTCAGGCATGGATCCCGGGTCTCCGCTTCGCTGCGCCCGGGATGACGGCGAGATTCCGAGTTTGGACGGCAGATTTGCGATGAAGGACAAGGCCATGAAGACCCACCGCATCGCAGCCATTCCCGGCGACGGCATCGGCGTCGAGGTCATCGCCGCCGGCATCGAGGTCCTCGAGGCGCTGGCGAAGCGCGACGGCGGATTCGGCGTCAGTTTCGACCATTTCGACTGGGGTTCGGACTACTACAAGCGCACCGGGCTGATGATGCCGGCCGATGGCCGCGAGCAGATCAAGGACCACGACGCGATCTTCTTCGGCGCGGTCGGCGCGCCGGATGTCCCCGACCACGTCACGCTCTGGGGCCTCAGGCTCGCGATCTGCCAGCCCTTCGACCAATACGCCAATGTCCGCCCGACCCGCGTGCTGCCCGGCATCACCTCGCCCCTGCGCAACGTCTCAGGGCCCGAACTCGACTGGGTGATCGTGCGCGAGAACTCGGAAGGCGAGTATGCCGGCGTCGGCGGGCGCGTCCACAAGGGCTTCCCCGAGGAGGTCGCCACCGACGTCTCGATGATGACGCGCACCGGCGTCGCCCGCATCATCCGCTACGCCTTCCGGTTGGCGCAGGCGCGCCCGCGCAAACTGCTGACGGTCGTGACCAAGTCGAATGCCCAGCGCCACGCCATGGTGATGTGGGACGAGATCGCCGCCGAGGTCGCGGCCGAATTCCCGAACGTGACCTGGGACAAGATGCTGGTCGACGCCATGACCATGCGCATGGTGATCAAGCCGGGCAGCCTCGACACCATCGTCGCGACCAATCTGCATGCCGACATCCTGTCCGACCTCGCGGCGGCGCTGGCCGGCTCGCTCGGCATCGCGCCGACCGCCAACCTCAACCCCGAGCGCGCCTTCCCCTCGATGTTCGAGCCGATCCACGGCTCGGCCTTCGACATCGCCGGCAAAGGCATCGCCAACCCGATCGGCACCTTCTGGACCGCGACGATGATGCTCGACCATCTCGGCGAGCCTGCCGCTTCAGCCCGGCTGATGCGCGCGATCGAGCGGGTCACGGCCGACCCGAACTTCCACACGCCCGATCTCGGCGGCAAGGCGACGACACGACAGGTAACGGATGCGGTCATCGCGGCGATTGCCGGCGACAACGCCTGAGCACTGGACTTCAACAGCATCGTGAAGGCTTTTGGCAGCGAGGCTGCTGAAAATCGGCGGATCAATCGCCATATTGGCTCCCGACAAGCGCGGCGGATGTCAACGACACCCCCGCGCGCCGGAAAGGAGAGCACGATGGGACTGTTGAGCATGTTCGGTGGCGAAAAGGCACCCGAGGAGCACTTCCCCTACGAGCTGACCGACGCGCAATGGCGCGCCAAGCTGACGCCCGAGCAGTATCAGGTGCTGCGTGGCCACGGCACCGAGCGGCCGGGCTCCTGCGCCCTGAACTATGAGAAGCGCGCCGGAACCTTCGCCTGCGTCGGCTGCGGCCAGAAGCTGTTCAAATCCGGCAAGAAATTCGAGAGCGGCACCGGCTGGCCGAGCTTCGACCAGCCGCTCGAAGGCGCTGTCGGCGTCACCGAGGACCGCAAGTTCGGCATGGTCCGCACCGAAGTGCATTGCGCCAATTGCGGCGGCCATCTCGGCCACGTCTTCCCCGACGGCCCTCCCCCGACCGGGCTGCGCTACTGCATCAACGGCGTGGCGATGGATTTCGAGCCGTCGGAGGGGTGAGACACCTATCAGGAAGGGCGCGGGGAACCCCTCTCCTGCAAGGAGAGGGGCAGGGGTGAGGTGCAGGCCCCTGGACCAGTGACGTACCAACCTCGTGGCGCAGCAGCGTTTAGCTCACGCCCAACGTCAAACGGCCGACCCCTCGCCCTACCCTCTCCCTACGGGAGAGGGTTCCCCGCGCTGGCCTCGCCTAACTGATAACCGGCACCGCCCTTCGCGCCAGTGCGCCGGCGCCGATCCAAGCCGGCAGGTCGCCGAAATGCCCCGACCAGCCGCCCTCGATGCGGCTTGCGATGAAAGCGTCGGCCACACGCTCCGGCGCATATCGCAACAGCAGGGCCGCCTGCAGCATGACGGCCAGTCTCTCGACCAGCCGGCGCGCCTGGCCTTCATGGCGCGTCAGCTCGGGCAGATTCTTCCTGAGCGCGATCAGCGCCGCATCGAAACGCCGGTCCACGCCCTTGGCCTCGCCGAGTTCGCCGAGCAGCGCCGGCAGCGAGCCGGGCTCGCGCTCCAACGAGCGCAGCACGTCCAGGCAGATGACATTGCCCGAGCCTTCCCAGATCGAGTTCAGCGGCGCCTCGCGATAGAGCCGCGCCATCGGATTCTCCTCGATGAAGCCGTTGCCGCCATGGCATTCGAGCGCCTCGACAACGACCGCCGGCGCGCGCTTGGCGAGCCAGTATTTCGCGATCGGCGCACCGATCCGCGCCAGCAGCCGCTCGCTCTCCGACGCCTCCTGCCGATCGACAGCAGCAAACAGCCGGAAGGCGAGCCAGGCGGCAGCCTCGGCCTCAACAGCGAGATCGGCCAGGACGTTCTGCATGATCGGCTGGTCGATCAGCGCTCGCTGGAAGGCGCGGCGATGCGTGGCATGGTGAGCTGCCAGCGACACCGCCTGACGCATCAGCCCGGCGGCTGAGGCGGCGATGTCCAGCCTGCTGTTGTGGTTCATCGAGAGCCCGGTGCGCAGGCCCCGGCCCGGCTCGCCGAGCAGGTGGCCGATGGCGCCACGGAACTCGACCTCGGACGAGGCATTCGAGCGGTTGCCGCATTTATCTTTGAGGCGCTGGATTGCGACACCGTTGCGCGCTCCATCCGGCAGCCAGCCCGGCACGACGAAGCAGGAGATGCCCTCGCCCGTCCGTGCCAGGGTCAGGAACAGGTCGGAATGCGGCACCGAGAAGAACCATTTCTGCCCCGTGAGTGAGAAGGTGCCGTCGCGATTGTCCTCGGCAATCGTCTGCGTCTGGCGCAGATCCGAGCCGCCTTGCACCTCCGTCATCGCGGTGCCGACGGTCGCGCCCGTCTTGCCCGCCGCTGGTCCCTGCCGCGCATCGTAGCGATTGGAGCTGACGAGTGCGCCCCATTCGGCCCAGCGCGCCGGATCCTGCCGTAGCAGCGGGATCGCCGAATAGGTCATGCTGATCGGGCAGCAGATGCCGCTTTCGCCCTGCGTCCACAGATAGGTCAGCGCCGCGCGCGCCACTTGCGCGCCGGGCCGAGGCTGGTTCCAGGCGAGCGCATGCGTCTCCTGGCCGATGGCAAGGCCCATCAGTTCGTGCCAGGCCGGGTGGAAGGCGATCTGGTCGATGCGATTGCCGAAGCGGTCATGCGTGCGCAACTCCGGCGTGAAGCGGTTCGCCAGCCGGGCCAACTCCTGCACATGGGCGGAACCAACGCTGCGCCCAGCCTCGTGCAGCCGCTCGTTTGCCCACTCCGCCTCGAAGACGGCGATCGCCGCCCGCAGCACCGGATCGGCGGCGAAGGCGTCGTAATCCGCCAGCACCGGGACCTGATTGGTCACTTCCCATACCAATGAGCGAGACGGCGCGGTGATGGTCATGGCTGCACTCCCTGAGGACAGCGATCACGGCCCATCAAAGCCCCTAAACGGCTATTTGAACACTCCCTTCAGCCCTCATCCTGAGGAGCGCCTGCGGCGCTCTTCAGGATGAGGGCTCGATAATCCCACGCCCCGTCATCGGGGGGCGCAATCCTGCCATCGACGCCCTATATTCGCCGGAGAACGAATCACGCACGAGCATCCTGGTCCCTTGTCCGACGCGAACAGCTTTTCCGCCCCCCTGCCCCGCCCCGGCGGCCTTGCCGCGCGCGCTGCTGCGCAGCCGACGGCCGGCTATCTCGCGGGGCTGAACCCCGAGCAACGGCTGGCGGTCGAGGCGACGGATGGCCCCGTGCTGGTGCTCGCCGGCGCCGGCACCGGCAAGACCCGCGTATTGACGACCCGCATCGCCCATCTGATCGCGACCAACCGCGCCTTCCCCTCGCAGATCCTCTCCGTCACCTTCACCAACAAGGCGGCGCGCGAGATGAAGGAGCGCATCGCCCATCTCGTCGGTCCGGTCGCCGAGGGCATGCCGTGGCTGGGCACCTTCCACTCGATCTCGGCCAAGATCCTGCGGCGCCACGCCGAGCTGCTCGATCTGCGCTCGGACTTCACCATCCTCGACACCGACGACCAGATCCGCCTGATGAAGCAGGTGATCCAGGCGGAGGGCATCGACGAGAAGCGCTGGCCCGGCCGCATGCTGGCAGGCTTCATCGATAGCTGGAAGAACCGCGGCCTTAGCCCCAAGGATGTCGCGCCGGGCGAGGCGGCCGTCTTCGCCAATGGCAAGGGCGGCAAGCTCTACGCCGCCTATCAGGACCGGCTGAAGACGCTGAACGCCGTCGATTTCGGCGATCTCCTGCTGCATTGCCTGACGCTGTTCCGCGACTATCCCGATGTGCTCGCGACCTATCACGAGCGCTTCCGCTACATCCTCGTCGACGAGTACCAGGACACCAATACCGCCCAGTATCTCTGGCTGCGGCTGCTGGCCCAGGGCCGCCGCAACATCTGCTGCGTCGGCGACGACGACCAGTCGATCTATGGCTGGCGCGGCGCCGAGGTCGACAACATCCTGCGCTTCGAGCACGATTTTCCGGGCGCGGTCGTGGTCCGACTTGAGCGCAATTACCGCTCGACCGGCCATATCCTCGCCACCGCCTCCAAGCTGATCGCCCGCAACGAGACCCGCCTCGGCAAGACCCTGCGCACCGAGGACGAGCCCGGCGAGAAGGTCACCATCACCGGCGCCTGGGACAGCCAGGAGGAAGCCCGCCTGATCACCGACGAGATCGAGGCGATGCAGGCGAAGGGCGACAACCTCGCCGAGATCGCCGTGCTCGTGCGCATCTCCGCGCAGATGCGCGAGTTGGAGGAGCGCTTCGTCCAGACCGGCGTGCCCTATCGCGTCATCGGCGGCCCGCGCTTCTATGAGCGCGCCGAGATCCGCGACGCCATGGCCTATCTGCGCTGCGTCGTCAGCCAGACCGACGACCTCGCCTTCGAGCGCATCGTCAACGTGCCCAAGCGCGGTTTTGGCGACGCGACCATCCAGATCCTGCGCAACCACGCCCGCGCCACGCAGCTTTCGCTGCTGCAATCGGCCCGCGCCATCGTCGAGAGCGACGAACTGAAGTCCAAGGTCCGCACGGCTATGCGCGAACTGGTCGAGGCCTTCGCCCGCTGGTCGGCCAGGGCCGAGCACATGAAGCAGGGCGAACTCGCCGAGCTCGTGCTGGAGGAGAGCGGCTACACCGAGATGTGGCAGAAGGACCGCTCGGCCGATGCTGCCGGCCGGCTCGAAAACCTCAAGGAGCTCGTCCGCTACCTCGACGAATTCCCCGATTTGCCTGCCTTTCTGGAATATGTCGCGTTGGTGATGGATGCAGACCGAGGTGACGATATGGGGCGCGTCTCGATCATGACGCTGCACGGCGCCAAGGGGCTGGAGTTCGACACCGTCTTCCTGCCGGGCTGGGAGGAAGGCCTCTTCCCCAACCAGCGCGCGCTCGACGAGAGCGGCCGCGCCGGGCTGGAGGAGGAACGCCGCCTCGCCCATGTCGGCCTGACCCGCGCCCGCAAGCGCCTCAAGCTCTATTTCGCCTCGAACCGCCGCATCCACGGCCTCTGGCAATCGAGCCTGCCGAGCCGCTTCATCGACGAATTGCCAGAAGAGCATGTCGAAGTGGTGCAGGCCTCCTCAAACTATTCGCAGGGCGGCTACGGCGCCTCGCGCTTCGACCGGATGGAAAGCTTCGGCTCCTCCTACAACACGCCGGGCTGGCAGCGCGCGCAGGAGAACAAGGCGCGCGGCGGCTCGGGCTTCTCGGAAAGCGGCAGTGGCTTCGGTGGTAGTCAATTCGGCGGCTCGCGCCAGCGCGGCCCGCTGATGATCGAAGGCGAGCTCACCGCAAAATCGACCGGCTCCTCGGCCTATGGCGAGGGCGCCCGCGTCTTCCACGTCAAGTTCGGCCCCGGCTCGGTCGCCAGCGTCGACGGCAACAAGCTGACGGTCGATTTCGACAAGGCCGGGCGGAAGATGGTGCTGGATAGTTTCGTGCAGAAGGCGGGTTAGATAGCGAGTTGAGGCCTTCGCCATTTTGCCGCGAAGGACGCTGCCTGCACCACAAGCGCAAACGTCCAACAGCGTCCGCGCCGTCTGCCTGCACGATCGAGCCTGCTGCCGGTTCCGTGGACAGGCAGCAGGGCAGGCATGGCGGCGAGGTTCGACCAAGCAGGTCCTGCGCTGCCGGCTCAAACGACCGCAGCGCCGCCTGCCAGGCTTCAGCAATTATACACGCCGGTCGCGCAACGGCGCGTGGTCCTGCGCGCTGCGCCTGCGACGCTGACGGGCGTCATCGGGCGTCCGACGACCGCTTCCGCACTCGCCACAAAGCTGCTGACGCCTGGAACCGAGGACCGCTCCCCGAGTTCAGCCGCCATCGCTCCGAGGATCAACGCGGCCAAAGAGAGCCATACACGCTTCGATATCGTCATTGTTGACCTCCCTTGATGAAATGCCCTGGCATATCCGCCACCTTGTCCTGGATCTCCTTCACATCAATCGGCTTGGCGCTTGAGACGTTCTTGAACGCAAAGTCATCCGCCGCGACGTCGCCTGCGAATTTCCAGTCGCGGAACTGTATGCTGTACTGAGGCGCCTGGCTGGTCAGTTTCGACGTGACCTGAAACTGACAGGGATAGGGGCGCGGTCCCTGTGCGATCCAGATCTGCCAGTCCACATCGTCCTTGCGAAAGGCCAGCGAGTCGCACTCGACGCCATTGATGACGCCGCTGCCGAGATCCTTGGCATCGTAGACGCCCTGGATCAGTTCGTCATAGGGGTTCCCCAACAGCAGATCGGCTGCAGGCAGAGGCCTGTTGTGCTTGTCCTTGAGCTCGTCGATGAGCTGGTCGACCGTGCCCGAAACAGCGGTCTGCGCGTACATATTGGCGTTCTTGCCCAGAAGCGTCAGCATCTTTCCGTCAAAAAGAATCTCGATGTCGCTAAAGCCGCCCGATCGCGTCGCACGCACCTTGTCAGGCCGGTTGAGCGTCACGCCCCCGGAACTCGCGAGGCCCAGTTTCTGGTCGGATGTCGAGACGACTTCGAACATGGAGTCGAAGCCGAAGGAGAGCATTTTCTGCCCGACGAGGAAGTCGGACATCGCCTTGAGCATTCTCCGTGCTTCGGCGGAGTCCGTGAACCTGCTCAATTCCACCCTGCGGTTCAACGCGCGGCCAGCGGAGTTGTCGTTGCTCGCGACGGGCCGCCCCTCCCCCAGACCCGCCGTCATCAGCCGCTGCGTATCGACGCCTCGTTTCACCAGCTCTGCTTTGACCGCGTCCGCACGCTCCTGGGACAGGACCATATTGGGCGCTGGATTGCCTGTCGCATCTGTGTGACCGACAATTCGCAACCGCCAGTCGGGGAAATTCTTCATCGTCGTCGCGATGTCATCCAGCAGATTCGTCGAATTTGGCTGGATCGTCGCCTTATCCAAATCGAAGCGAATGCCATAAAGATCGAAACGTTGCTTGGTCTGCAGCGCCTGTTCCATGCTCTCGCGACGGTAGCGGGTCTCCAACTCCTCCGCTGTCTGCGCCCGTGAGGGCGCATTCGCGAACGCCAGCAGAGAGACGCCGCCTATCAGGCCCAGAACGCGAAGATCGAGTCGCCTTGAATTTCTACTCATTGCATCCTCCCAATCTAGCCGCCGTCTTTTCTATCGGGCGACGGCTCGTCTGCACTTTGTTTCAATCACGGCCAGATCCCGTTTTGGATTGTTACAAATTCCCCGTTGAAGCGCCGGCAAAAGAAGCCCGCGCCACTGTCGTTATGATTGGATGGCGATCATCGCAGGCCGGCGGCATTGTGGGCCGGCAACCTGATAGGCTGACTATACCACCGGGGCTCGGAGACAAGATTTAGCTTTGTGATGGATCGTCTCTGTGGTCGCTCTCGACTACAGTATTTCGCCTGATCGCCACCTCTTCGTGGCCTGCCCCGACAGGGCCACTCCGCCGCGACTCATGGTGCCAGCTGCATAAGCCTAGGCCGCCCGGTCTCGCCTCCACGGCGCTCCCAGCGCTTCGATCATAGTCAATTGCACGCGATAATGACCTGTCCTCAAGGACAATACGCCCCGGGGCGGCGCTCGTGTCGAACCTGGCGGCAGCGGCTCACCGACCCTCCCGCACCTTGAACGCCGCCCGCGCCGCCTCCACCTGCGCATAATACGTTTCCGCCCAGACCCAGACCCCGCAGAAGGCCGCCGTCAGTTCACGGCCGATCTCGGTCATCCTGTAGTCGACATGCGGCGGGATCACCGGATGGACGGTGCGCGTGATCAGCCCGTCGCATTCCATCTGGCGCAGCGTCTTGGTCAGCATCTTCTGGCTGATGCCGCCGATGATCCGGCCGATTTGCGTGAAGCGCAGCGTCCCATGCTCCTCCAGCGCCTCCAGGATCAGCATCGTCCACTTGTCGGCGACCTGCCCGATCACATCGCGCACCAGCGCCTCGACCGCTGGGCTGACCTCCGGATGCGACAGCCGGCCCTGCTCCAGCATCGCCGCGACGGCATCGCGTATCATCTGCATCCGACACTCTCCTTTTGGTGCCTATAGAACTTTCAGGTGCCTTCTTTCACTTGGAGAGCATCGGGCCTAGCTGAGTTCGGCGCAACCATGAAAGGCGCGACAGCGAAAGGACCCCTGCCATGAACATCACAGGCAACACCATCCTGATCACCGGCGGCGGCTCGGGCATCGGCCGCGCGCTCGCCGAGGCTCTGCAGGCCAAGGGCAACACGGTCATCATCGCCGGCCGCCGCGAGCGCGTGCTCGACGAGGTCACCGAGGCCAATCCCGGTATGCATTCGATGCTGCTCGACATTCAGGACAAGGCCGACATTGAGGCCTTCGCGAAACAGGCCGTCGAGCGCTTCCCGGCGCTGAACGTCGTCATCAACAATGCCGGCATCATGAAGCCAGAGAAACAGCTCGACCTCGCCATCGCCGAGGACACGATCGCGACCAATCTGCTCGGACCGATCCGGCTGACCGCGGCGCTGCTGCCGCATCTGCTGGCGCAGCCGCGCGCCTCGGTCGTCACGGTCTCCTCGGGCCTCGCCTTCGTGCCGCTCGCGGCGACCCCGACCTACTCCGCCACCAAGGCCGCGATCCATTCCTGGTCGATGGCGCTGCGGCAGCAACTCAAGGGCACACCGGTGGAGGTGATCGAGATCGCGCCGCCTTACGTGCAGACCGAGCTTCTCGGCCCGCATCAGGCGACCGATCCCGACGCCATGCCGCTCGCCGACTTCACCGCGGAGGTGATGGCGATCCTCGAAGGCGCCCCTGAAACGGGAGAGGTCATCGTCGAGCGCTGCAAGCCGCTGCGCTTCGCGGCGGAGACGGGAACGCTGCCCCAGATGTTCGCCGCACTCAGCGCGCGGGATCATTGAACGCGCCGAGGCCTCATTCCGCCCGATGGCAGCAGACACAGAGCTTGTTGCCATCGGGATCGCGAAAATAGGCGCCGTAATAGTTGGCATGGTAATGCGGCCGCAGGCCCGGCGGCCCCTCGCAGCGCCCGCCAAGGCCGACAGCCACCGCATGGCAGCGATCGACCGCGGCCCGGGTTTCGGCCAGGAAGGCGGCCATCGGACCATTTCCGGGAATGGCGGGGGCCCCATCGAACGGGCGCGTCAGGAAGAACAATGGGCGATCGGCATCGGCCGGCTGCCATGCGGCGGTGCCGCCTTCGGGATCGCGAAAGCGAAGCCGGGCTCCCAGCGCCTCGAACAGGGCTGCGTAGAACGCCTCGGACCGGCTGAAATCATTCGTTCCGACTGATACATGCGAGAACACTGGCCATCTCCCCTGCCTTGCCCGAAAACAGCCTAAACCGGGAACGCCGGCCATGACATCGCCGCGTCCCGCTGCTATGGGCAGCCCATGCGTGAAGGTCTCCTGCCATCGACGGTCGCTACCGTCCTCGAACTCTCCACCTCGGGCGAGAAGGCGCGCGCGCTGACTGAACTGCTGGGCGAGGTCTTCGATCCCACGGAAACCGCGATCTCCGCCTTCGAGATCGAAAGCGGCGTCACCACGCTCTCGCTGAACGCGCCCTGGAAGGTCGAGATCTATTTCGCCGTTCATCCCGACGAGGACGCCGTGCGCGACATGCTGCGGCCGATCGTCGGCGATGTCATCGACAGCACGCCCTTCGCCACGGTGAACCAGCAGGACTGGGTCGCGGCCAGCCTCGACGGGCTGAAACCCGTCCGTGCCGGCCGCGTCCTCGTCCATGGCGAGCATGATCGCGAGGCGGTGCGCATCAACGATGTCGGCATCGAAATCCCGGCCGCGCTCGCCTTCGGCACCGGCCATCATGGCACCACCGCCGGCTGCCTGCTGGCGCTCGATGCCGAACTGAAGCGCCGCCGCCCGCGCAACGCCATCGATGTCGGCACCGGCACGGGCATTCTGGCCTTGGCACTCGCCAAGCAGACCAAGCGCAAGGTCGTCGCCGGCGACATCGACGCCATCGCCGTCGAGGTCGCCGCACACAATGCCCGCGTCAACCACGCGCCGTACGCGCTCGATCTTTATGTCGCGCCCGGCCTGCGCCACGCCAAGGCCGACCGGCCTCGCCATTTCGATCTGGTCTTCGCGAATATCCTGGCCGGCCCGCTGAAGCGCCTCGCGCCATCGATCGCGCGCGTGCTGACGCCGGACGGCACGGTCATCCTCTCGGGCCTGCTCGCCATGGATGTCGCCGGCGTCGTCTCGACCTACCGGCATCAGGGGCTCTACCTCGCCCGCCAGTCGCTGCGCGAAGGCTGGGCGACGCTGGTCATGAAAAAAGGCGGCGCAGCCCCAAGGCCACGCCACCTTCGATAATCGCTTTCAGTCGCAGCCTCCGAGGAGGCTCGATCCTTCGCCAGGCTGAGACGCATGGCGCGGCGTTCGAGAACCGGAGCGGACATTGGTCCGTGAGCACCGGAAGCGCAGAACGTCGCGTCAGGCGGCCAGCATCGCGAAGGAGCGCGATCAGAAGCCGATGTGACCGTACTTGGTCTCGGCCTCGGCCTGCATGGAGCGGGCGTCATGCCAGACGGCAGAGGTGAACTTCACGGCGTCGACGATCCACTCGAAAGCATGCTTGATGATGGCGATCATGGTCATTGTCCTGTCTGTGCCGCGGCCGGAGCCTGCGGCGAATGTCGAAAAGAGAACCCGCGCGGTCATCGCGCAGGAGAGGCAAGGCGAAGGCTCAGCGCGACAATCAGCGATTGAACGGCAGGGCGCGGTCGTTCGAGACCGTCGACGCCGGAATTCCACCCAGCAGAATCCCCGACTCGTTGATCAGGAAGGAGTGGGCGCGCAGCTCGCGCAGGGCGGAGCGGCGGCGGCTCTCGATCATCGCGGCGTAGAGACGCTGCCAGAAGCCCTGTCCGTCAGACATGGCGGCGGTCTTCGCAGTCTTGGTCACCTCGGTCGCAGGCAGGACGGAGGCATCGTTCAGCACATAGGTCATGGGGATCCATCTCCTCAATCGAAACGAAGGACAGTCCCGGTCGCTTCCTCGTTCTCTTATGCGACCAAAGTG
>DATDBB010000040.1:0-4928 GCA_036525085.1 Allobosea sp.
CCGTCCAGTCGCATCCAGACCGACCACGCTGCAGCTGTTCTTGCCCAAATCGACACCGAGAATCCGAACGTCCTTCATGCCACCCTCCTGTCCCCACCCGGTCAGTCTGGAGGAGAGGGGCGGGCCATTCCATAAAGGGGGGGCGCGTTTGCCGAGAGGCTCGCCGCCCTGCCCCCGTAGAACAGGCAGGGCGGCGGCGCGCTCAGACGAGGGCGGGCAGGATCGCCTCGATCCTGTCGCGCTGTGTCTCCAGCCCAGGCGGGAGCTTCAGCGCCTGGCCGAGGCTCTCGGCGGGCTCGTCGACGGCAAAGCCCGGGATGTCGGTCGCGATCTCGAAGAGCACGCGGCCGGGCTCGCGGAAGTAGACGGAACGGAAATAGTTCCGGTCCCTCTGCTCCGTCGTCCGGATGCCGTGGTTCTCCGCGAGCTTGCGCACCATCTCCTCCTCGGCCGCATCATCGGCGGCGCGGAAGGCGATATGGTGCACCGAGCCCGCGCCCTGGCGCGCCGGCAGGAAGCCGCCGGCGACGCGCAGGTCGATGACGTTTCCGAGCGGAGCGCCGTCGGCACGGTAGCGGATGAGCGTGTCCTCGCGGCCGATCTCGCGGAAGCCGAAGACATCGCTCAGGATCGCGCCCGTCGGAGCCGCATCCTCGAGCAGCAGGCTGACGCTGTGGAAGCCGCGGATCGCATGCTCCGCGGGCACGTCGCCGCCGACCCAGGCCGCTTCAGCCTCGATGCCGGGTACGCCGACGAGGGCAAGCCGCATCCCGTCGCGATCGCGGAAGGCCAGCACCGTCTCGCCGAAGCGCTTCACCGGCGCATCATGCGGCACGCCATGCTCGACGAACCGATGCGTCCAGTAGCCGATCGAAGCCGCGGGGACCCGGAACACGGTTTCCTGCGTCTCACCGACGCCGAGCCGGCCGGGAGCGGCATGCTCCCAGGGGAAGAAGGTCAGGATTGTGCCCGGGGCGGCGGCGGCATCGCCATAATAGAGGTGGTAGGTGCCTGGATCGTCGAAATTGACGGTCTTCTTGACCAGGCGCAGGCCGAGCACACGGCCGTAGAAATCGAGATTGCGGCGCGCCGGGCCGGCGATCGCCGTGACGTGATGGATGCCGTTGATCTGCATGACTGAGGTCCTTCCGACGCTGTGATGCAGGGGCTGTGAAGCAAGAGCGGTCGCCCCGTTGGCCAGGAAGATCGGTCCGGCCTGGTCAAAGCGCCAGAGGCAAACTATTGCATCAACGCAATGTCATCATTGACAAGTCACCATTTGCATTGCGACCCGGCGAGGGCGATCTCTTGTGGCGAGACCAACCCGGTCCCGTTCCTGGAGACTGCCATCATGATCGACAATCGCCTCGCCCCCTATGGCGCCCTCGGCCTGCGTGTCGCGCTCGGCCTGATGTTCATCGCCCATGCCTATCTCAAGCTCGTGATCTTCACCCCGGCCGGTTTCGCCGGCTTCCTCGGCCAGGTCGGCCTGCCCGCCTTCCTCGCCTGGCCGATCATCCTGGCCGAACTCATCGGCGGCCTCGCGATCCTGACCGGCTTCTATGGCCGCTATGTCTCGATCCTGCTGCTGCCGGTGCTGCTCGGCGCGCTCGCCGTCCATGCCCCGAATGGCTGGGTCTTCAACGCTCCGAACGGTGGTTGGGAGTATCCGGCCTTCCTGGCGCTTGCCGCGCTGGCCCATGGCCTGATCGGAGACGGCGCACTGGCCCTGAAGCCCGCCCCGCTGCTGGTTTCGGCCAAGCCCGCCGCAGCCTGACCGGCCGCGTCATACCGGCACCCTTCGCCGTCATCAGGGCCGAGGCCTTGATGGCGGCGAAGCCATGCCTGAGAGTGCCCGCATGAACACGCCGAACAAGACGCTGCCGACCAGGATGTTGCCGACGAAGGCGCTCGCCTGGGACGATTTCCGGCTGATCAGGGCGATCGCCGAAAAGCGGGCCCTGCCGGCCGCCGCCATCGCGCTCGGCCTGAATCATTCGACTGTCTTCCGCCGCCTCGGCCAGATCGAGGAGGCGCTCGGCATCAAGCTGTTCGAGCGGCATCGCAGCGGCTATGTCGCCACGCCAGCCGGCGACGAGATGGCGCAACTGGCCGAGCGGTTCGACGGCGACATCAACGCCTTCGCGCTGAAGCTCGCGGGGCAGGACATCAAGCCGGCGGGCGAATTGCGCGTCACCACCAACGATACGCTGCTGGTCGACCTGCTGACGCCGGTCCTCGCCGCCTTCCTGGTGCAATGTCCCGACATCCGGCTGGACGTGCTGCTCAGCAACCAGTCGCTCAACCTGTCGAAGCGCGACGCCGACGTGGCGATCCGGGCGACCGACAATCCGCCGGAGACGCTCGTCGGGCGCCGGGCCGCCCGGATCGCCTGGGCGCTCTATGGCCGCGCCGCCGATTTCAGCGACGCCGGCACGGTGCCGATCGAAGAGTTGTGGGAGCAGCGCTGGGTCTCGCTCGGCGAGCAGTTCACGGCGCTGAAGGCCGTGCGCTATCTCGCCCAGCATGTCGCGCCCGAGCGCATCGTCTACAAGGTCAACACCGTGCTGGGTCTCTCAGAGGCCGTCGAGGCCGGCATCGGCATCGGCTTCCTGCCCTGCTTCATCGCCGATACGAAGCCTGGCCTGACGCGGCTGGCGGCGCCCGACCCCGGCTTTTCGGCCGATCTCTGGCTGCTGACGCATCCCGACCTGCGCCATTCGCCGCGCGTGCGCCTCTTTCTCGACTTCATGGCCGTTGAACTTGGGCGGATGAAGCCGCTGATCGAGGGAGCGCTGGCGATCTCGCCGCGCGCAGCATCCACCCCCGAATCAGCCGGGATCACAGCCTCATGACCGGCGACTGGAGCTTCCTGCCCTGGCTGTTGCTGGTCTCGATCCCACCGGGTCTGGCGCTGGCCGGCTACTGGGCGCGCGGACGCTTCCGCGACAAGCCGCCGAAGGTTCCACCGGGCGATCCCGGCAACCCGACCTGAACGACGAACGCCCGCGACGGAGATTCGTCGCGGGCGCTGCCTATGCCGGGTTAGACGCCGTCAGGCCGCCTTGCGGTTGATGCCGGACTCGGCAAGCTTCGAGAGCTTGTCGTCGGCGGCATATTCCTCGTCGAGGTTCTGCTGCAGCAGCGCGGCGCAATCGGCGCGGCCGAGTTGCTTGGCCCAGGCCGCGAGCGTGCCGTAGCGGGTGATCTCGTAGTGCTCGACCGCCTGGGCGGCGGCGATGATCGCGGCATCCAGAACCTGCTTGTCGGCGACCTCGCCCGCGACCTCGTCGGCTTCCTTGAGGATGCCGTCGATCGCCGGGCAGTTGACCGCCTTCACCTCGGCGCCGTGCTGCTTGAAGACCTGCTCGAGCCGCTTGATATGCCCCTCTGTCTCGGCGCGGTGCGCCTCGAGGCCCTGCTTGAGTTTGGAGTCGGTGGCCTTCTCGATCATCTTCGGCAGGGCTTTGTGAATCTGCTTCTCGGCGTAATAGACGTCCTGGAGCTGATGGACGAAGAGATCATCCATCGTCTTGATGTCCTTGGAAAAAAGTCCCATGTCGTTCTCCTGTCGCGTGTCGATTGGATGAGACAGGCCGGCATGCCCTGAGGCGATGCGCTTCCCCTATTGAGCGAACGTGTGCCGCCGGGATGAGTTCCCGCTCCGCTGGACATCTTTGCATCTCGCACGCACGCGGCAGGCGGGCACGAAGCCTGCCCCTGTTCCGTCGGGCGGCGCCTTGTTCTAGGCTCGCCCTATGGAAATGCTCGTCCCTCTCTTGATCGGCCTGACCCTGATCTGGCTTATCGGCCGCGGCACGCCGTGGAACGCCAAGTTGCTGACGCTCGCCGTCACGCTCGCTGTGATCGTGCTCATCGTCATGCTGGAGCGCGGCGGCTACTGGCCAGAATCCTGGCAGCGGCGCTGAGCCGACCGTCTCAGGCGACGAGCTTCAGCCCGACGATGCCGGCGACGATCAGCCCGATGCAGGCCAGCCGCAGCGCGGTCGCGGGCTCGCCGAGCAGGATAATGCCGAGGGCGGCGGTGCCGATCGTGCCGATGCCGGTCCAGACGGCGTAGGCCGTCCCGACCGGGAGTTCCTTGAGCGCGAGGCCGAGCAGGCCGAGGCTCACCACCATGCTGGCGAGCGTCAGGGCCGTGGGCACGAGCCTGGTGAAGCCATCGGTATATTTCAGGCCGATCGCCCAGCCGACCTCGAACAGACCCGCGATGAAGAGATAGAGCCAGGCCATGACGCCGCTCCTCTTGAAAGGGGCGAGGTCGTCCACGCCTGGAAGGGACGCGCCAGGATCTATGCTCACCGGCGCCAGAGGTCGTCCTCTGCGGCCGATTTAGGTCGCAAGGCGGCCGCATTCAAGCCGCTGCCCTTGCAAGGCAGATCCGTCAGGCGGTCTCTGTCGCGGGCTGGAGCGCGCGATCGAGGATGCGCTTGCATTCACCCAGTTCGGCCATCACCGCGGTCAGCAGCGTGAGGTCGTCGAGGCCATCAGGCACCTGGGCCCGCACCGATGCCTGCTGCTTCGGCGCGGCCTGGCCGGCAGGGCGAGCGGATGATCCCCCGGCCTCCGCCGGCGGCGGGCCGATCGGCGCGCCGCGGCCGATCGCCTGGACATGGCGCGGCCCCTGCTCCTTGAGGATGCGCTGCAGCCCCTTGATCGTATAGCCCTCGCCGTAAAGCAGCCGGCGAATGCCCTTCAGCAGAGCGACATCGTCAGGGCGGTAATAGCGCCGGCCGCCGCCACGCTTGAGCGGCTTGATCTGGGAGAAGCGCGTTTCCCAGAAACGCAGCACATGCTGGGGTATGTCGAGGTCTTCGGCGACCTCGCTGATGGTCCGGAAGGCATCTGCGCTCTTGGTGTCCATGTCGGCCTCGGTATCGCCGTTGTGGAACTCCAGATTCACTCGT
>DATDBB010000041.1:0-5591 GCA_036525085.1 Allobosea sp.
CCATCCCGGCCATCGGCTCGTCGAGCAGCAGCATCTCGGGGTCCAGCGCCAGCGTCGTGGCGATCTCGAGCGCGCGCTTGCGGCCATAGGAGAGTTCGACCGCCGGCAGCTCGGCGAAGGCGGAAAGGCCGACGGCCTCGACCAGCCGCAACGCCTCCTCGTCGAGCGGCTTCAGCACGTCTTCGGAGCGCCAGAAATCGAACGAGTCGCCGCGTTTGCGCTGCAGCGCGATCCGGACATTGGTCTTGACGCTGAGCTGCGGGAACACCGCCGAAATCTGGAAGGAACGCACCAGCCCCTGCCGCGCGATCTCGGCCGGCTTCTGGCGGGTGATGTCGCGGCCGTTATAGACGATCGAGCCCTTGGTGGGGCTAAGGAACTTGGTCAGCAGGTTGAAGCAGGTCGTCTTCCCGGCGCCGTTGGGGCCGATCAGCGCATGGATCGTCCCGCGCTTGACCTGAAGGTCAACGCCATTGACAGCCGTGAAGCCGCCGAATGCTTTTGAGAGTTTGGAGACTGACAGGATGATATCGCTCGACAAGGCGGATTAGCTCCTGATGGCGTCGCTGACCAACGCGCGGCTCTTTTCCATTCGGCAGGCGGTTTGTTCGGCTGCCTGCATGGATCTCGCCAGCACGAAGAACCGCTTGTTCCGGGCAGATCGCGACCGCGCCGGCGGGGCGTTTTGATCGGATTTCGGCACCACACGGGAGGTGCGGTGCCGAAATCAGTTGTCTTGCACGCGGTTATCGCGAAGCGGCGACCGCCAGCGGGCAACCACCTTCAGACAGGGGCCGGAAGGCATCGGCGAAGGGGACGGTGGCGACCTGCTCGTACAGGTCCCACGCGCCACGGGACTCGCCGGGCCTCTTGACGCGAAACAGGTACATGTCCCGTTCGACGCGGCCATCGCTGCGAATCTTGCCGTTCTTCAACGTCGCATCATTGATGGGCAGGTTGCGCATGGCAGCGGCGACCGCTTTGGGCTCGTCGGTTCCCGCCACCTGCACAGCCTTGAGATAATGCAGTGTAGCGCTGTAGTCGGCCGCGTTCATCATGTTGGGCATCAGCTTGCGGCGGGCAAGGAAGCGGTTGGCGAAGGCGCGCGCGTCTTCCGACTGATCCCAGTAGAAACCCTCCGAGAGCAGCATTCCCTGAGCGGCTTCCAGGCCCAGCGCATGGACATCCGTGATCATCAGGAGAAGGCTGGCGAGGCTCTGGTTGCTGCTCCCGCCGACGATCCCGAATTCGCGCGCTGTCTTGACGGTGTTGATCGTGTCGTTGCCGCCATTCGCCAGTCCAATGATCTTCGCGCCAGACGACTGCGCCTGGAGCAGATAGGACGAGAAGTCGGTCGAATTGATGGGTGCACGCACCTTTCCCAGCACACGCCCGCCGGCGGCTTCCACGAAGCGTGCCGCATCCCGTTCGAGCACATGGCCGAATGAATAGTCTGCTGTGACGAAGAACCATGAGGTCCCGCCGCTCTTGACGCTGGCCGTAGCGAGCGTTTTTGCCAGCGCGTAAGTGTCATGCATCCAGTGGAAGCCGGTCGGCGAACACGCCGCGCCGGTCAGGTCCGATGATCCAGAGCTGGTCGCGATGTCCAGCTTGCCCTTCTCGCGCGCATATGACCTGACGGCGAGCGCGACGGAAGACGCTCCCAGGCCGACGACCACATCGACGCCGTCCTGATCGTACCACCTGCGCACGATAGCCGATCCGACATCGGGCTTGTTCTGATGATCGGCGGCAATGACCTCGATCTTCCGGCCGAGGACGCTGCCACCGAAATCCTCGGCGGCCATCTGCACCGCGATCAGGCTCGATTGTCCTGTGATGTCCGCATAGGGGCCGGACATGTCGTTCAGCACACCGACCTTGACTGTGTCGCCTGAGAACTGGGCGACGGACGGCGATACCGCAGCCATGCAGACGAGGCACGCGGTAGCCAGCGTTGCGAACTTGGACTGCGTCATGATGCGCTCCTGTGCGATGCGGATGGAAATCGTGAAGTTCCGGCGAAAGGCGGTCGGCAGCGGTATTTAGCCCGCTAATGCGCGAGCGATGCCTGCTTCGGTGCGGCAGGCGTGGCGCCCCCTATGAGATCGCGGGCCATCGCGTCGGCGACGTATGACGGCGACTGTCCTGTTGCTTCCGCGCGGTCCAGTACGGCCGCGAGCCGCTCGGGAATGCGGTGAACGCGGTCGATAACCTCGCGCTGATCGTTTCCGAGATACTCAGCCGCGACATTGACGATGCCGCCGGCATTCACGACGTAATCGGGCGCATAGAGAATCCCCCTGCTTTGCAGGTGTGCCTCATCGGCGGTCGTGGCGAGCTGGTTGTTGGCCGCGCCGACCACCATGGACGCCCGAATGCCGGGTATGGTCTCCTGGTTGAGGCTTCCGCCGAGCGCGCATGGCGCGAGGAGATCGGCCTGGCTGCGGTGAATCTGGTCCACGGAAACGACCTCGGCGGGAACCGAGCCGAGCAGCCGGGCGACCGCCTGCTCGTGAACGTCGGCCACGAGCAGTTTCGCACCGCTTCCGTGCAGTTTGAGGCAGAGTGCCGCGCCGACATTGCCGAGCCCCTGCACTGCGATCCGGCTTCCCGCGAGCGGAATTCCGCGCCGTGAGAGCACATGCTCGATGCAAAGAAAGACCCCCAGCGCGGTCCATGGCGACGGGTCCCCGCCCGCAGCCGTGCCGACCGAAGGCAGACCGAACACGAACGGCGTGACGGAGCGGACCGTCGTCATGTCGCGAGGGGTCGTGCCCACGTCCTCGGCGGTCAGGTAGTCGCCCCCGAGCCCATCCAGGACCTGACCAAATGACCGGAAAAGAGCCTCGCGGTCGAATGGTCCCTCCGGCCGCCGGATTACGGCCTTGCCGCCTCCAAAGGGCAGCCCCGCCATCGCATTCTTGTAGCTCATGCCCCGTGCAAGCCGCCCGGCGTCGAACAGCATGCTCCGCGCGTCATCGTAGTGCCAGAACCTGCACCCCCCGGCCGCGGGCCCGAGTGCCAGCGAGTCGATGGCGATCACCCCGGACAGACTGCAGGCCGGATCCTCGAACCAGACGAAACGCTGCCCGTCCTCGACGGACGTCCTGATCCGGGGCGCCATCACAGTGCTTACTGTCCGGCGCGAACGCCGCCGTCCCGCAGGCGGGCGGCCGCCTTCTCGCTCGACCGCAGGCGTTCTTCGAGCATCGGACGTGCGGATGCACGGATCTCGGCCAGCAGCTCGGCCGGCGCGTTGTGTTCGGTGATGTCGAATGGCGGCTTGGGGTCGTATTCGAGCATGAGCTGCAGGCGCTTGGCCACCTCGTCGCCGCACAGTTCGGCTGCGACCTGGAAGGCGAAGTCGATCCCGGCCGTCACGCCGCCGCCCGAGATGCGGTTGCGATCAACGACGATGCGCTCGGCGACGGGTATGGCTCCGAATACCGCGAGCTGATCGCGCGACAGCCAGTGGCATGCGGACTTGTACCCGTTCAGTAATCCGGCACCGGCGAGGATGAAGCAGCCAGCGCAGACCGAGGTCACGTAGCGCGCGCTCTCGCCTGCCCTGGCCACGAAGCTCATGACCTCGGGATCGTCCATCAGCGCCATTTGCCCCGGGCCGCCGCCCACGCAGAGCACGTCGAGTTGCGGACAGTCCGCGAATGAAGTCGTCGGCATCAAGGTCAGGCCGACATCGCTCGTGATCGGTTCGATGCTCTTCCAGAGCAGATGAATCCGCGCCCCCGGCAACCGGGCCAAGACTTCGAATGGCCCGGTGACATCGAGTTGAGTCATTCCGGGAAAGAACAGAAGCCCGATCTCCAACGTTGCTTTACTCAAGGATGCCTCCGTCTGTGCTCAGGCCTCATCTTTGAGCATGACAAGCGAGTGTGGAAACGACATTCTGACCTCCTTTCCTGCCATGCCTGTCATCGCTGCCATGGAGAGCGGATTGCTCCAACGTCATGTCGTGTTCGTGGTCTTTCCCGATGCGCTGTTGCTCGACTTGTCTGGCCCCCTCGCCGCCTTTGAACTGTCCTGTGAAACTGCGGACAGCGGCCTCGCGCCATACCGTCTGACGGTCGCATCGGCGGCAGGCGGATTGGTGAGGACCTCGTCGGGCATCGAGATCATGACCCGGCCGATCCAGGACATGAACGACGCCGACACACTCGTCGTCGTCGGCGGACCGGGCGTCCATGAGGCAGCAGGTCAGCCGCTTCTCGTTGACTGGCTCTCTGCCCATGCCGGGGGCATCCGGCGCCTGTGTTCGGTCTGTACAGGCACATTCGTCCTGGCGTCTGCTGGACTGCTCCATCACCGACGGGTCGTAACGCATTGGGGCTCCTGCAACCTTCTGCAGGAGCGCTACCCGGACGTTACCGTGTCACCGGACGCCATCTACGAGCGTGACGGTCCGGTCTGGACGTCGGCCGGTGTCACCGCGGGCATCGACCTCGCACTGGCGCTGATCGAAGAGGACCGCGGCCATGCCGAGGCCATCCGCGTTGCCAAACGGCTCGTCGTCTTCCTGAAGCGGGCCGGCGGACAGACCCAGTTCAGCGTGCCCCTCGCCTTGCAGGAGGCGGAGGATGGTGGCTTCGAGACACTTCACCGCTGGATGCAGGATCATCTTGGCGAGGATCTCAGGGTCGAGGTGCTGGCCGCGCGGGTTGCCATGAGCCCGCGCACATTCGCACGCCTGTATTTCGCACGGACGGGCCGGACGCCAGCCAAGGTCGTCGAGGAGTTGCGGCTGGAAGCAGCGCGTCGTGCGCTCGAAGAAACCCGGCAGAGCATCAAGGAGATTGCGACGCGGAGCGGATTTGTGGACGAAGAACGCATGCGCCGGGCATTTCGCCGAAAGATTGGCGTGAGCCCACAAGATTACAGAGGCAAATTCGGCCGATTTGGCACGTAATTATCAAGGTAATATTTCATGCCTACGTGGCGTTGTGGTCAGATTCGGCGCGCTTGTTGCAGCACCTCACGAGTTAGGCGGTGTGGACGAATTTGATCAAGCATAGCCCTGCGGCGATGCTGACGATGGAGCGGAAGTTCCGAGCTGTTTTTTCGCAGCGGAGGGCGACGCGCTTGAAGCGTTTGAGGGCGCCGATGCCCTGCTCGATGCGGGCGCGCGCCTTGTAGAGCGTCCTGGCGAAGAAGACGGGCCTGCCCTTCTCGTTGTCCTTGTGCGGGATCACCGGCGCGATGCCGCGCGTGCGCGCCAGGGCCCGGTTGGCCTTGCTGGCATAGCCTTTGTCGCCGATCACGGCGCGGGGCGCGATGTCGGGCCCGAGGTCGAGCAGCACGGCGAAGTGGGGCGCGTCGCCTTTCTCCCCGCCGGTCAGGTCGAATCCGATGAGCGCGCCCGAAGCATCTGACTTCGCGTGGATTTTGGTCGTGAAGCCGCCGCGCGAGCGGCCGAGCGCCTGGCCTTGCTGCCCCCTTTATGGAATGGCCCGCCCCTCTCCTCCAGACTGACCGGGTGGGGACAGGAGGGTGGCATGAAGGACGTTCGGATTCTCGGTGTCGATTTGGGCAAGAACAGCTGCAGCGTGGTCGGTCTGGATGCGACTGGACGG
>DATDBB010000042.1:0-7650 GCA_036525085.1 Allobosea sp.
CGTCTGTCCGACCCGCGCCGCCGGCCTCCGAGCCCGCCCGCCTGCGCAAGATCGCCGAGGCCGCCTTCGTCCAGCCGCGCGCCCCCGCCAAAAAGGTCGCCAACGGCCATGACGACACCGGCTGGGAAGAGTTCTGAGCCGGCTACGCAGCCATCACATCGACGCGAGCCCTGCCCCACTCGGGCAGGGCTTTTTCGTTCAGCGATGCCCCGAAACAGCGTCGAATGCACCGCCTCCCCCGAATGCAGGATGCAGGGCTGCCACAGCCGGGCGATGCTGTCCGCAATCCGGCCCAATTCCGCCTTGGCGGCGCCGAATTCGAACCCGCCTATCACGGCCTCGTGATTGTCTGAGGGGATAGCACAGTATGATGACCCGACTTGCCGCCGCCCTGGTTCTCGCCCCCGGCCTCGCAGGCGCGGCCGAGACCGAGCTGTCCTCGCGCATCGATCGCGTCACCGTCTATCCGGACGGCGCCGTTGTGACGCGGCTCGGCAAGGCAGAGCTGATGCAGGGCGCCTCCCAGATCGTGCTGCGCGGCCTGCCGGCGACGATCGATCCGGCCTCGATCCGCGTCGAGGGCCGGAGTTTTTCGGAAGGAACGGGGAGCGCCGCCTTCTCGGTCGGCGCGGTCGATATCCGCCTGGCGCCCGGCGAAGCGCGCCCCGTGCTCGACGCGGTCATCGAGGGCAAGCTCAAGGCGCTGCGCGAGGAGCAGGAGACGCTGGCCGGGCGCATCAGCGCGATCGAGGCCAAGCGCGCGACCATCGAGCGCTTCGCCCAGATCGGCCCCGACAAGCTCGGACCGGACGGCAAGGCCCTGCCCGTCACCGACTGGCCGGCGGTGTTCGATGCGATCGGCACCTCGCTGGTCAAGGTTCATGACGAGTTGCGCGGCGTCCGCACCCGAGCCGGCGATGTCGATGCCGAGATCGCGGCGCTGGAGCGGGCGAGGCCACAGACGGCCAAGCCGGGCGCGCCCAAGCGCGACATCGCCATCGCCGTCGAGGCGTTAGCCCCCGTCGCGGCCGAGTTCGCTGTCAGCTACCGCGTCGGCGGCGCCGGCTGGACGCCGCAATACGAGGCGCGGCTGACGACCGGCAGCGGCACCGCCAAGCCCGCGCTCGATCTGGTCCGGCGCGCCGAACTGCGCCAGCGCACCGGCGAGGACTGGGGCGACGTCGCGCTGACGCTCTCGACCACGCGCTCGGCCGGCGGCACCCGCGCGCCGGAACTGGCGCCGATTCAGGTGATGTTCTTCGAACCGCCAGTGGTCTACGAGAGCCGCCCGCGCGTCGGGGCGGCCCCCGCCCCCATGGCGGCGGCCCGCGCCAAGGCCGAGGCGGAAGCCATGGCGCAGACCGAAAAGACCCAGAGATCGGTCTCCGAGCCGGTCGCGGCCGATGTCCAGACTGCGCAGGTCGAGGCCGGCGCCTATCAGGCGAGCTTCCAGGTGCCGGGCCGCGTCAGCATCCCGCAGGACGGCTCGTCCAAGATCGTCGTGCTGAGCCAGGCCAAGGCCGAGCCGACGCTGCAGGCCCGCATCACGCCGGAGCTGGAGGAGACCGCCTATCTCGAAGCGAGCTTCATCCATGAGGGGGCGGCGCCATTGCTGCCCGGCGCGGTCGCGCTGCATCGTGACGGCAGCTATATCGGCCGCGGGCGCATCGGGCTGGTGGCTCCGGGTGACAAGGTCGAGCTCGGCTTCGGCGCCGACGACAAGCTCAAGGTCTCCCGCGCCCCGGTTCGCCGCCGCGAGAACGAGCCGACCTGGCTCGGCCAGACCCGCACCGATCTGCGCGAGTTCAGGACCGTCGTGAAGAGCCTGCACGCCCAACCCGTGAAGGTGACCGTGACCGAACGCATCCCCTTCTCGGAGAGCACCGCGATCACGGTGGAGACGATTCCCGCCCAGACCACACCGCCGACCGAAAAGCAGGTCGGCGACAAGCGCGGCGTCTCGGCCTGGACCTTCGATCTCGCGCCGGGCGCCGAGAAGGAGATCAAGGTCGCCTACCGGATCAAATGGCCGGGTGATCGCGAGGTCACCTACGCCCAGCAGCCATTGCCGGGGCCTGCGCCGCTGCCGCGGCCGATGAATTGAGGCGCGGTAGGCATCCGGGGCAGTCCATATGGCGATCGAACCACGCCCGTCATCCTGGACAAGCCGCGAAGCGGCGTAGTTCCGGGATCCATCATAAGGCTCCGCCGCGCGCTATGATGGATCCCGGGACGACCTCCGGTCGCCCAGGATGACGGCGGTGGTTCCGGCGCAACGTGCCCTCACACCGCCATCGCGACTTCGCGGCCGCGCCCGAGCTGGTTCATCCATTCGCGGTAGCGTGGCTGAACCCCGAGCTGCACGCCGTAATGCCGGCGCAGCGCCTCGACCAGCCGCCCACCCCGCCCGAGCTGCGCGTCGGCGAAGCCGATCATGACGGAGTTCGGCCAGGCCTGCGGTCGCACGCCGCGCAGGCGCTCGAACAATTCGTCCTCGCCGGCTTGCGGGTCGTTCTGCGCCATCAGCGTCAGCATCGCCGCGGTCGAGCGCGAGATGCCCATATGGCAGTGCACGAGGAGATGGCCGTCGACGCGCTCGCTCACGCCCTCGCGCAAGCTTGTCCCGAATTGCAGGATCTGCTCGACATGCTCCGGCTCGGGATGAACCTGCCCCGGAACCGGATCGATGATGTCGTGGAAGCGCAGCGTCACGCGGGTGTGCTCGCCATAGGTTCCGAAGGCGTCGATCTCCGCGCGGTCGGGATCGAGCACCGAGAGCACATGGGTGACGCGGCGGAGGCTGTGCGCCGGCAGCTCCTCGATGCCGCAGATCGTGAGCGTCGAGATCGAGAGCGATTGCATGGCGATGCCCCAATGGCTTGCGGGAGCCCGCCGCTTACGCCCTGCCTCCGTGCCGCGCAACCGACGGGAGTGGAGGGGAGCCCTGCATCGCGCCGATCACGCAGGCCTCGACGCTGACCGAACACGTGCAAACTTTCACGCTGTCATCCCGGGCGGAGCGCAGCGCAGACCCGGGATCCATTCCTGAAGCGTTCCGGAATGGGTCCCGGGTCTCCCTTCGGTCGCCCGGGACGACCCGAGCCCTATTGGCAAATGACAGATACGGTCCTGCCTACGCCGCGACCGCCTGCTCCTGCATCCCAAGCTCTTCCTG
This sequence comes from Allobosea sp., assembly GCA_036525085.1. Classification (GTDB taxonomy): domain Bacteria; phylum Pseudomonadota; class Alphaproteobacteria; order Rhizobiales; family Beijerinckiaceae; genus Allobosea. The sequence continues at coordinate 3,176 of DATDBB010000042.1, forward strand.
CACGACATTGACCCAGTAGCGCACGCCGTCGGGGATGATCGCGTCGTTGAAGTCGTAGAGCGGCGTGTGCAGGCCCTTGAAGGAGCCGTCGGCCGCGACGCCGTTGCCGATGCGCATGAAGGCGCCGGGCTTGATCAGCATCATCTCGGCGAAATCCTCGCCACCGGTGCCGGGGCGCAGCTTGCCGTCCACCTTCGCCGCCCCGACCGACGCCGCCGCCGCGGCGATGGCGACCTCGACCTGCTCGGCCTTGTTGATCAGCGGGCTGGTGCCGCGATGGTAATACGCCTCTGCCTTGCAGCCCCAGGCCTGCGCGGTCGCCGCCGCGAGTTCGGCGATGCGCCGCTCGATCGTGTCGCGAATCTCGGCCGAATAGGTCCGCGCCGTGCCGCCGAGCACCAGTTCCGAGGGGATCACGTTCGAGGCGTTGACGTCGCCGCCATGGATGTAGCCGACGCTGATCACGGCGGTGTCGAGTGGCGGCACGTTGCGCCCGACGATGCCCTGCAGGCCGAGCACGAACTGCGCCTGGGCATAGGTGATGTCGGTCGAGAGATGCGGCTGCGAGCCGCCATGGCCGCCGACGCCGCGGAAAGTCACCTTCCAGCTATCGGCCGAGGCCAGGAACGGGCCGACCGCGGTGCCGAAATGCGAGGCCGGCAGGCCCGGCGTGTTGTGCAGCCCATAGATCGCGTCACAGGGGAAGCGCTCGAACAGCCCGTCGGCCAGCATGGCGTTGGCACCGCCGCGTCCCTCCTCCGCCGGCTGGAAGATCATGATCGCCGTTCCCGCGAAATCGGGATGCTCGGCGAGATAGCGCGCAGCGCCCAGCAGCATGGTGGTGTGGCCGTCATGGCCGCAGGCATGCATCTTGCCGGGATGCTTGGAAGCGTAGGGCAGGCCGGTCTGCTCCTCCAGCGCCAGGCAGTCCATGTCGGCGCGCAGGCCGATGGCGCGCTGGCCCGGGCGCTTGCCGCGGATGACGCCGACGACACCGGTGCCGCCGATGGATTCGGTCACCTCGACGCCCCATTCGCGCAGCTTGGCCGCAACCAGCGCCGCCGTCCGGTGTTCCTCCAGCCCGAGTTCCGGATGGGCGTGGATGTCCTGCCGGATCGCGCTGAACTCGGCATGGTGCCGTTCGAGCCAGGTGTCGAGTGCCGTCGTCATAATGCTTATGTTCCCCTTCGCGCGCGCCCGCGCATCCGTGTTGAGGGCCGCCGACCCGGCCTCGCGAGCCAAGCATGAAGCCTGCCAGCGCGGCGCCTTCATGGCCGCCGCAGCCTCTTCTACATGCTGGCGGGCGTGCCTTCCATGCGCGCCAAGCTTGACCTCGGCGCGCGCTTGGCTCATGAGGGCTTGCAAGAACCTGCCTCGGAACCCCGGTCTTGCGCCGGGGTTTTTCATGTGCGGCGCTTGCCCGAAACGACACGAGCAAGACAAGCAGGAACAGCTGAGCCATGGCAAATGTGGTTGTGGTCGGCGCCCAATGGGGCGACGAGGGCAAGGGCAAGATCGTCGACTGGCTGTCGAGCCAGGCCGATGTCGTGGTCCGCTTCCAGGGCGGCCATAATGCCGGCCATACGCTCGTCATCGACGGAAACGTCTACAAGCTGTCGCTGCTGCCGTCCGGCATCGTGCGCGGCGGCAAGCTCTCGGTCATCGGCAACGGCGTCGTCGTCGATCCCTGGCATCTCGTCGAGGAGATCGATCGGCTGCGTACGCAGGGCGTCGCGATCACGCCGGAGAATCTGCGCCTCGCCGACAATGCGACGCTGATCCTGCCGCTGCATCGCGAACTCGACCATTTCCGCGAGACCTCCAATGCGGGCCTCAAGATCGGCACGACCAAGCGCGGCATCGGCCCGGCCTATGAGGACAAGGTCGGTCGCCGCGCCATCCGCGTCATCGACCTCAAGGATCCCGCGATCCTGGAAGCCAAGATCGAGCGCCTGCTCGCCCATCACAACGCGCTGCGGCGCGGGCTCGGCATCGCCGAGGTCAATGGCGGCGAATTGCTCGGCCAGCTCAAGGAGATCGCGCCGCAGGTCCTGCCCTATGCCGACACGGTCTGGGCCCTGCTCGATTCGGAACGCCGCGCCGGCAAGCGCATCCTGTTCGAGGGCGCGCAGGGCGCGCTGCTCGACGTCGACCACGGCACCTATCCCTTCGTGACCTCCTCGAACATCGTCGCCGGCCAGGCCGCGACGGGTTCGGGGCTGGGCCCTTCGGCGGTCGGCTATGTGCTGGGCATCGCCAAGGCCTACACCACCCGTGTCGGCGAAGGCCCCTTCCCGACCGAGCTCTTCGACGAGACCGGCGAGCTGATCGGCCAGAAGGGCAAGGAATTCGGCGTCGTCACCGGCCGCAAGCGCCGCTGCGGCTGGTTCGATGCCTGCCTCGTGCGCCAGACCGTCAAGACCTCGGGCATCGACGGCATCGCCCTGACCAAGCTCGACATCCTCGACGGGTTCAAGGAGATCAAGGTCTGCACCGGCTACAAGCTCGACGGCGCGATTCTCGAACATCTCCCGGCTGGCCAGAGCGACCAGGCCCGGGTCGAGCCGGTCTATGAGACGATTCAAGGCTGGGAAGGCTCGACCGCCGGCGCGCGCTCCTGGGCCGACCTCCCCGCCCAGGCGATCAAATATGTCCGACGCATCGAGGAACTGATCGGCGCGACCGTGGCGGTGCTCTCCACCAGCCCCGAGCGCGACGATACGATCCTCGTGCACAATCCTTTCGAGGGTTGACGCGGCCGTCCAACAACGACAAGTGAGGCCAATGGCCGACTTCTATCCCATCCTGGCACGAGCGGTCGCCGGGCTGCCCGACACGTCTCCGGCGGCGCGCAACGCCATCTACGACCGTGCCAGGGCCGCCCTCGTGGCCCAGCTCCGCAGTCTCGACCCGCCGCTCGGCGAGGCCGAGATCATGCGCGAGCGCCTGTCGCTCGACGAGGCCGTGGCGCGGATCGAGGCCGATTACGACGACACTCCGCCTCAGCCGGACCTCGCGCCGCTGCTGCCTGCAGAGCCCGAGCCCGAGCCGCCCGTGCCCCAGCCGAGCGAGCCGCCGCAGCCCCCTGCGGCCGCGGTCCGACCGCACACGCAGCCGCCGGCCCAGGTCCAAGGCCAGTTCCAGGCCCAGACCGAACCCGGGCAGGATGACGAGCGGCTCCATGCGGCCGTGCAGGAGCCGGCCGAGCCGCAGGTCATGCGTCCGCGGGTCGCGCCGCCGCGCGAGAAGCGCGTCAAGCCCGGCCATCTGCGCACGGCGGTCGTCGCGACCGGCGTCGCCCTCGCCGTCGCCGCCATCGCGGCCGCCGCCTATTACGTCAACAAGGTCAAGCCGCCGGAGATGGCCCAGCGCCCCCGCGTCGAGACGCCCGTCCAGCCGGCACAGCCGGACAATGCCGGCAAGATCAACGAGCGCGTCGGCGATGCCGGCACGCCCGCCCCCAGCCAGCGCCCGGCCAGCAGCAGCAGCACGACGGCGCCCTCGCAGGAGATCGCGGTCGCGCAGCGCGCCATCCTCTACACCGAGGATCCCAACAGCCCGCAGGCGCCGCGCGCCGTCAACGGCCGCGTCTTCTGGCGCCTCGACAGCGAGAGCGTCGGCCAGGGCCGCCCGGTCGAGACGATCGTGCGTGCCACCGTCGAGATCGCGGAGATCGGGTTGACGCTCGACTTCACCATCCGCCGCAACACCGACACGGCCTTCCCCGCCTCGCACATCATCGGCATGCGCTTCACCTCGACCGGCGATCCGGCGACGGAAGCCGTGCGCGAGGTCGGCGTGCCGCAGTTCAAGACCGAGGAGAGCGAGCGCGGCGCGCCGCTCTCGGCGATCAACTCGGCGCTGGGCGAGAACCTCTTCGTCGCGGCGCTCTCGAACGTGCCCGTCGAGGTCGAGCGCAATATCGACCTGATGATGAACCGGGCCTGGATCGACGTGCCCGTGCGCTTCGCCTCGGGCAAGCGCGGCATCATCACCTTCGAGAAGGGCGGACCCGGCAGCCAGACGCTGGCGGATGCCTTCGGGCGCTGGCGCTGATCCCGTCTCTCAGGCTGGCTTGCCGGCCACCTGCCCGGCGGCCCGGTTGCGAATGAACTGCATGAACCCGGCCGGGATCTCGACAGGGGCCTGGGCCTGCTGAATGAGATCGTATTCGACGATGGCCTGCGTCAGCATCTCGAATTCGCGCTCTTCATCGCTTCCCGGCGCGCAGTTGAGGAGCTGAGCGGCTCTCAGGACAGCGCCCCTGCGCTCCTCGCAGGAGAAGATCATCACGGCATCGGCGTACGGCATAGCCACCTCCCCGTTCCGGATCGAAGCCCGATACGCTAACGACCAAACGTCAGCTTGACGAGTCCGGCGGAAGGGTGGAGGCGAATCGGAAGCGCGCCGAGGACAAGGACCAGTGTGAATGGCCGCGTGCCTCGCAACGACGGCCGGTTCAAGACGGCTTGAAT
>DATDBB010000043.1:0-39323 GCA_036525085.1 Allobosea sp.
CTTCATCAGCTTGAAGGCGTTGCCGACCTTGCCGACCGAGGTCATGTGCGGGCCGCGGCAGAGGTCGATCCACTCGCCCTGCGCGTACATCTTCAGCGTCTGGTCGGCCGGGATCGCATCGACCAGCTCGACCTTGTAGGCCTCGCCCTTCTCGGCGAAGAAGGCCTTCGCCTTGTCGCGGCTCCACTCTTCCTTGGTGAAGGGCGCGTCCTTGGCGATGATCTCGCGCATCTTCTTCTCGATGACCGGCAGGTCCTCGGGCGTGAAGGGCTCGTTGCGGGCAAAATCGTAGAAGAAACCGCCCTCGATCACCGGGCCGATCGTCACCTGAGTGCCGGGCCAGAGCGCCTGCACCGCCTCGGCGAGGACATGGGCGCAGTCGTGCCGGATCAGTTCGAGCGCGCGCGGGTCCTCGCGCGTCAGGAACTCGATCTTCGAATCCTTCCCGATAGGATCGCCGAGATCGACGACGACGCCGTCGAGCGCCATCGCGACCGTGCGCTTCAGGAGGGAGGGCGAAATTCCTCCCGCGATCTCCTTTCCGGTGATGCCGGAGGGGAATTCGCGCTTGGCGCCGTCGGGAAATGTCAGGGAGATCGTCATCGATCGCGCTCCTGCTCACTCGGGGATACGAACCCCGTAAGTCAAGGCCGGATACATGGGAGGGCTTGTGCGGGGATGTCCGTATCCGGGTGAGGACGCCACCGAGACGCCCCGCCTATACGAGGCGACGCCCGCAGGCAATCGCTTCGCGACGCGGCGCAACAAAACCTGTCGGTTCCGTCATGATTTCCTCATCGCCCCGCAAGCTGTCGCCGGCATGATGCTGGTTGCCGCTACGATTCAGCCACAGGAGAGCCACGCCGTGATCCGAACCCTCGTCCTCTCAGCCTTCCTCGCCTTCACCGCGCAGCCGCTTCTGGCGCAGGACCGTGCCGCGCTGCGTGACGCCTGCGCCAAGGATGTCGCGACCCATTGCTCCGGCGTGATGCCGGGCGGAGGGCGGATCGCCGCCTGCTTCAAGCAAAACCTGCCGAAGCTCTCCGAAGGCTGCCGCGAGGCGCTGAAACAGGTGAGTGCCACCCGTTAGCGCTGGGTCTCGCCCGCTCCATCCTCAGCACGCCACCCCGTGCCGGCGACGGTCTGCGGCGGAGGGGCGTGCCGAAGTGGCATCAATATCACCACCCGCTGCACGACCGAAACGCTCAACAAACCGAAACGCTCAGCGCTCCGCATCGACGAGTGCGCGCGCCCTCGCATTGTCGGTCGTCGTGCCGGCAAGTTCGGGCTGCGAGCCTGCGCCGATCTTGAACGCCATCAATGCCGACGCTTCCGACGACGGTGCCGTGGCCGGGACATCGTTGCGCTGGTAGCGCACCCGTACGATCAGCCCCACGATGCTGCCCTTGCTGTCGATCCGCCATTCAAGCTTGCCTGGTTCGGCCACGCTGGGAAAATTCCCGAGCGCGAACGTCTCGACCATAACGTTCGACAATGGGTACAGAACACCGCCCAACTCGACCACCAGCCAGCTTCGTTCGCCATCGTCGACGATCACGGCACTGGCGCCGCCCGGCCCTGGACATCGGCGAAGCTTGGTGCTTCCGCCGGTCGCAAGTTGACGGTTTGGCAGCGTCAACTGGGCCAAGGGCACGCAGGTTTCGGTATCGGTGTATGATGAAGTCGGTGCCGCGACAGCTCCGGCCGGCGCGATGGCGGTCAGGGCCACGAGGGCAGCACGCCTCCATCTCCCGCCGACGTCATAACGCATTCAACTTGTTCCAAGTTCGTTGCCCGACGACTCCATCCGGCACCAGCCCGTTCCGAGCCTGGAATGCCCTCACCGCCGCCAAGGTATCTCCGCCGAAGATACCGTCGACGTCCAGTGTTTCGCCAGCCTTGTTCAGCTTGCGCTGCAAATCCGCGACGAGCGCGCCACGCTCGCCGACGGACACGACGTCGTTGTCGACGGAGACCGCAGGCGCTCCGGCGATCGATTCCAGCAGCTGCCGGCTGACCTCGAAATGCATGCCGTCTTCTGTCGGGAAACCTGCGCCCCAATACCATTTGTGGCGATTGAAGATCGGAGCGATCAGCGTCAGCCCATGCTGGACCTTGTCGTCGCCGCGCGGGTCGAGCTGACCGTTGATCTTCAGATCGATCGCGGTCCCCCATGAGTGATTGCTGATCGCGGTCCGGGAGCCGCGCACATGGCGGCAACATAGCAGGCCGGCCGTCGACAGCGCGTCAAAGACAGCCCTCTGCTCGGCTTTGACGTCGACGAACACAGCTCGCAAGGATGCGACGGCGCTATCGAGCCCGGTCACACGAAACGGGCCGACATCTTCGGTGACCATGCGAGCCCTCAGCGAAGGCAGCGTCACCGGGCGACAACGCTGGTCATAATTGCTGCGAGGATTGCCCAAGGTCGCCAGCATGAGCCCGTTCCCGGTACCGTTCAGGCCCGGATTGTTGTTGCGCGGCACAGGCACGAGATCGGTAAGCGAAGGCATGCAACCCTCCACATAACGAGACAACCAGAGATTGAGACGAATACGCCGATTACCTTTGGTAAACAACCAAAAACGCAACCTCTGATTAAGAAATCTATTCAATTGGTAGGCGCGTTCACCCCGCGCCAGCGGCCATAGGACCAGGGCCGATACCAGCGCGAGCCCTGCGGCAGTTCCTCGCAGACGAGGTCGATGCCGCTCGTGCCCAACGGCGTGCAGCGGCAGATTCGCGCCACGCCGACCCAGCCGCCACGCCACAGGCCGAAGCGCTGGATCGCCTCGTCGGTATAGGCCGAACAGCTCGGCCAATGCCGGCAATGGCGGCCGACCAGCATCGACAGGCTGAGCTGGTAGCCACGGATCGCGTAATGAGCGCCACGTCGCGGCGCCTGCTTCAAATGCACCGCCTGCGCGAAAAGACGTGACAAGGCACGCTGCGATGCCCTTTCATCCCCCTCGTCCTCAGAACCGAGATTCGCCATGCATCGCCCCGTTCCGCGACCGCTTCCGTTCCGTCATGGCGTCGCCGCGCTGTGCCTGGCGGCGGGCCTGCTGTCGCTGCCCGCCGCCGCGAGCGCCCAGCATCGCACCAATCTGCTCTGGCTCGAGCCCGGCAAGGTCGATATCGCGCGGATCGTCGGGCTGCCGCCCGCGATGAACTCGCCGGAGCACAAGCGCGAGTTCGACGAGGTCATCCAGATCTCGACGACCCGTACGCCCGAACGCGAGAAGGCCGCGATCGCCGACCAGTACCAGACCCTGGCCCGGTTCCTCGAGGGCGCCGGCATCCCTTTCGCCGGGAATGAGCACCGCGAGGTCCGCCTGCTCTTCCGCGAGGCGCAGGTGGAGCTCAGCCTCGTGCTGCTCAGCGTGCGCCGGATGACCAATCGCACGCGTCCGTTCTCCGCGTGGAGCAAGGTCCGGGTCAAGCCCTGCCCGGGCGGGCGCCCCGACGGCACCTCCTTCCCCGCCGGCCATGCGGCGACGGCCGCGCTCTATGCCGAACTCCTCTCCGAGGCCGCGCCCGAACTCGCCGCGAAGTTCGAGGAGCGGGTCACCGACTACAATGAGAGCCGCCTCGTCTGCGGCTTCCATTATCGCAGCGATCTCGCCGCCGGCGACAAGGCCGGCCGTGCCGTCGCCAAGGCGCTCCTCGCCGACCGCGCCTTCCGCTCTCGCTTCGACGAGACGAAAGCTGAAATCCGGCTCGCGCTCGGCCTGAAATAATTCGCGCCGGAATCGAGCACGCTCACGGCGTTCAAGCGACCGCCTGCGGCGCGCGCCGCTTCTGCTCGATCTGCCCGATCGCATCGACCACTGCGTCGAAGGTCAGCATCGTCGAGGCATGCCGGGCCTTGTAGTCGCGCACCGGCACCAGCACGGAAAGATCGGACCATTTGCCGGCAGGCGGCTCGGCGTTCTCCTTCAGGATGGCGCGGGCCTGCTCGCGCACGGTCCGCAACTCCTCCGCCGTCGAACCGACGACATGACGCGCCATGATCGAGGACGAGGCCTGGCCGAGCGCACAGGCCTTCACCTCATGCCCGAAGCCGGTGACGACATCGCCATCCATGGTGACATCGACTGTCACCGTGGAGCCGCATAGTCGTGAATGGGCCTTGGCAGTGGCGTCGGGAGCGGGCAGCCGCTCCAGCAGCGGGATGTTGGCAGCCAGTTCGAGGATGCGCTTGTTGTAGACGTCGCTCAGCATGTCGTGCTCTCCACCGGCCTTGGAATGACCGGCGCTCGTCGCCAATATAGGATGGAAGACCGGCCGGCGGGAGAGCATCCCTCATGGCCGGCTTTTTTGAGGACGAACTTGTCGCAGCGTCCCTGCCGCAGATCCATTCGGGCTCGCGCGGCGTATGACGCGTCATGGTAACGGGAGGCACCACGTGAACCCAGTGGTTAAGTCCTTGTCCGTCGAGCGGGCTCTGAACCCCTCCGCAGACAAGTTTCTCATCAAGAAGCCGACGCAGGAACAGGCCGAGGAGGCCGTCCGCACGCTCATTCGCTGGGCCGGCGACGACCCGGCGCGGGAAGGCCTGCGCGAGACGCCGCACCGCGTCGCCAAGGCCTACAAGGAATTCTACAAGGGCTATGGCGACGATCCGGACGAGATCCTCGATCGCGTCTTCGAGGAGGTCGAGGATTATCAGGACATGGTCCTGGTGCGCGACATCCCGTTCTATTCGCATTGCGAGCACCACATGGTGCCCTTCGTCGGCAAGGCGCATATCGGCTACTACCCATCCCGGGGCGTCGTCGGGCTCTCCAAGCTCGCCCGCATCGTCGACGTCTATGCCCGCCGCCTGCAGACGCAGGAGACGATGACCGCCCAGATCGCCAAGGTCATCGAGCGCGCGCTGGAGCCGCGCGGCGTCGCCGTGCTGATCGAGGCCGAGCATATGTGCATGTCGATGCGCGGCGTGCAGAAGCAGGGCTCCACCACCATGACGACGCAATATACTGGCCTGTTCAAGGACCCCGCCGAACAGGTCCGCTTCTTCACCATGGTGAAGTCGCCGGGGCTGTAGCTCTGCCGCTTTGCGATTGGCCGGTGGGTCGGCCGGCCCTACAAGGACGCATCGTCGCGATGCGCCCTTGATCGTTCGGAGCCTTTCATGTCGCCCTTCCCTACTGCCCCCGACAAGCGCGCGCTTGAGGAGGGCACGACGCTCAGCCCTCGCTTCGACGCCAGCGGCCTCGTCACCTGCGTCACGACCGATGCCGCGACCGGCGAGTTGCTGATGGTCGCCCATATGAACGCCGAGGCGATGGCGCGTTCGATCGAGACCGGCGAGGCCTGGTACTGGTCGCGCTCGCGCGGCGAGCTCTGGCACAAGGGCGCGACCTCCGGCCAGATCCAGACCATCGTCGAGATGCGGGTCGATTGTGACCAGGACGCACTCTGGCTGAAGGTGAATGTCGCGGGCGACGGCGGCTGCTGCCACACCGGGCGCCACTCCTGCTTCTATCGCGTCAAGCCGTTGCGCGAGGCCGCCGCCGAACCGCTCGCCTTTGGCTGAGGCCGATCGCCGCCATTGGGAAAGTTTTCACCAAGCTTTCATCTTTCCGTCAAAAGCGACCGATACCGGCAAGCTTTTGATCGGCAGTGACGGTTTGATCATGGGTTCATGCGACGCTTCGACCTCCCCCGGAGGGACAGGCCCATGTTGTGGGAAAACGTCGCGCGGCGAGCCTTTGGACTTGGTGGTGGCGGCCTTGCAAGTGGCACCCATGGCGGAGACGGAACGCCGATGAACGAGATGAGCGCGGATGCGCCCGCGCCGAACGGCCGGCCGAAGATCGGGTTGGCACTGGGCGGCGGCGCGGCGCGCGGCTGGGCCCATATCGGTGTGCTCGAAGTCCTGGCCGAAGCCGGCTACACGCCGGACGTCATCGCCGGAACCTCGATCGGCGCGGTCGTCGGTGGCTGCTACGCATCGGGCAAGCTACGGGAACTTTCCGATTTCGCCACCAGCCTGACGAAGCGCCGCGTCGTCGGCCTGATGGATTTCCACATCGGCGGAGCCGGCCTGATCGGCGGCGGACGCCTGAAGCGGCTTCTGGAGCGGGACCTCGCCGGGCAACGGATCGAGGAACTGGCGACGCGTTTCGTCGCGATCGCGACCGAACTCGGCACCGGCCACGAAATCTGGCTGACGCACGGCTCCCTGGTCGATGCTCTGGGCGCCTCCTATGCACTGCCTGGCGTCTTCGACCCGGTGAAGCTCGGCGGGCGCTGGCTGATGGACGGCGCGCTGGTCAATCCGGTTCCCGTCACGGCCGCGCGGGCGCTTGGCGCCGACGTCGTGATCTGCGTCAACCTGAACAGCGATCTCGCCGGCCGCGGCACCACGATCCAGCACCATCCCGCCGACCCCGATCCTGAAATCCTGCCGGAGCTCGACGTGCGCCCGACCTCGCGCTGGCTCGGCGGCATCACCGGCGCAGCGCGCCGGGTCCGCAGCCTCGTCGGCCGGCAGAACGAGGAGCGGCCAGGCCTCGCAGGCGTCATGATCGACGCCTTCAACATCACCCAGGACCGGATCTCGCGCTCGCGCCTGGCCGGCGATCCGCCGGATGTGATGATCGGCCCCAAGCTCGGCCGGATGGGTCTGTTCGACTTCCATCGCGCCGACGAGACGATCGAACTCGGGCGCCAGGCGACGCAACGCTCCCTCGACGACATCGAGGCGGCGATCGCCGCCAGCCGCATCTCCGCCTGACGCTCCGCCTGCGGCCTCAGGCCCGGTTTCTATCTCAGGCCATGGCGATGTAGTCGCGCATTGCCCGGCTTTCGGCCTCGATCGCCGCGACGCGATGCTTCACCACGTCACCGATCGAGACGATGCCGACGACGCGGCCACTCTCGACGACCGGGACATGGCGGAAGCGCCCGGAGGTCATGAGCTCCATCAGTTCGTCGACGCTGGTCTGGGCCCGGCAGGTCACGACCTTGGATGTCATCGCCCGCGAAACCGGGCTTTCGAGGGCCGCCGTGCCGTGCTCGCCCAGCGCCCGGATGATGTCGCGCTCGGACAGGATGCCGACCAGCGTCCCGTCAGCGCCCATCACCGCCACGGCGCCGATCCGCCGTTCGGTCAGCGTGCGGATCACCTCGGCCAGGGTGCGATGCGGCTGGACCGAGATGACCTCGTGACCCTTGTCGCCCAGCAGTTGCTCGACATTCATGGCATCATCCTCCGTGCGGTGGCGCCGTTGTCCGGCGCGCGGGATCGGTCTGCCCCCGCTGCCGCCGACGAAAATCACCTGCCGGGACGGCCTCGGGAACGCTGCGAATGGGCTGAGTGTGGGGGAAGACAACGGCGCAGGCAAGGTGCCCGGCAGGCCGTGCTCAGCGCCGCAGCGCGCCCCTGTCGAGTAGCGGAAACAGCAGCAAACCGACGAGGAATCCGCCGATATGGGCCTCCCAGGCGATGCTGGTCTCCTCGCCAAGGATCGGTACGAGACCGGCTCCGAACAGGATATTCGTCGCGAACCAGATCACGATGAAAAGCATGGCCCGCGAGTTGCGCCAGAGCTGCCCCATCGGCTCGGCGGGAATGGCGCGCACGACGGCGTCGTCGGCAAGCGAGCCGAAGCGCAGGCCCGGCGCGAAGACGAAGCGGATCGCAGCCGCCGTCGCGCCCGACACGGCGGCCGACGCGCCGACCAGCGGCAGCACGTCGAGTTCGCGCGAGAACCAGTGCAGCAGCGCGCCGCCGATGGTCGAAAGCCCCATCAGGCTCAGGAATCGCCCGCTGCCGAGCCGGCGCGCCACCGGGCTGCCGAAGGCTGCGAGCCAGACGAGATTGGTGATCAGGTGCAGCCAGGAGCCGTGCAGCAGCCCGTAGCTCAGCAGCGTCCAGAGCCGGGGGCCGCCATCGGCCAGCAGCAGCCGGACGAGTTGCAGCCGGTCCGCCAGATCCTGCCCCGCGCTGGAGGCCGCGACCGCGCTCACCATCTCCTCCAGCCGGTCGGGCGCGAGCCAGAGGCTCAGCCGCGCCGGCACGAAGGCGAACCACGACATCAGGACATAGTCGTCATAGTCCGAGAGCAGCGACCGGCCGCCCTGGATCAGCCCCAGCACCACGATCAGCCACACGACCGTGGTCGGCAGGTTGAGAACGGGCTCGCTTGGCGGCGACGAAGGCTGACTGGAAGGAGGGTAGGACATGCGCAGCAACCCTTGCCGAAGCCGCCGCCCGTGGCAAGCGATGGCGTCGCGGGCCCGGCCCATGAAAAAAGGGGAGCAGCCTTGCGGCACTCCCCTTTTTCCCGGCTGAGCGGGCGCCCCGATACGCAACTCGGAACGCCGCGGTCACATCCCCGCCGGCCCCTTCGGACGCGGGCTCAACGCCCGCGAATTACAGTCAATTTGATAAGCATTTTAACCGGTTATCCACAATCTCAAGACCTTGTTAACCTTAACGCACCGTTCACCCGAACAGCCCGCCGGGAGCATGGCAAGACGGCACGACGCCTGCGTCCTTCGCAGTCAGAAGGATCGATTCGTCCCTCCACCTGACGTTTCTGCACCATTACGGGACGCACGAACGGCGGCGGAAGGCGATGGCGGGCAGCATTGGGTACCGGAATGAAAAACACGAGCACGCGCCTGGTCTTCGACTACTGGGACGCTCTTCGGGGTGAACGGGCTGCACCGGAGCGTGGCGAAATCGAGCCGGGCGCGTTGCGACACGCGCTGGCCGATACCTTCATCCTGGAGAATGAACCAATCGGACCTGTCTTCAGGCTTGCGGGCACGCGGCTCTGCGCCCTGCTCGGCCATGAACTGCGCGGACGGGCCTTCACGGCGCTCTGGCCGGACGTCGAATCTCAGTCCGAGATGCGCCGCCTCGCGCAGACCGTGATGGACGAGACCGCAGGTGCGGTCGCCGGTCTCGCCGGCGAGACGCAGAGCGGAGCCCCCGTCTATCTCGAGCTGCTGCTCCTGCCGCTGCGTTATCGTGGCCGCACCCATGCGCGCCTGCTGGGCTCGCTCTCGGCCGCCACCACGCCGGAATGGCTCGGCCTCGATACGCTGGAGTCGATGCGCATGATCTCGCTGCGCATGCTCTGGCCGGGCATCGGCCTGCGCCAGCAGCCGCCACCTCCCATGCGGTCTTACCCGCCGAAATTGATGGTCCTGCCGGGCGGCCGGGCCTGAAAGACTAACCGCTCGTTAACCAGACGGCCTATAGGATCGGCCGAAATCAGGCTGACCCTCGATGTTGAGCGCACTCCAGACGTCCCGGACGGCTCCACGCACTGCCGAGCGCAGGCGGCATCATCGTATGAAGGTCGTCCTGTTGGGTCGCTACATGCTGCCCAACCGCATGGAGTATCCCTGCCAGACGATCGACATCTCGCCTGGCGGCGTCCATCTCGCCGCGCCGGCCCGGGCCAATCCGGGCGATCGCGTCATCGTCTATCTCGAGCATCTCGGCCGCATCGAAGGCACCTGCGTGCGCACGACGATGGAAGGCTTCGCGATGACCATCACCGCGACCAGCCGCAAGCGCGAGAAATTCACGGCGCAGCTGACCTGGCTCGCCAATCGCGAGGAGCTCGGCCTGCCCGAGGACCGTCGCCACGAGCGCATCGTTCCGCGCAATCCGCGCGCCGTCGTCACGATGGATGACGGATCCGAGCATGTCGTGCGGATCGTCGACATCTCGCTGTCGGGCACGGCCTTCACCACCGATCTCGACCTGCCGATGAACACGCCCCTGCGCATCGGCTCGACGCCGGCCAAGATCGTGCGCCGCTTCGACGGCGGCTTCGCCGCGGAATTCCGCTTCCCGCTCTCGGCCGATCTGCTCGACGAGAACCTGGAACTCTGAGTCCTCGGACTACCCGATAGCCTGCCCCTGCGGTCGCGCGCATCCACAGCCAAGCTTGCGCGGACGGACGGCACCCGCCATAGCCAGCAGCTCTTTGTAATGCTGCGAATGCCGGGCATGCCCTATAAACTGATCATCTTCGATTTCGACGGTACGCTGGCCGACACCTTCCCCTGGTTCGCGAGCGTCCTGAACGGCGTCGCCGACCGCTATCGCTTCCGGCGCATCGCGCCCGACGAAGTCGAAACCCTGCGCGGGCACAGCGCGCGGCATCTCATCGCCCATCTCGGCGTCTCCAGATGGAAGCTGCCCTTCATCGCCCGCCACATGCGCCGATTGGCCGCCGGCGATGTCGCATCGGTCGCCATCTTTCCCGGTATCGAGGCCATGCTGTGTCAGCTCAGGCAACAGGGCTTCGTCCTCGCCATCGTCAGCTCCAACACCGAAAGCAATATCCGCCGGGTGCTCGGTGACGAGATGGCGGCCTTGTTCACGCATTTCGCCTGCGGCGCCGGACTGTTCGGCAAGGCGACGAAGTTCCGCCAGCTCGCCAGGGTGGCCGGGATCGAGCATGGGCAGTGCCTCTGCATCGGAGACGAGATCCGGGATTTCGAGGCGGCGAGCGAGGCCGGCATGGCCTTCGGCGCCGTCGGCTGGGGGTTCACCAGCGCGGCCGCGCTGCGAGCGCTCGGGCCGAGCTTCATGTTCGAGCATCCCGATGACATCCGCTCGCAACTGCTCGACGACGAGATGCGGGCACTACACGCGGTCAACAGCCGCGGCGCCCCGGAACGGTTAATCAATCCTATTCCCGGGCACCGCCATAATTAACGACCCCTGAATTCAGCGAACGAATTTATTACAACGACGTTTTTCGACGATTTATACTAAGACACATCGCCAGTATCGCCCGGCGAATTCGCTACAATTGTTCGTTTTCATTTCAACTCAAATCCATGCGCCGGCGGCATCGTCCTCCCCAGGGACCGAAAGGGGACGACATGCTTTCAAGACACCGCAGCTTCATGGGTACGGCGCTGGCGCTTCTGCTGGTTGCCGGCGGCGCATCGGCCGTTCAGGCGCAGCAGGCCGGTGCCGGAATCCCGGTCGCAAGCGCACCGGCCAACGCCACGGGCGACGCCAGGGCGCCCTACGCCTGGACAGATTTCTGCAAGCGCAGCCCGGCCGAATGCCGCGTCAACATCAATGAGGACGAGCGCGTCGAGATGACGCCGAAGCTCTGGAAGGCCCTCGTCACGCTGAACTCGCGCATCAATCGCGAGGTCGAGGCGGTCACCGACGAGGATCACTGGGGCGTCGTCGATCGCTGGGACCTGCCCGAGGACGGCAAGGGCGATTGCGAGGATTTCGCGCTGCTGAAGCGCAAGCGCCTCGCCGAGATCGGCGTGCCGCGCCGCGCCATGCCGATGACGGTCGTCATCGACGAGGAGAATGCCGGCCACGCCGTGCTGATGATCCGCACCGATCGCGGCGACTTCATCCTCGACAACAAGCGCAACGCCGTCCTGCCCTGGAACCAGACCGGCTACGTCTACGTCAAGCGCGAGTCGCAGGTGCGGACGGGCTGGACCTCGCTCGGCGGCGCACAGACCTCGACGGTCGCCTCGGTTCGCTGAGGCAGCCGCTGAACAGCCGCTTCGCCCGGGGACCGGCGAACGGCAAGACGAGTTCGACGAAATCGGAGGGGGCGATGCCCTCTCCGGATGGACGGCGAGACTTGGTCACGTCCCCACCCACCCGTCCCCAGACCGGGTTTCGCCATAGGGCCGGCTCCCTTCCCCGGGGGGCCGGCCCGCCTTGTTTTCGGGGGATCAGTCGCTCAGTCGAGCCGGACCAGGCCAGCGGCGAACTGCTTCCAGCGGGCGACATAGCCGCGCGCCGAAGCCGTGATGCCCGCGGCCGCCGCCTCGTCGAGCGTGCGGATCGCGCGCGCCGGCGAGCCGACGATCAGCGAATTGTCCGGGAACTCCTTGCCTTCGGTGACCAGCGCATTGGCCCCGACGAGGCTGTTGCGGCCGATCTTCGCGCCGTTCAGGACCGTCGCCCCCATCCCGATCAGGCTGTTCTCGCCAATGATGCAGCCATGCAGGATGGCGCGATGGCCGATCGTGCAGTTCTCCCCGACCACCAGCGGCGAGCCCATGTCGGTGTGCAGCACGCAGCCTTCCTGGATGTTGCTGCCGGCGCGGATCTCGATCCACTCATTGTCGCCGCGCAGCACGGCGCCGAACCAGATGCCGACATGGTCGCCGATGCGGACTTTCCCGATGAGATGCGCGTCGGGCGCCAGCCACCACTGTCCGGCCGGGGGCGTCTCGGGCTTCAGTCCATCGAGGGAATAGAGCGGCATGACGGCATCCTCTAGAGCGCTTTCAAGCGAAGTGGATACCGGTTCGCGTGAAGAAAGCGCGTAAAAACAAAGGGCTAGAGTATTTGAACGATCCGGTTGGATCGGAAAATGCTCTAGCGCGAGAGCGTCTTCAAGCGAACCGGATCACGGTTCGCGAGAAGGGAACGCGACAGAACAGGCCGGACGGCGCAGCCGTCAAGAGCCGAGCAGGTGCAGCAGATCGAGCACGACGCGGCCGCTGGCGATGCTCCAGACCGAGGCGATCATGCTGGCCAGCATCACGAACATGAACGGCCTGCCCTCGATTCGGCGGCCACGCACCGTGTTCCGCACGATCAGGAAGGGCGCGCTGAAGACCACGACCGGCACGCTCGCCACCGCGAACAGCCCGCCCGACTGGAGCAGGCGGAAATCGGCTCTCTGCGCCGTGAACAGTTCGAAGGCGCTGGCGAGCAGACCCGCAAAGGCGTAGCCGATGACCAGCGATTGTAGCGCTTCGAGCGCGGCAGGTTCGATCGTCAAGGACTTCAGGCTCCCGCGGGCGACACCGCGCGACCGTGCCGCATGGTTTACGAAGTGTGAAGAAAAGCCTTAAGCGATGGTTAATGCCTGCCGCCCAGGCAACGGGCTGGGCCGGCATGGTTTACGGCGCGTTAACGCGCGGATGCTTCAGTGGAGACAGTATCTCCGAAGGCGTCGCCCGTGACTGCATATCATCCCCAGGATCCCGTCGCCGAGCAGGCGCTGCAGGCCGATCTGAGCCCGCCCCCCCATCCGGGCGCCGGCCTCGCGACCCTGGTCCGCTCGCGCCTGAAGCGCCCGCCTCCGCCCCTGCCGCGAGCCGATGCGGCCCTGTTCAAGACGGCCTTCGCGATCATGCTCGCCGGCACCCTCGCCTCCGGCCTGGCGCTTTACGTGACTCATCGGGAGGAAGAGCGCGAACCCGTGGTTCAGCCGGCGCGGATCGGGTCGATCGCCTTGATGGTGCCGCAGAACCTGACCGGCGTGGAGCCCGACGATTCGAGCCGGCTGGTCGGCATGGTTCGCCTGCGGCTGGACTGGCCGAGCCTCGGCCCGGCCCGGGCCGACAACCGCCAGCGGCTTCTGGTGACCCTGACGCCGCAGGACAAGGTCAACGAGCCGCAGACGCAATTGTCGGTGTATGCGCGCTTCCTGACGCCGACCGTCTGGTCCAATCCCGGCGGGCTCGTCGTGCGCGGCTTCCGCAAGGGTTCGCCCTATGAGGGCGACGAACTCTACGTCTCGGTGCCCGACGGTCGCGGCTTTGCCGCGCGCTGCCCGCTCGACAATGGCAAGTCAGACTTCGGCAGATCCGATCTGGACGAGCCCTGCCGGGTCACGTTCCGTCATCGCGGCATGGATGTGAACATCCGTTTCCCGCGCAGCATCATCGCCGATTGGGAACTGATGCTCGGCGGCGTCCGCCACACCATCGACGGCATGATGCGCTGAGCCGGGCACGCGACGAGATTTCGCCAGGATGAGTCGGCTGGCGTGGCCGGCGAGAACCGGAGCGGAGCGGACTGATGTCCGCGAGCACCGGAAGCGCAGGCGGTCGCGTCAGACGACCGCCCTCGCGAAATCCCGTCAGTCTTCGAGATCGACGTCGAGGATCGCCATGGTGAAATTGAACGAGCGGTCGCCGTCCTCGTCGTCGACATGGATGATGCCGATGAACTCGTCGGCCAGATAGACCTCGGCCGAATCGGTCTTCTTCATCCGCGCGCGGACGCTGATCGCATGGTTGGCGAAGGTGCGGCGCAGATAGGTTTCGAGCTTGGCGAGTTCGGTCTTGTCCATGGGACTGGTCCTTTCGAATTGGCCGGACGGATGCCATGGCGCGCCGGTGAGGGCAAGCGAAAGCGGTCCCGGAGCCGTCGAGACCCGAGGATGATGCAGGCGTCGAATGCATCGCTGACAGGTTGTTTGCGGACCTGGGTTCCGGCCCGGCGTCGCGACGGCCATAGTATCGGCCCCGACTCTGATTGTGGATTCCGGCGATGACGCCCTGGCTTGCCCCCGCCCTCGACTATGTCTCCTCCTGGCTCGCCTTCCAGCATCGCCATCAGCAGCAGCCCGGCGTCGCCATCGCGATCGCACAGGGCGACCGGCTCGTGCTCGAAGCCGCCTTCGGACAGGCCGATCTCGCGACGGGCGAGGCGCTGACGCCGCGCCACGGCTTCCGCATCGCCTCCCATTCCAAGAGCTTCACTGCAGCCGGCCTGCTGAAACTGGCGGAGGCCGGCCGCCTGCGCCTCGACGACCCTGTCGGCACCTATGTGCCGGGCCTGCATCCGCAGATCGCGGCCGTGACCCTGCGCCAGATCGTCTCCAACAGCGCCGGGCTGACCCGCGACGGGCCAGACAGCGGCCAGTTCACCGACCGCCGCCCCTATCTCGACAAGGCGACCCTGCTGGCCGACCTCTCTGCGCCGCCGCCCCTGCCGGCATCGCAGCGCTTCAAGTACTCAAATCACGGCTTCGCGCTGCTCGGCCTCGTCATCGAGGCGGTCACCGGGCGCCCCTATGCCGAATGGATCGCCCAGGAGGTCGTGGCCGCCGCCGGGCTCGAGGAAACCGCACCGGGCATCGAGGGCTGGGGCGGAAGGCCGATGGCGAAGGGCCATAGCGGACGCCTGCCGCTGGACCGGCGCGTCGTCATCCCCGCCGACAACCCCGGCAATGCGATGGACGCCGCCGCCGGTTTCGTCGCGACGGCAGCCGATGTCGCGCGCTATTTCGCGCAGCTCTCGCCCGGCGCCGCCACCAGCATCCTGTCGCCGCTCTCGCGCCGGGAGATGAGCCGCCGGCACTGGGCCGACGACGAGAGCGTGCTCGGCCGGCATTACGGGCTCGGCACGATCTCGGGCGGCAAGGACGACTGGCGCTGGTTCGGCCATTCCGGCGGCTTCCAGGGCTTCATCACCCGCACCTGCGTCTTCCCCGAACAGGAC
The DNA here is from genome assembly GCA_036525085.1 of Allobosea sp. Lineage (GTDB taxonomy): Bacteria > Pseudomonadota > Alphaproteobacteria > Rhizobiales > Beijerinckiaceae > Allobosea. The sequence goes on from DATDBB010000043.1 coordinate 15,212, forward strand.
CTGACCGTCTCGGTGCTGACCAACGCCATCGACGGCCTGGCGCATCCCTGGCTCGACGGCGTCGTCCACATCCTCCAGCGCTTCGAGAAGGATGGTCCCGCCTCCGGCGACCTCGCCGACTGGAGCGGCCGCTGGTGGACCGTTTGGGCCTGCGGCGATCTGGTGGCGATGTCCGGCAAGGTGCTCGTCGCGAATCCGGCCCTGCTCGAACCGTTCCAGGACGCTCCCGAGATCGCCGTGGAAGCGAAGGATACCGGCCGCATCGCCAGGGCTTCGGGCTTCAACAGTCCGGGCGAGATGGCAACGTTGAACCGCGACGCCGCTGGCGGCGTCGAATCTGTCAGGCTCGGCGGCGGCCTTCTGGTGACGGAGGAAGCTTTGCAGGGCGAGATGACAGCGCGCTACCTGCGGTCGTAGCGGCTCCCGCGCCGGATCGCCCATCACGGGCGGTCGGGCGCAACTGCGGCCGATCCGACGCTCTCAGATATGGGCGCCGCTGTCGCCGGCCAGGATCTGGTCCATCGAGCGCGACGGCTCGGCGCAGCCCGCCTCGCCGACGACCTTGGCGGGAACGCCGGCCACCGTCTTGTTGCGCGGCACGGCAGCGAGCACGACCGAGCCGGCCGCGACCCGGGCGCATTGGCCGATCTCGATATTGCCGAGGATCTTCGCGCCGGCGCCGATCAGCACGCCCTTGCGGATCTTCGGATGCCGGTCGCCGCCCTGCTTGCCGGTGCCGCCCAGCGTCACGTCCTGCAGCATCGAGACATCGTCCTCGATCACCGTGGTCTCACCGACGACGAGGCCGGTGGCGTGGTCGAGGAAGACGCCCTTGCCGATCCTCGCAGCGGGATTGATGTCGGTCTGGAAGACCTCGGAGGACCGGCTCTGGAGATAGAGCGCGAAATCGCGCCGCTCCTGCCGCCAGAGCCAATGCGCCAGCCGGTGGCATTGCAGGGCATGGAAGCCCTTGAAGAAGAGCACCGGCTCGAGCACGCGGTAGCAGGCCGGGTCGCGGTCGAGCACGGCCAGCACATCCGCACGCATGCCTTGCGCGAGCGTCTCATCCGCGGCCAGCGCCTCGGTAAAGGCCTGTTCGATCAGGTCGGCAGTGACCGCCGGATGGCCGAGCCGGGCCGCGACACGGTGGCCGACGGCCGCCTCGAAGCTCGGCTGGTTGAGCACGGAGGCGACGATCAGGCTGCCCAGCGACGGCTCGGCGGCGATCGCGGCCTCGGCCTCGCGCCGCAACCGCGACCACACGGGATCGACGAGGTTGAGCCCGGTCGCATGATCGCGTGCTTCCGCGACGGAACGCCCTGACGACATGGTTGTTCTCCGAAAAAGGTCGTTCGGCGACGCAGACACTAGCACCGGATGCGGCATCCGCGCCAAATGTGATTGCAGGGCCGTGTTGAATCAGCGTGGCAGGCGGTGGATTCAGTCTTTGAACTGCCGTCGACAACACATTGGCGTCGCCCGCTTTTCCATGAGGCTGCTGACCGGCCCGTTCATTCTCACAAACGCGACAGAAAGTCGAGCACGGCCTGCTTGTGGCTCTTGTCGCCGACGGCGAGATTGTGGTCGCGCCCCTCGATCGAGAAGGATTCAGCGCCGGGGATCAGCGCTGCGAGTTCGGGCCCCGAGCCCGCGACATCGTCCTTCGTTCCGACGCTGACGAGCGTCGGAACGGCGATGCTGCCGACCTGCGCGACGCTCAGCGTCTGGCGCGAGCCCCGGATGCAGGCCGCCAGTGCCTTGAGATCGCTCTTCGTCGCATCGGCGAAGGCGCGGAACATGCGCTGCATCGGATCGGTGAGGTCGTCGAGCGACGGCGCTTCCATCGCATCCGCGATGCCCAGCGGCAGGCCGACGCCCTCGACCAGATGGATGCCGAGCCCGCCCAGCAGCAGCGCCTTGAGCCGCTGCGGATGCGCCAGCGCCAGATGCGCCGAGATGCGCGCGCCCATCGAGTAGCCCATGACGAAGGCGCGGGGGATGTCGAGATGGTCCATCAGCCGCCGCACATCCTCGGCCATGACCTGCGAGGAATAGGCGGCGGGATCGTAGAGCTTCTCGCTCTGGCCATGGCCGCGATTGTCGAGCGCGACGACGCGGTAGCCGGCATGGGTCAGCGTCTTCGTCCACTGGGTGTTGACCCAGTTGACCATGTGGCTGGAGCCGAAGCCGTGGACGAGCATGATCGTCTCGTGCCGGGGAACGTCGCCGGTGGGCGCGAGGTCGATGAAGGCGAGCTCGACGCCGTCGGATGAGAAGCTCTGCATGGCGAACCGTCGTGATGGGCGAGGACTTGATGGAGAAGGACGAGATGGAGAAGGGCGAGGCCTACCACCTGCCATGCGAAACCTGCTTTGGGTAGCGGCGGCGACGCAAGCTCCCTATGAAGACCGCCATGAGCCGGATCACGCCATGAGCGACGCCACGCCCTCCGCAAGAGACTTCCCTCCCCGCTCTCGGCTGGAAATCGTCGATCTGGCGCGGGGCCTCGCCCTGTTGGCGATGTTCGTCTTCCATTTCGCCTATGATCTCGCCGATCTCGGGCTGACCGACGTCGACGTCCCCAACGAACCGGGCTGGCGGATTTTCGCGCGGCTGATCGCCGGCTCCTTCCTGACGCTGGTCGGCGTCAGCCTCGTGCTGGCGACGCGCAAGGGCTTGAACCGAAAGGCCTATCTCAAGCGCCTCGCCATGGTCGCCGGCGCCGCTGCGCTGGTGACGCTCGGCACCTTCTTCGCGATGCCCTCGAGCTTCATCTTCTTCGGCATCCTGCATCATGTCGCGCTGGCGAGCGTGCTGGCGCTGCCTTTCCTGCGTCTGCCGACGCTCGCCGTTGCAGGCGCGGCGGCGCTCGTCTTCGCCCTGCCCCGCTTCGTCGCTTATCCGCTGCTCGACCAGACCTGGCTCGCCTGGCTGGGCTTCTCCAGGGCTCCGATCGTCAGCGCCGACTTCGTGCCGGTCTTCCCCTGGTTCGGCTGCGTGCTCGGCGGCATCGTGCTGGCCCGGCTCGCGCTCCCCTGGCTCGACGGCTCCGCCCTGACCGCCTGGCGCGCGAAGCGACTGCCCGCCCGGCTCGTCGTCTGGGGCGGCCGCCACAGCCTCCTGGTCTATCTGGTTCACCAGCCGGTCTTCATCGGGCTGCTGATGCTCGTCTTGCAGGTCATGCCGATGCGGCCGGCGTCCGAGGAACAGCCTTTCATGCAGTCCTGCCAGCGCAGTTGTTCGCAGGGCGGCTTCAGCAGCGGCGAGTGCGAGCCGCTCTGCGCCTGCACGGTCGATTCGCTGAAACGCGAGAGCCTCTGGCCCAAGGTCCGCGACAATGTCCTGAACGAGGCCGAGCGGACACGCATGACGGAACTCGCCCAGGCCTGCCGGCCTCCTCAGAAGCCCCGCTGAGACAATCGCGCACTGGCGCAAGGCGGCGCAGCGCGATAGTTTGCGCCGACATCACGAGACACGAGCGACGAACATGGCCGATCACGGCATTCCGCATTTCCACAACGACACCGGCGTCGCCGTCATCCATGTCGGCGCGCATGAATTCATGTGCATCGGCGCCAAGCCGCCCTTCGACCACCCGCATGTCTATCTCGACATGGGCTCCGACCACGAGATCGTCTGCCCCTATTGCTCGACGCTGTTCAAATACGACGCCTCGCTGAAAGCCGGTACGTGCTCGCCGCCGGAATGCGCGCATCACGAGACGTCCAAGGCTGCCTGAGACGGCCGTCCCAAGCGTCATCGCGGCGCGGGTTGTTGAGGGGCATCCGCGCCCATCCCGAACCGACTGTTGAAGGCGTTTGGCTGTGCCCGCTCCTCATTTCCTGATCGCCGGCGCCGGCATCGGCGGGCTGACCGCGGCCCTTTCCCTAGCGCGCCGCGGCATCTCCGCAACCGTCATCGAGAAGCGCACCGGCTTCGGGGAACTCGGCGCCGGGCTCCAGATCAGCCCCAATTCCGGGCGCGTACTGGACGATCTGGACCTGACCTTGCCGCTGAAGCGCGTCAGCGTCAGCTCGCATGGCCTGGCTGTCCGCCGCTGGAACGATGGCACCGAGTTGCTCGAGATGCCGCAGCATCCCGAGCGCCTGCCGACGCCCTTCCGCATGCTCAAGCGCAACGACCTGCACACCGTGCTGCTCGATGCGGCGCGCGCCATGCCGAATATCCGCCTCGTCGTGGGGCGCGCCGTCGAGCAGATCGCCCAGGACGAGCACGGCGTCACGGTCACCCTCACCGGCCAGAACGGCCATGAGGAGAGCATGCAGGGCCTCGGCCTGATCGGCGCCGACGGCTTGTGGTCGCGGGTGCGCGATCTTTCGGGCGACACTTCTCCTCCTGTCTTCACCGGCTACGAAGCCTGGCGTGCGCTTGCGCCCGGCGCCAAGGTCGACAAGCCCCGCGTCAACCTCCATCTCGGCCCCGGCCGCCACATGGTCCATTACGCGGTCGCAGGGGGCCGGGAGACCAATGTCGTCCTGATCAGGCCGACGAAGCAGGCCCGCGAGGGCTGGTCTCGCGACGGCGAATCCGGGATTGTGACCGAGCATGTCGCCGGCGGCTCGCAGGCGCTGCGCGAGCTCGTGGCTTCCGCGAGCGGCTGGCAGGTCTGGTCGCTGTTCGACCGAAAGCCGGCCGCGATGGCGAAGGGGCGCATCGCGCTGCTGGGCGACTCCGCGCATCCCGTCCTGCCCTTCCTGGCGCAGGGCGCCTCGCTCGCGATCGAGGACGCAGCGGTGCTCGCCCGCCTGCTGGCCGAGCGGCTGCAGGCCGAGGGTGCGCCCGGCGTCCCGGCCGCGATGGCAGCCTATGCCGCAGCGCGATCGGCCCGGGCAGCGCGCGTCCAGGAAGCCAGCCGGAGCAATGGCCGGACCTACCATCTCGGCTGGCCCTGGAGCATCGGCCGCGACATCGCGCTCCGACGCCTGGGAGCGGATGGGCTGCGCAAGCGTTATGGCTGGCTCTACGACTGGCGCGACGCATGAAAACGCGCGCGAATTGACCTAGCGTGATCTCGCCTTCGCCGCATTTCGTACCTAGATTCCGATCGCACTCAATCGGATGAAGGTGTCATGATCCGCGTCAATCTCTACGAGCAGCTCGGTGGCCGCACCACCCGCATGCCGCGCTGGGCCGCCTGGCTCGCCATGGCGGCGAGCCTCGTGATCGGCGTCGTGCTGTTCCTGATCGCCGCGAGCCTCGCCTTGATCCTGATCCCGGTGGTCGCGGTCGCAGGCGCGATCGCCATCTGGCGGCTGCGCGCCCGGATGAAGGCGGCCGGCATCTATCCATCCGCGCCATTTCCGCAGCAGCGCAGCCAGGCGGGTCAGGTCGAGATCATCGACGCCGAATATCGCATCATCGACCAGGGCGAGCCGCCCCGGCGCTGATCGCGGCTCTCACGGCGCGAAGCGTGTCAGCACGACGCCTGCGGCAGCGCAGGCGGCGAGCGTCGGGATCATCCCCGTCTTGAAGCGCAGCATCGCGACCATCGCTGCGGCCGAAAGCAGTGCCGCCCGCCAGTCGAGCGAGGCCAGAACCGGCCAGTCCGGCGACAGGCCGAGGAACTCGACCGTGTGCACCTGCCTGAACAGCACATGCAGGCCGAACCAGAGCGCGAGGTTCATGATCACGCCGACCACAGCCGCCGTGATCGCCCCCAGCGCCGCCGAGAGCGCCCGGTTGCCCCGTAGCGCCTCGACGTAAGGGGCACCGAGGAAGATCCAGAAGAAGCAGGGTGCGAAGGTGACCCAGAGCGTCAGCAGGGCTCCGAGGCTCCCCGCCACCAGCGGCGGCAGGTCTCCCGGCGCACGGAAGCCGGCGAGGAAGCCGACGAACTGCAGCACCAGGATCAGCGGTCCAGGCGTCGTCTCGGCGAGGCCGAGCCCGTCGATCATCTCGCCCGCCAGCAGCCAGCCATGGGTCTCGACGGCCGCCTGGGCGACATAGGCGAGAACCGCATAGGCCCCGCCGAAGGTCACCACCGCCATCGTGCTGAAGAAGCTGCCGAGCTGCGTCCAGACGCTGCCGCCGCCGGTCCAGAGCCAGAGCAGCAGGACCGGGCCGAGCCAGAGCGGCAGCCAGATCGAAATTGTCCGCAGCGCCTTTCCGCGCGTCGGCCGCGCATGGTCGAGCTCGCCACGGGCGAACAGCACATCGACGAGGCCCGTCACATCGGGGCCCGACTTGCCATGGCCGGCTTGCGCCCCGAACAAGCGGGGCACGAAGCGATGGCCAACCCAGCCGATGATGCCGGCCGCGAGGATGATCGCCGGAAACGGCGCCCTGAACAGGAAGATCGCGACGAAGGCGGCGACCGCGATCGCAACCATCGCCCTGTTCTTGAGCGCACGCCGGCTGATCCGCAGGCCCGCCTCGATGACCACGGCGAGCACCGCCGCCTTGATCCCGAAGAACAGCCCATCGACCAGCGGCACATGCCGGTAGAGCACATAGAGGATGCTCAGGCCCAGCATCACCGCCGCGCCGGGCAGGATGAAGAGCAGCCCCGCGATCAGCCCGCCGATGGTCCGGTGCATCAGCCAGCCGATATAGACGGCGAGTTGCTGCGCTTCCGGTCCGGGCAGCAGCATGCAGTAGTTGAGAGCGTGCAGGAAACGCTCCTCGCCGATCCAGCGCCGCTCCTCGACCAGTTCCTTGTGCATCAGGGCGATCTGCCCGGCCGGTCCGCCGAAGGAGAGCAGGCCGATGCGCGCCCAGACGCGCGTCGTCTCGGACAGCGTCGGCAGTGTCGCGGGAGCCTCAAAGCCCCTGTCGTTCGTGATGGTCGTCATGGCAGCGGCCTCAAACAGTCGCCGGCCCGGCGGGCCAGTTGTGGGTTTCCTCGTTGGCATCCCGGCACCAGCGATAGAACGCATCATAGAGCAGCATGCCCGCGTCCAGCTGTTCGAGATCGTCCCTGAACATGCGCGACAGCCCCAGCGACGCGGCCAGCAGCCCGGCGGCCTGGGGAACGCTTTCGAGCGTCGCCGTATCGGCTGCGCGCACGATCGCAGCGAGCTTGTCGAGCGCCGGGCTTGAAAGCCCGAACTCCTCGATCATGACGTCGAAGCTGCAGCGCTCGCCCCGGTGGCTCCAGAACACGCCGTCGATGTCGAACGGCGTCGCATCGAAGCGCTCCGCCACCGCCGCGACCTCCGCGGGCGACACGAACAGGAACACCGCCTCGCGATCGACGAAGCGCCGGATCAGCCACGGGCAGGCGATCCGGTCGACCTTAGGCCGTGTCCGCGTGACCCAGACGGTCCGGCCGGAAGCGTCGCGCGGCGGCAGCTTTTCGCTGCGAACCAGCATGCCGCCGGCATCGCGCCAGGCCTCGAAACCGCCCGCGAGGTTCTCGGCGACGACGCCCTGATGGCGCAGCCAGGCGGCCACGCCTTCGCTGAGTTTCAGGCCGCGCTGACAGGCCACTACGACGCGCCGGCCGGCATAGGCTGAAGCCCAGGCCGGAACGTCGGCATGGGAACGCTTGTCCGAGGCCGGCAGCAGGCGCGGATCAGCCGCGACATCCTCCGGAATTCGGACATCGATGAGGACCGGGGCATCGGGCAGGCCGACGAGCCGGGAGAGTTGGGCAGCGTTGATCGAGATGTTGGAAGACATGAGCGTCCATCCTGAAGCTGAGGATTATGGACGCGAGCCTTGGGCCGAAGCCTCACGGGGTCGTCGCGATGGAACCCCTTGGCGAGGATTAAATCACGGCGTACCCGTTCCCGTCAATGAAACCTGACCGGCATCAGTCGATCCGGCTGACCAAGATCTTGTCGATCCGGCGGCCGTCGAGATCGACGACCTCGAAGCGCCAATGCCCCTTCTCGAAGGCCTCGCCGACATTGGGCAGACGGTTGAGTTCGGCCAGTATGAAGCCGGCGACCGTCTGGTAATCGGCATCGCGCGGGATATGGATGCCGAGCTCATGCGAGAACTCGTCGACCTGCATCCAGCCGGCCACCAGCCAGGAGCCGTCCGCGCGCGTGACGATGGGCGGCTCGTCCTCCTCTTCCTCCTGGAACGCGCCGATGATCGCCGAGAGCACGTCGCCGGGCGTGATGATGCCCTCGAAATGGCCGTATTCGTCGAAGACCAGCGCCATGTGGACACGCGAGGAGCGGATCTCGCGCAGCACCTGCAGCGCGCCAGCCGTATCCATCACCACCGGCGCTTCGCTGACCAGCCCGCGCAGATCATGCGTGCCGCCATCGGAGAGGAAATCGATCAGTTCCTTGACCACGACGACGCCGATGATCGAATCCGCCTCGCCATCCTGCACCGGCAGGCGCGAGCGGCGGGTGGCGCGCAATTGTCCGCGAATCTCGTCGGCGCTGTCGGCGAGGTCGATCACCTCGACCTCGCGGCGCGGCGTCATCAGCGCCCGCGCCGATCGGTCGGCGAGGCGCATCACGCCGGAGATCATCTCGCGCTCGTCGCGCTCCAGCACGCCGGCGGTCTCGGCCTCGGCGATGATGGTGCGGACCTCTTCTTCGGTGACCCTCTCCTCGGATTCACCCTTATGGCCGAGCAGGGCGAGCACCGCCTTGCCGGAAATGTCGAGCAGGAAGACCAGCGGCGCACCGACCTTGGAAAGCAGAAGCATCGCCGGAGCGACGCGCGCCGCAACGCGCTCAGGGTCGCGCAGCGCGATCTGCTTGGGCACGAGCTCGCCGACGATTAGCGACAGATAGGTGATGGCGACGACGACGATGCCGACGCCGAAACCGTCGGACATCGCTGGGCTCAGGCCCTGCGTCATCAGCCATTCGGACAGCCGCGCGCCCAATGTCGCGCCCGAGAAGGCGCCCGACAGGACGCCGACCAGCGTGATGCCGATCTGGACGGTGGAGAGGAAGCGGCCTGGATTGTCGGCGAGGCGGATCGCGGTGGTCGCGCCCCTGTTGCCTTGATCGCTGAGAACCTTGAGCCGGGCCGGACGGGACGACACGACGGCGAGTTCCGACATGGCGAGCAGACCGTTGATCACGGTCAGGGCCACGACGATCAATATTTCGGTTAACAAAACCAGTCCGTGCCATGCAAGACCGCACTGTCGGCGGCCCGCTTCGAGCCTTTCTTATAGCGGATGCTATGGGTCTGGCGATGGCTCGACACAAAAAATTCGCGAGGACGCCAGATTGGCCGCAAGGATGACCCGAGCATGACCCAAAGCAAGCCTGCTCCCTGGGAGCCGTCGGCGGATGCCGCGCAGGAGGACAAGCGCCTGCGCGCGCCGGCCGCCGCCCGCAACCGCGACGCCATTCTGGCAGTCCTGCGCGAAGCGCTGCCGGCAAGCGGCACGGTGCTCGAGATCGCCAGCGGCTCCGGCGAGCACGTCGTCCATTTCGCGGAAGCCCTACCCACCCTCACCTTCCAGCCGAGCGACCCGAGCACCGACGCGCTCGCCAGCATCGGTGCCTGGACGGCACAGAGCGGCGCCCGCAACATCCTGCCGCCGCTCCAGATCGACGCCGCCGCGAAAGACTGGCCGGCAAGTCTCGAGCAAGAGCACGCGCCCGACGCGATCCTCTGCATCAACATGATCCACATCGCGCCCTGGTCCGCGGCGCTGGGGCTCGTCCGCCACGCCGGCCGCCTGCTGCCGCCAGGCGGGCCGCTGATCCTCTATGGCCCGTTCAGGCGTCCGGACCACCCACTGGAGCCGAGCAACGCCGCCTTCGACGCAAGCTTGCGCGAACGCAATGCCGAATGGGGCCTGCGCGATCTGGGCGAGGTCGCGGCGCTGGCGACGGAAGCGGGGTTTGGCGGGCCGGAGGTGATCGAGATGCCGGCGAACAATCTGAGCGTGGTGTTCAGGCGGACTTGAAGAATGCCGTCGATGCAAACCGAACGTCATTCATCTGGAAACAGGATGCGCTCATAATCTTGGGCGCCGTGCACAATGTGGAGCACTTCGACAGCGTCTTCGGCGATTCGGTAGAAGATCAAATAAGCGCCATAAACGCGGCGCCGCACACCGGCCTCCTCCCAGTTCGGCAGAAGGGGATAGGCCCGCGGCATATCAGCGAGACGTCGGCAGCGGTCATAGAGTTCGGCCACAAAAGTCTCTGCGCGGGCCGGTGCATCTTGCGCAATGCTGCGCCCGATCCGCATGAGGTCGTCGAGAGCCGCCTCGGTAACGACGACCCGCACTATGACGTGCCTTCCTCGGAGAGCTTCAGTTCCGCGCGCAGGCGTCGGAATGCTTCGTCGACCGGGATGACGCGCCCTGCCTCAGCATCGGCGATACCGCGAGCGAGCGCGGCGTCGAGCGCCTTCAGTTTGGCGGCGCGCTCGCTTTCTTTGAGATAGCGCTCACGCAAGAGGTCGCGGATGTATTCGCTGTTGGACGCAAACGCGCCCCGCTTGGCCTCGTCGCGAACGAACTGCTCAAGCTCCGGGGTGAGCGTCAGCGTCATTTGGCCCTGTGGCTTCATGACCAACCTCCTTTATCGTCAAAGTGTCCCACAACCTGAGAGAAGTGCAAAACACTTTCGGAATGTCGATCGGTCCGAACCAGAATGCGGCGAGGCTGCTGGCGGATGCCGACCAGCCGGTGTTCCTGATGACCTCGGGCGAATTTGGTGCGGACGGCGGGGATCGAACCCGCATAGCCTTGCGGCTGAGAGATTTTAAGTCTCTTGCGTCTACCAGTTTCGCCACGTCCGCCTGGGTGAGAGCGGTAGCGGGCGCACCGCCGATGCGCAAGCGCCGCAGAGGCTTATCCGCGAACGCTCAGTTGCGCCGGGCGGGCTTGTACCATTCCACGCCGTCGGGATCGACATAGAGGCCGGGCGCGACATCCGAGCCGATCGGCTTCTGCTGCATCGGCACGCGCACGGTGTCGTCACGATCGCCGCGCTTCACATAGGCGCCGCCCTGCTGCTGCCCGCCATGGCCGTGCCCGCCGCGCGAAGCGGCCATGCCGACCGTTCCCTGTCGGCCGGCGACCTTGTCCTGGAGCACCGTCACCGGCCGCCCGGCAAACGGGGTGCGCCCGGCGCTCTCGATCACCGGCCAGGCCCGGCGCGCCGCGCCCTCGCCCGTCACCCGGACGGCGATGAAACGCGGCACATAGGTCGCGCCGCCCTTGCCGAAGCTCTCCCAGCCGCCGGCCGTGATCATCTGGGCGCCGCAGCGCTTGTGGCTGCGTTCGCACAGCGCCCGCGAGGCATAGCGCGGCGCTTTCTGCTCGAATTCGGCCCGCGCATTGCGGTAGGCGAATTCGCACTGCTCGGGCGTCAGCAGGCCGGCCTGGATGCACTCGTCGCGCCGCTCGTAGACTGCCCCTTGCGTCTGAGCCGCGAGATCGGCCGGCGCGGCGAGGAAGAGAGCGGGCGCCAGCGCGGCAGCGCGAAAGCCGGCCAGGAGCGAGGCGGAGGTCATGATCATGCGGTGCAACATCATCACGATTGTGGCTTTACAAAAGCGCGCGGCGCGACTTCGCGAGTTCCAGCGTCGCGCCGTAGTCGATCTTGCCATTGCCCAGCACGGGGATCGAGTTTGTCACCAGGATGGCGCGCGGCACCCACAATTCCGGGAAGCCCTGCGCCTTGGCGGTCTCCTGCAGGGCGCCGCGTTCGGCGTTCGGTTTCTCGGTGACGAGCACGAGCTGCTCGCCCTTGCGGGCATCTGGCAGCGCGACGACGACATGGTTCTGGTCGGGCCAGAGCCCAGAGATCATCGATTCGACCGCCGCCAGCGAGATCATCTCGCCGCCAAGCTTGGCGAAGCGCTTGGCGCGCCCCTTGATGACGACGAAGCCGTCGTCGAGCGTGACGATGTCGCCGGTGTCGTGCCAGGCACCCTCGGGCGGCAGGAGCTTGCCGGGGTCGTCGGCGCTGAGATAGCCGGCCATGATGTTGGGCCCGCGCACGCAGAGCTTGCCGCCCTCGGTGATGCCCTCGACAGGCTCGAGCCGCGCCTCGATGCCGGGCAGGAGCCGCCCGACGCTGCCCTCACGCATCGCCACCGGCGTATTGCAGGCCAGCACCGGCGAGCATTCCGTGCAGCCATAGCCTTCGAGGATCGTGGTGCCATAGGGCTCCCACATCCGGCGGGTGTCCGGCTTCACGCGCTCGGCACCGGCCACGACATAGCGCACGCTCTTGAGATCGTCCGGATCTGCGGCGCGCGCGTATCCTTGCAGGAACGTGTCGGTCGCGAACAGGAAGGTGCAGCCGGTCTCGCCGATCAGCTTCGGCACCTGCTTGTAGTGCAGCGGGCTCGGATAGAGCACGACCTTCATGCCTGAGAGCAGCGGCATCAGCAGCCCCGCCGTCAAGCCGAAAGAGTGGAAAGCCGGCAGCGGGTTCATGACGATGTCGCGCTCGGACAGGAATCCGGCCGCGAGCGCGAAGATCTGGCGCGCATTCGAGACGATGTTGGCATGGCTCAGCACCACGCCCTTGGGCTTGCCTTCGGTGCCGGAGGTGAAGAGCACGACGGCCGGCTCGTCCGGCCCGGCCTCGAAACGACGCATCGCCAGCCCGGGCATGAAGTTCGCCAGCACGCCCAACGCCTTGTCGAGGCTGGTGATCTGCTTGCGGATATCCTCGAGATAGATGACGCGCCGGCCCTCGCCCAGCGCCTCCAGTTCGTCGTCGAGCTTGGCCTGGTCGACGAAGCGGCGCGAGGTGACGATCGTCTTGAGCTCGGCGAGTTCGCCCGCCGCCCGCAAATTCTTCACCCCGGCGGTGAAGTTCAGCAGCGCCGGCACGCGCCCGAAGGCGGTCAGTCCGAACAGCGTCACCGCGAGCGCCTGCACATTCGGCAGGAGCACGCCGACCTTTTCCTTCTCGGCCGTGTGTGAAGCCAGCTTGCGGCCCAGAACCAGCGCGCCCAGCACGAGATTGCCGTAGCTCAGCGGCTTGCGCTCGGCATCCTCGACCGCGATCCGGCCCTTGCCGTGGCGCGAGACCGCCTGCAGCAGCGCCGTGAACAGGGTGATGCGCGCGCCCGCAGCATCGAAGACGGGCAGGTTTCGATCGGCGTCGGCCATGCTTGGCTCGGCTCCCGGCTGGCGTTCCTCTTCGCCCCTACCTAAGCGCTGCGCGACACGATTCAAAGAACGGTACCGACGAATGCCCTGGAGGCATTCTTCCCCTACGGCAGGACGCGCGCTATGGTTGTGCACTTTCAGACGTTGAGGGCGTGGCGATGCTTTGTCTGCGGCTGCTCGTTCCCATGGCGGCACTGCTGCTGGGTGCCCTCCCCACCGCAGCCGCGCCGACGATAACATGGGAGGTCGCCAACCGATTTCGCCTGTTCAAGAGCGAGGCGCAGTTCCGTAAACTGGCCGAGGTCTATGACCGGCTTCCGGCGAGCCTGAAGCGCGAGCAGCCAGCCTTCGCTTTCGAGGACGCGATGCAGCGCGCGGCGGCGGCGCGGACGCTCGGCCCGGCCTTCGGCGATCCCACGAGCATCGACCGCTATGGCTGGACCTCGGCCGTAACCCGGAACACCTGTTTTTCGGCGACCAATCGCGGCCATAATCCCTGTCTTCTCGACACGGGCGACCAGTTCATGGAGCCTCGGGTCGCGCATATCTGGGTGAAGCTCGACGATATCCCGTCTGGACTGGCCGGCGAGGCCTGCCACTGGACCGTTGCCGGCAAGACCGCAACCGGCCGCTGTTCCGACCCGATCAAAGTCGAGCGTATCGCCTTCGACGCTCCTTTCGATCTGGCGGTGAGCGCGGATGGCGCCGTCATCGCGGAACTCAAGGGACAGAGGATCCGCCATGTTGCGATCGTCGGTTTCGGCGATTCCTTCTCGTCGGGCGAAGGCAATCCCGACCGTCCGGTCGAACTCGTCGATTCGAAGTCCTCGACCTATTCGAATTCCTCGCCGAAGCGCGACGGGCCGGTATTTCCCTTTCGGCAGTATCGGGAATTCCCGCTGCGCCGCGACGGCTCCACCAACAGCCTCGGACCGCAGGCGGCTGCGGTCTGGCTGAGCACCCAATGCCATCGCTCGCTCTATTCCCAGCATGTCCGGGCAGCGCTGCTTCTCGCCCTGGCCCATCGCGACATCGCCGTCAGCCTGACGGCCTATAGCTGCACCGGCGCGGAAGCACGGACCGGCATTCTCGGCTATTACGCCGCGCGCGACGACATCGGGCGGAGTACCTTCGACGCGTCCCCGCAATTGATGCGCTACTGGCGCGATTTCTGCCGGGAGGTCGAGGGCTACAACCGCTTCACGCCGGTCGCCGGCTTCGACTGGCGCGAGGATCTCGCGCGCTGCACCGCGCCGCGCGCCCTCAGGCCCGATGCGGTCTTGCTGAGCATAGGCGGCAATGACATCGGCTTTTCGAGCGTCATCGCCAACGAAGTCGTTGCGCGGGAGAATTACGGCCTGCGCATGAACCTGGTCTACAGGCTGTGGCTCGGGACGCTCCCCATCAAGACCTTCGCCGAGGCCCGCGAAGCGGTCAGGGAGGTGATCCCAAGGCGTATCGGTGAGCTGTCGGAGGCGTTCGCGCGTCATCTCGACCTGCCGGCGACGTCGATCATCCAGACGGCCTATCCGCAGATGACCCGTGCCGGCGATGGCCAGGTCTGCAGCAACGGCGAGGCGGGGCTGCGCGGCATGGACGTCCACCGCATTCTCGCGATCAGCGATCCGAGCACAGGTCAGGAGGGCGCCAGCTTCATCCCGTTCCTCAACGACCGGATCGAGCACGCGATCATGGCTTTGCCGGCAGAGCGGCGCTGGCGCTTCGTCGATGCGCATGTCGAGCGATTTGCAGGCCACGCCATCTGCAATGAAGGCGCTCCCGCCGGTGCACCCGACGCGGCAATTTCGGGCGCGATGCGCTTCCCGAACCGTCTGGCATCCAGACGAGGGGAGGCTCGTTGGGAGCCCTTCGCGCCAAGCGCCTGGCGCGCCTATCGTCCGCGCGAACGCTGGTTCGTCACGCCCAACGACTCCCTCCTCGGTGGCCATTACATGCGCGTCGGTCGTGTCGGCCAATCCGGCACGACGAACCCGCAGGACAAGGAGCAGCCGTTGCTCGCCGCCACGCTCGGCGGCTCGTTCCATCCCAACGCATCGGGACACTCGGCCATTGCCGATGCCACGATCCCGGTGCTGCGCGACGTCCTGAAACTGCCACCGCCGTAACGATGGCTGCCCGGCTTCAGCCGAAAGCCCCGATCTCGTGCTGGATCGCACCGGAAATCTCGCGCAGCAGATCGAACAGCTCCCGCATCGGCACAATCACGTCGCGATGCAGCGCCTCATAGGTGCCGGTTTCGCGGGGCCCTGGAGGCTCGCCGAAATCGAGCCCTATCGTCGGGTCGGGCTTGAGCGGGAAAATTTCTCCCAGCAGGGCGAGGCAGGCGGGCACGTCGAGCCGCAGCAGCCGTTCGAGCAGGGCCTCGCGCGTCAGCCCGGCATGCGGCCGGAAATCCGGGATGTGGCTGGCCCGCAACCAGATGGCGTGCATCGCCGCCAGCCGGATCGCATGCAGGGCCACCAGCCTGACCGGCATCTCCGGCGTCTCTCCGGCCGCGGTCTTCAGCTTCAGGGCATCGGAGGACAGCCGCCAGAACAGCCGCCTGAGCGCCGGCGCCAGTTCCAGCCGCGACAGCGCATCGCCGACGGCGAGCAGTTCGTCGCGGCGGCCTTCCTTGGCGGTGCGCCGCGCCCGGTCGAACCAGCTTCCGGGATCGAGCGTGTCGAGATAGGCGCGCAGCACGTCGAGATCGCTCGCCGCCATCGCATGCTCCGCCAGGCGATAGGCCCGGTCGAAGCGGTCGGAGCGCTCGCGCATGGCGTTGAACAGGTCCGGCGCGCGCGACGCCGCCTGGCCGATGCCGTGGACGCTGTTCGCCAGCCAGCCGAGCTGCTGCAGGATCGCGTTGTTGGGGATGGCGCGCAGCTCGCGCGGATGGCGGATGCGCGTCGGCCCGCCGGCATCGCTCTGGCGCGCGGCGGGGCGCGAACCGGTCTTGTCCAGCAGCGACGGCCCGAAGGTGCCGATCAGCGCGGCATAGCCGGGATCGTCGACGAGCGCCGTCATCTCCTCGCGCACCGTCTGGAAGAACTCGGTCGCGAAATCGGGCTCGTCATAGATCGGGTCGGATACAGGCTGGTCAGCCGAAGCGAGCACGGCCTCGGCGATCCGCCCGACCGTGGCGCCGGCGAGTTGCCGCGTGCCGAACAGCATGTAGCCGTCGCTGCCCTGGAAGCTGGTCTCGCGCACCGTCCTGACGCCGGCCCTGGCGAAGGCAGCCCGCGCCCAGGCCGGTTCGAGATAGGCCAGCCGGTCGGCGAGGCTGGCGGGATGGGCGCCGCGTCCGGCCGATTCGCCATGCGTGTCGAAGATCACCAGCTCGACATCGGCGAGGTCATAGCGCACCAGCAGTTCGCAGATCCGGATGCGCAGCCGCTCGACCCAATAGGTCGCGGCGACCTGCCCGATATAGCGGCCGGAATCGGAATAGCCAAACTGGATACAGAAGCGCCCGTGGCGCTTGAGATAGGCGCGGAAATGCGGGCTGCGCAGCGCCTCGTCGATGATACGCGGCCCCTGCTCCAGCGCATCCGAGGTCTCGAACAGCGGCGAGATCTCGACCCGGTCGGCGATGCCGAAGCGGCTGGCGAGCCAGAGCGCGCAGAGCAGCGTGTAACCGGTCTCGGTCTCCGCCACGAGGAAACGCACGGGCCTGGTGCCATCCACATGCTTCACGATCTGGGCGATCGTCATCAGCATCCGCGTCGCCGAGGCGCGCTCGGCCGCCAGCGCGCCGAAATCGACCGCGATCGGCTGCACCTTCGCGAGCAAGGCGTTGACCGCCGACAGGAAAGCCCGGCGCTGCGCCGGCTGGGTCGGCTCCTCGTCGAACGGGATGACGGCCCGCATCGCATTGTGGAGCTGCGAGGCGTTGAGCCGGAAATGCGGCAGCGCGATCGAGACGCCATGCGCGACGCAGCCCGCCTTGACCAGGCACAGGGCCATCGTGACGTGGTCGTCGTCGGATTGGGCGAGCGCCTCGTCCAGCGCCGCGATCAGCCGCGAGGCCTCCGGCAGCGCCATCTCGCGCTCGTTGACCAGCGCCAGCGCGAAGGCCTGCAGCGCCGGCAGGCTCGGCTGCGTCGAGATCGGCGGCGCCAAAGCGAGCTGTCGCTCGACGGCGGCCTGCGCCTGTCCCACCAGATCCCAGACGCCGGCGGTCGCGGGCACGGCGGGAAGCTTCTCGAGGATGCGGGCGAACTGCCCCTGCTTCGATTCCAGCCGGTAGCGCAACGTATCCCACCAGCCGATATCGGTGCGCCCGTCGGTGTCGCAGCCGACCCAGGAGGCCAGGGTGACGGGCCGCGGGACGAGACCTTGCCAGCGCTCCGGCCAGCGCTCGCGGGCTGCGCTCAGCAGGGCCCCGTTGAGACGGTCGATCGCATCGCGCGCATGGCGAACGGCATAGCGCGCCTGCTCGAATTCGTCCTGCAGGGTGATGCGGGCATCGGGCCGGAAGGACAGCGCCGGCTGGTCGATCACGACATCGGCCGCCCTGTCGCCGGAGGCCAGTGCGGCCAGCGCATGCGCCAGCTTCCGGCTCATGCCGAAGGTCGGATGCGCGGTGAAGACGGCGGCGAAGCGGACGCGCTCGACGGTGGCGCGAAAACTCTCGAAGGAATCGGCCTCTTTCGCCGCCGCCTCGACCAGCCGCTCGGCCAGTTCCGCAAAGGCGCGTTCGCCGTCCGCTTCCAGGCCGACATAGGCCGCGACCCGCCCGGCCCGTTGGCGCAAGGCCTCCCGTCCGAGCAGCCGGACCAGATCCTGCGCCGCCTCGACGCTGACCTCGCCGCGGTCCATCCGGCGTGTGAGCCAGAGCGTCACACGCAGCACCGGATTGCCGAAAGGATCCTCGCGCGAATCGCTGCGCGCCTGCTCGATCTCCCCCCGGAGCCTGACCGCCAGCACCACCGTCGCATCTTCCGCCATCGGAGCTTCCGCCCTATCGTTCATGGCCTTCCTCCCTGCCCTCTCATGAGGCAAGTTCTGGGCCGGTATGCCAAGCCCCTGCTGGCTTGGCGGCATGTGTTTTGCTCCGTTGGCGAACGAAAGGCGGGGTGGCTGATCTCGTCGCGACACGTTCCTTCCCATCCCCAGATTGTCCTGAAAGCGATCCAGCCATGCCTCTGGTCGATACCGATGCCTTCCTGCGCGACCTCTACGAATTGCGCGGGATCGGAACCTTCAAGACCGGCGTCCATCGCCCGACCTATTCGCCGCAGGACATGGAAGCCCGCCGCTGGCTCGCAGCCAAGCTCGCCGAATGCGGGCTCGACAGCGACATCGACGGCATCGGCAATGTCTATGGCCGCCATCGCGGCGATGGCCCGCATCTGCTCGTCGGCAGCCATATCGAATCGCAGAACGAGGCCGGCTGGCTCGACGGCGCGCTCGGCGTCGTCGCGGGTATCGCGCTGGCGCGCGCCGGCCTTCCCGTCGATGTCTGCGCCTTCGCCGATGAGGAAGGCCATTTCGGCATGGGCCTGCCCGGCAGCCGCTCCCTGATCGGCGATCTGACGGATGAGGCGATCGACCGCGCCCGCAACCGCACCGACGGCACCCCGATGCGCGACGCCCTGCGCGCCGCCGGCCTCGAGGGACTGCCGCGCCGGCAGCTCGAGCCCGGTCGCCACAAGGGCTATTACGAGATGCATATCGAGCAGGGCACGCAACTCGATAGCAGCGGCCTGAGGCTCGGCGTCGTCACCGGCATCGTCGCGATCTGGCAATGGCGGATCGTCGTCGAGGGCCAGCAGGACCACGCCGGCGGCACGACCATGGCGGAGCGCAAGGATGCAGGCCTCAGCGCCGTGCGCCTGCTCGCGGCGATCGACGCCGAGTTCCCGCGCATCTGCGGCGAACGCACCACCTGGACCACGGGGCGCTTCCGGCTCGATCCCGATGCGCCCAACATCATCCCGGGCCGCGCCGAGATCCTCTTCCAGTTCCGCGATGTCTCGGTTCCGGTGCTTGAACGATTGGAGGCGGGGCTGCGGGCGCTCGTGCAGGAGGCGAACCGCCGCGAACGCTGCCGGATCAGCCTGACCTCCGTCTCCAAGACGATCCCGGCGCCTTGCGACCCGGCGATGATGGAAGCCTTGTCACAGGCGGCGGAGGAGTTCGCCCCGTCGGCCTGGCAGACCATGCCGTCGGGCGCCGGCCATGACGCACAGGCCATAGCTCGGCGCATGCCCGCCTCGATGCTCTTCGTCCCCTCGATCGGCGGCATCTCGCATCACTGGACGGAGGACACCAGGGACGAGGATCTGGCTCTCGGCCTGCAGGTGCTGCACCGCGCCGCCGAACGGTTCATCGCCGGCTAGGGCCGAATCCGCCTCCCAACGACCGATGAGGCACGCTCGCTGACGCGCGCGTGCTATGCCGCGGGGCCTCTTGCCCATGGACGGCCCCGCACGCCATAGGAGCGGGCGCCGGGCCGGGTTTCGGTCCGGCTCTGACGACCCTGCCCTTCCGAAAGCCCATCGTGACAGAATCCGCCTCCCCCGCTGCCGCGAGCGCGCGCCGCCGGCTTTGGCTCGGCATCGGCTGCGGTTTGGCGACCAGCCTGATCTGGGGCGTGCAGGCGGTGGTTTCGCGCCAGTCGGTGGCGGATGGCATGAGTGCGGCCGACGTCACCATCCTGCGCTTTGCGGTCGCCTCGCTGTTGCTGCTGCCGCTGGCGTTGCGGCGGATGCGGCCCTTCCCGGTCGGGAAGCTGGGCTGGCGGCGTGCCCTGGTCATGACGGCGCTCGCAGGCGCACCCTATGCGCTCGTCTTGGTCGCGGGCGCCACCTTCGCCCCGGCCCTGCATGCATCGGTCATCGTGCCCGGCCTGATCCCTGTCATGACGGTCGCCCTTGCCTTCGCGGTGCTGGGAGAGCGTCCGGGGCCGTGGCGCATGCTGGGGCTTGCACTGGTGCTGGCCGGCATCGGCGCTTTCGGCTGGCAGGCTTTCGGATTGCATGGGCCAGAGGGGAATGCCTGGATCGGCGATCTGTTCTTCGTCGCCAACGCCGCGCTGTGGTCGATCTTCGGATTGCTGGCGCGGCGCTGGGGCGCCGACGCCATCGACGTCACGATCGCGACCTGCCTGCTTTCGCTGCTGCTCCTGCCGGTCCTGGCGCTGACCATGCCGATCCGGCTGGGCGAAGCGACCTGGCCTGCGATCGCGCTGCAGGCGCTCTATCAGGGCGCGATCGTCGGTGTCGGCGCGCTCTTCCTCTACACCAAGACGGTGCAATTGCTGGGAACCGCCCGCGCCACCCTGTTCCTGCCGCTGAACCCGGTCGTCACCGCAATCGCCGGCACGCTGCTGCTGGCCGAATACCCGTCGGCGATCGAGATCGCCGGCATGCTCCTGGTGATCGCGGGGATGAGCGTGGCGCTCAGGGCGAGGTGACGGCAGCCGTCCTCAGTACCGGCCGATCCAGCGGCGGACGCGGCTGCGATAGGCGTGCCATGCGCTCCCGAAGCGCGCCTCCAGATGCCGCTCCTCTCGCTCGATGGCGAGCTTGAGCACGAGGAAGGCCGCGACCAGCCCTGTCACGATCAGCCAGGGATTGCCGAAGGCGAGACCCGCCCCGACCATCATCGTCGTATTGCCGAGATAGATCGGATTGCGGCTGATCGCGAATGGTCCGCTCTCGACCAGGGCCGTCGCGGCGCGGTGCGGCAGGATGTTGGCGCGCGCCCGCGCCATCGTCACCATGGCGGAGATGTCCAGGCCGGCGCCGATCGCGAGCAGCATCCAGCCGCAGATGGTGAGCGCCGTCGCCATCGCCGCCTCCTGAGAGGGAAAGCCCAGCGGAGCAACACGCTGAAGCGCGATCGCGCAGATGATCGCCACGCCATAGAGAACAGGCGGCCAGGGAAAGCTGTTCGGCCTGTCGGTCGCTCCGTCGAGCACGACGTCCTCCTCCGGGCGAAGGCGGGCGAAAACCTGCTAGCCCTTGTGGTCCTTGGCGATCGGCTCGACATAGGCCAGCCCCATGTCCCAGGGGAAATAGATCCAGGTGTCCTGGCTGACCTCGGTCACGAAGGTGTCGACCGTCGGCACGCCCGCCGGCTTGGCGTACACCGTGGCGAAATGGGCGTTGGGCAGCATTTCACGCACGACGCGGGCGGTCTTGCCGGTGTCGGTCAGGTCGTCGACCACGAGCACGCCCTTGCCCTTTCCGTCGCCGATCGCCTTGATCGAGGGCGCGACGTCCTTCAGCACCTTGAGCTCGGATTGGTTCTTGTAGTCGTGATAGCTCGCGACGCAGACCGTCTCGATCAGCCGCAGGCCGAGTTCCCGGCAGATGATCGCCGCCGGCACCAGCCCGCCGCGGGTGATGCAGACGATCGCCTCGAACGGCCCCTTCTCGGCCAGCCGCCAGGCGAGCGCGCGGGCGTCGCGATGGAACTGGTCCCAGGAAACCGGGAAAGCCTTGTTGGAGGTCGGTTCGGCCATGTTCTCGGCTCCGGACTGCTGATGGGGCCGGGCGTTCCCGACGAACGCCCTCGGATCAGTCCGAAAGCCTATCGGCGGCCCGCTGGCAAGAGGCTGCGCGCACGCCATCCCCTGAAAGCCAAAGCGCCTCGGGGCATCGGTCGACTCCGGGAGGGCATGGGCGTCAGGTTCGCAGCCTTGCCTGCTCGACCGCCAGCATGGCTTTGACGGCAGCCATCGCTGCGCTCAACTTTTCGCCATCCCGCGATCGCACGACCACGTTCGTGTCCGGCCCCGTCTCCGAGAAGAACGGGTAGGAGCCGATCGCGACGTCCGGATGGGCTTTCGCGACCTCGCCCAGCGCGGTGCCGATATCGCCCTCGCGCAGACCGGCGCGGACGGTGTCGGACAGGATCTTGACGCCGGTCTTCAGCGTCGGTGCGACGACGTCGAGCATCGCCTGCATGATCGAGGGCACGCCGGCCATCACATAGACATTGCCGATGTTGAAGCCCGGCGCCTTCGAGACCGAATTGGCGATCAGCTCCGCGCCGGCCGGGATGCGCGCCATGCGCATTCGCGCCTCGTTGAGCTGGTCGGCCGGAAAACGCTCGGACAGCATGGCGATGGCGCGCGGATCATAGTCGATCGAGACGCCGAAGGCGGCCGCCACCGAATCGGCCGTGATGTCGTCATGCGTCGGCCCGATGCCGCCCGTGGTGAAGACATAGGTAAAGCGCGTGCGGAGCGCGTTCAGCGCGGCGACGATCTCGTCCTCGACATCGGGCACGATGCGGACCTGGCGCAACTCGATGCCGATATTGGTCAGATACTCGGCGATATAGCCGATGTTCTTGTCCTTGGTCCGCCCGGACAGGATCTCGTCGCCGATGACGAGGATCGCAGCCGTGACGATCGCCCGGGAAGATGTCGTGTCGCTCGCGGTCATGCCCGGCTCCTGGCCCCGGCGGCAGGCGAACGTCGCGCTGCCGCTCGTTCTAGAGCTAGGGGTTTGCCCGCGCCGGCTCAAGCGCCGCGGCCGGCGTCCAGGGCATGCAGGCCGCGCCTCGGGAGCGGCCCTGCCTCAGCCCTGTCGGGCCTTGCGTTCGTAGACGAGGTTGAGGCGCGTCTGCGCCAGCAGCGTGTAGCCGTTCTGGGCGAGCAGCGCCGGCAGGTCGCTCTGCCAGCGCTGGCGCGAATCCTCGATGATGATGAAGCCGGGCCACAGGCTCTCCGGCGCATCGCGCAGGAAGGGCTCGAGGATCAGGTCTTCCGCCCCCTCGACATCGAGCTTGATCGCGTCCAGCCGCTCATAGCCCTCGTTCTGGACGAGCGAGAGCAGCGTCATCGCCGGCACCCGCACCGTGCTGCCGGCGCTGGAGCGCAAGATGCGGACACTCGACTCGCCGCGATTGGTCGGATCGATGAAGAGCGTGAGCTCGCCCGCCTTGTCGGCCAGTGCGCAGGCCACCGCCTTGACCGTGCCGAAAGGGTTCTGGGCGATGTTGAAGGCCAGCCGCGCGAACACTTCGGGCTGCGGCTCGACGGCCAGAATCCGCGCGCTCGGCCCGGCCTTGGCCGCGACGAAAAGCGAATAGGCCCCGATATTGGCGCCGATATCGATGAAGCGGAAGCCGTCGCGCAGGCGCTCGGCCAGGAGACCGCGCTCCAGCGGATCGAAATATTGCGGGGTGAAGAGCACGCGCTTTTCGCAGACATTGCCGTCCGGATAGAGCCGCATCTTGGCGCCCAGCGATTCGATGTCGACGGGGCGCCCGTCGAGCGAGCGCAATCCGAGCCGGCGCAGCGCATAGGCGATCTTGCGCCCGAGGAAGCTGTCGGACGCGCAACGCGTCCAGGCGATGATGCGCGAGAGACCGCGCCGCGGCGCGAAGGTGCCGTAAGGCTTGTCCTCGGCCTGAGACTGTTCGATGATGGCCATTGCGCCAGCCTGATACACCCGGCCGCGTCCATATGCCAGCCGGGCGATGAGACTGCTCCAGGCGAGGTTTTGCGGCTCCCGGCCGGCCTGCGGCCGCGCGGTGCCTTGCGTGCGCTGCCAAACCCAATAGATATGGTCGGCGAGGAGTTGCGCGGCGAAAATGACCTTTGACGAGACAGTTGGGCGGACGCGCATGCGCGAGCCCGCCATCAAGATTCACGGCCCCGAGGCCTTTGCGGCCATGCACAAGGCCGGCCGCCTGACGGCCGAGGGCCTCGACATGCTCGGGAGCTACGTCAAGCCGGGCGTCACCACGCAGCGCCTCGACGACCTCGCCTTCCAGTTCGCCATGGATAACGGCGCCTTCCCGGCGACGCTGTTCTATCGCGGCTACACCAAGTCGATCTGCACCTCGATCAACCATGTCGTCTGTCACGGCATTCCCGATGACAAGCCCCTGCGCGAGGGCGACATCATGAACATCGACTACACGCTGATCGTGAATGGCTGGCACGGCGATTCGAGCCGGATGTATGGTGTCGGCGAGATCCCGCGCAAGGCCGAGCGGCTGATCGAGATCACCTATGAAAGCCTGCTGCGCGGCATCAAGGCCGTCCGCGCCGGCAACACCACCGGCGACATCGGCTTCGCCATCCAGCGCTATGCCGAAGCCGAGCGCTGCTCGGTG
>DATDBB010000044.1:0-3087 GCA_036525085.1 Allobosea sp.
ACATAGGTGAAGGTCGCGATGATGATGCGCCAGATGCCCTCGATCGTGTCGAGCGGCAGCAGGCCCTTATGGCGCAGCGCCAGACGCTTCATCATGTCGGCCTCGCGGCCGGGCCGGAAGGCCGAACCCGAGGCCTGCGTCTTCTTCACCGAAATCAGCGTCTCGATGATCGAGGACCGCTCCATCAGCAGCGCATGCATCTCCGCGTCGATGCGGTCAATCTCGGCGCGCAGGTCGGCAAGGGTGGTCGGAGCGGCTTCGGTCATGGCCTGATCACATCGGTTGCGCGCGTGTCTTTAACCGTCATGCGCGGGCTTGGCAAAGCCGCAAGGCGCATCCTCGCGTTGACAGAACGCGCGCATCGCGGCATCGCTAGAGTTCGATCTTCCGAACAAGCCGGCCGGCAAGACAAATTATCCCGTCGAAGCGGACAAGAATGAGCGATTTCTCATCGAGCCTGGCCGACCCGCTGAAGGAGGCCAACGAGCCCACAAGCGAGGTCGCGCGCTTCGGCCCGGACACGCCGCTGATGATGGATTGCGGCGTCGCGCTCGACCACTGGCAGATCGCCTACCAGACCTATGGCACTCTGAACGAGTCCCGGTCGAACGCGATCCTGGTCTGCCACGCCCTGACCGGCGACCAGCATGTCGCCAGCCGCAACCCGATCACCGGCAAGGGCGGTTGGTGGACCGCGATGGTCGGCTCCGGCAAGCCTGTCGATACCGACCGCTTCTTCGTAATCTGCGCCAATGTCGTCGGCGGATGCACCGGCACGACCGGGCCGGCCTCGACCAACCCCGAGACCGGCAAGCCCTGGGGCCTCGCCTTCCCGATGGTGACGATCCGCGACATGGTGCGGGCGCAGCGGCACCTCATCGACTCGCTTGGCATCGAGACGCTGTTTTGCGTCGCCGGCGGCTCGATGGGCGGCATGCAGGTGCTGCAATGGGCGGCGAGCTATCCAAGCCGTGTGTTCTCGGCGCTGCCGCTGGCGACTGCGGCCAAGCATTCGGCCCAGAACATCGCCTTCCACGAGGTCGGCCGTCAGGCGGTGATGGCCGATCCGGAGTGGCGCGGCGGGCGCTATCTCGAAGAGGGCACGCGCCCCTCCAAGGGGCTCTCGGTCGCGCGGATGGGCGCGCATATCACCTATCTCTCCGAACCTGCCCTGCACCGCAAATTCGGCCGCAAGCTGCAGGATCGGGAGGCGCCGACCTTCTCCTTCGACGCGGACTTCCAGGTCGAAAGCTACCTGCGCTATCAAGGCCTCTCCTTCGTCGAGCGTTTCGACGCCAATTCCTATCTCTATGTCACGCGCGCGATGGATTATTTCGACCTCGCGGCCGACCATGACGGCATCCTGGCGAAGGCCTTCGCCGGCACGAAGACGCGCTTCTGCGTGGCCTCCTTCACCTCCGACTGGCTGTTCCCGACCTCGGATTCGCGCGCGATCGTCCACGCCCTGAACGCGGCCGGCGCATCGGTCTCCTTCGTCGAGCTGGAAAGCGACAAGGGCCACGACGCCTTCCTGCTGGAGGAGCCGAACCTGTTCGCCACGACGCGCGGCTTCATCGGGTCGGCAGCGCGGGCACGGGGAATCTGATGGTCAACGCCTTCCATTGTCATTCCGGGGCTTCGCGTAGCGAAGAACCCGGAACCCACGACGGGGTTCGGCAAGAATACACGCTCTTTCGATCGGGCTCACCCGGTCGTGGGTTCCGGGTTCGACCCTTCGGGCCACCCCGGAATGACCTGTGGAGCGCACTGTGACGACGACCGATCTCCAGACCAACCGCATCGACCTCAGGCTGGTCGCCGAGATGGTGACGCCGGGATCGCGCGTGCTCGATGTCGGCTGCGGCGACGGGGAGTTGCTCGCGCTTCTGGCCGAGACCCGCAATGTCGATGCGCGCGGCATCGAATTGTCGCGCGAGGGCGTGGCCGGCTGCGTCGCCCGCGGGCTGTCCGTCATCCAGGGTGACGCCGACACCGACCTCACCGAGTATCCGGACGATGCCTTCGACTATGTGATCCTGTCGCAGACCATCCAGGCGACGCGCAATCCGCGCTTCGTGCTGGAGCAGATGCTGCGCATCGGCCGGCGCGCCATCATCTCCTTCCCGAATTTCGGGCATTGGCGGATGCGCAGCCAGGTCTTCTTCCTCGGCCGCATGCCGGTGACGGACGCCCTGCCCTATGCCTGGTGGGACACGCCCAACATCCATTTCTGCACGATCCGCGATTTCGTGACGCTCTGCGACACGATCGGCGCGGTGAAGGAGCGCGCGGTCGCGCTCGACGCGGCCGGCGGGCGCGTCGGCGTCAGCGCGCCCTGGTGGTTCTGGAACCTGTTCGGCGCGCAGGCGGTGTTCCTGCTGAAGCGCGGCCCCGATGGCGGCGCCGATCAGGCGGCCGGCCGGCGGAACGCCACGTCGTAGAGACCGGCGGGCTGGTAGCAGAAGAACGCCATCGGCCAGCGATGGGCGATGGCGAAGTCGGCCGCCGCCCTCTGGACGCCATAGCGCCCGAGCCAGGGATCGATATGGGCAAAGTCGTTGAAGACGACGTAGCCGCCGGGCTTCACTTTCGCAGCCGCAGCCTGCGCATCCCTCAGGCAGCCGGCATGGGAGTGGTCGGCGTCGATATAGACCCAGTCGAAATGGTCGTCGGGGAATGCCGCGATCGCCTCATGGGTGTAGCCGACATGGCGGGTGATCGCGGCGCCGCCGAGTCCCTCGCCGTTGAACTGCGAATAGTCGATATCGATCAGATGCAGCGCGCTTGGACGGTTCAGGCGCATGATGCTGCGGGCGAAATCGCCGCGATAGGTGCCGAGCTCGGCGACGACGCCGCCTTGCGGCAGGAGTGGCAGCATCGCCTCGCGCGAACTGCAGAACCGGCAATCCTCCAGCAGATCGGCGGGGACAGCCGCGATCGGGTCCACCGGCCCGAGCGAGCGTGCGAGCCTGTAGGTTCGCCTCACGGCGTCGGGCAGACGGGCGCGAATCTGCATCTCCGTCCGCTTCGCAAACTCACGCAGCAATTCCGTCTCCACCGCCCGGGCCCGGCCTAGGCAGTAGCGCA
>DATDBB010000045.1:0-2364 GCA_036525085.1 Allobosea sp.
CATTGACCGTGGCGACCGGCCTCGCGCGGGCTTAAATTCCGGCCATGATCACCGTCAACGCCCTGTCCGAAGTCGCCGCCCTGATGGGCGACCCGGCGCGCGCCGCCATGCTGTCGCTGCTGATGGACGGCCGCGCCCATACCGCGTCCGAGCTCGCGCTCACCGCCGGCGTCACCGCCCAGACCGCGAGCGGACATCTTTCCCGCATGGTCGAGGCCAACCTGCTGGCAGCCCGCGCCCAGGGCCGCAATCGTTTCTACCGGCTGGCCTCGTCCGACGTGGCGCACGCCATCGAATCCTTGATGGCGCTCGCCGGCACGCGCGCGACGCCGGCCTCCCTGCATGCCGCCTGGCGGCGCGATCCCGATCTGCGCTTCTGCCGCACCTGCTACGACCACCTGGCGGGACAGGTCGGCATCGCCGTCACCGATGCGCTGACCAAGGCCGGCCATATCGAGCCCAAGGGCCCGCGCGACTGGAAGCTCACCGACACCGGCGAGCTGTTCTGCCAGAGGATCGGCGTCGACGTGCCAGGCGCGCGCCGCGCCGGCAGCCGCCACTTCGCGCGCCAGTGCCTGGACTGGAGCGAGCGGCGGCCGCACATCTCGGGCGCGCTGGGGGCGGCCATCGCCGACACCTTCTTCAGCCGCGGCTGGGCCGAGAAGCTCCGCCGCAGCCGCACCGTGCGGCTGACCGATTCAGGCCGGAGGGCGATGGGCAGCCATTTCGGGGCGGCGCTTCAGTGAGGTAAGATCGTGGCCATGTTCGACCTCGACCAGTTCATCGCCGATCTTCGCGCCACGCTTCCCGAGAAGTCGCGGCAGCCCATGAAGGAGGTCGTGGCGCGCGCCGTCTCCGACCCCGCCGCGCTGATGCGCGCGATCGGCGAGCCGGACAAGGCGGGAGTCCAGGTGCTGCACAGGTCTGCCGACCTCACCGTGCTGAACCTCCTGTGGGCGCCGCGCCAGATCGCCCTGCCGCACGACCATCGCATGCCGGCGCTGATCGGCATGTACACCGGACGCGAGGACAACATCTTCTGGCGCCGCGTCGCCAACCCCGCGAAGTTCCAGATCGAGGCGGCCGGCGGCGAGGCGCTGGGCACGGGCGACGTCACCATCCTGGGCCATGACATCGTCCACTCGGTGGTCAATCCGCTCGGCAGGATCAGTGCGGCGATCCACGTCTATCTCGGCAACTTCCTCGAGATCGAACGCAGCATGTGGGATGCCGAGACCCCGGTCGAGGAGCCTTACGACATGAAGAAGGTCGTGCAGGGCATGTCGCTGCAGAAGCGCGAGGAGCAGAAGGCGGCGACGAGCTGAGCACCAGGTCCCGTTGTCATCCCGAGCGCAGCGAGGGTGTGGATTCACATTTGAAGTGCAACAGTTTGAGGAAGACCTCGGCGGGAGACCTGAAGCGGAGGCACTTTCTCGGCGTGTCGTTATAGGCGGCGACGCAGGCTTCGAGAAGCTGATCGTCGACGGTGTTGAGGTTGGTGCTGCGCGGCAAGGGTCTGCGCAGTCGTCCGATGGCGTTTTCGATGGCGCCCTTTTGCCAAGGGCTGTGAGGGTCACAGAAGAAGGTCCGGATGCCGAGTTCGTCGGCCAGGATGTGATGCTGGGCGAACTCGGTGCCGTTGTCGAAGGTGATGGTCTTGCGCAGCCGCCGGTCGAGGGTCTGGAACCAGGCGATGAGCTGATCGGCGGCCGGATGGGCAGCCTTGCTGGGTTGCTTGGCCAACAGCAGGAGGCGGGACTTGCGTTCGTGGGCCACCAGGATGACCTGGCCGGGCGCGGCGAAGAGCATGAGATCGGCTTCCCAATGGCCGTAGGTCCGGCGCTGTTGGACGGCCTCAGGGCGCAGGGCAATGGGAATACGGTCTTTGATGAAGCTGGCGGGGGAGCCGCGCTTGGCGCGCCGGCCGCGCTTGTACTTGGCCCTGGGCAGGTAGTTGCGCCAAGCCCCGTCGTTGGTGCGGCGGATCTGGGCGTAGATGAAGCGGTAGATGGTCTCGTAGCTGACGGCGGTTGGAACCTTGTGGCGCTCGAGCCAGCCAGCGACCTGCTCGGGCGACCAGCCGCGCCGCAGGCCATCGAGGACGAGGTCGCGCAGCTCGGCATCGCGTTCCAGGCGCGAGCCCTTCCAGCGGCGGGCCGTCGCCTGCTCCTCGGCATAGGCCGGCTTGTAGCCGACCTGGCGGCCCTGGTTGCGCTTCAGCTCGCGAGAGATGCTCGATGGCGAGCGATCCAGAGCTGTCGCGATCTGGCGGATCGATTGCCCGGCTTGCTGAAGACGGGCAATCGTGCAGCGCTCTTCAAGGCTGAAGTGCCCATAGTGCTTGCCCATCGCAACACCCTAGCT
>DATDBB010000046.1:0-2457 GCA_036525085.1 Allobosea sp.
GTCGAGCAGCGCGCCGGTCAGCCGCTGCGATCCCAGGACTGAGGTCCAGTCCTCGAAGGGCAGGTTCGAGGTAACGATGGTCGAGCCGCGCTCGTAGCGCTGCGAGAACGTCTCGAAGAGGAGTTCGGCACCGGTTGGCGACAAGGGCACGTAGCCGAGTTCGTCGACGATGAGCAGCTTGACCGCCTGCAGATCCCGCTGAAGCCTTAGCAAGCGCTTCTCGTCGCGGGCCTCGAGGAGCTGGTTGACCAGCCAGGCCGCCGTCGTGAACGTGACGGAGAAGCCCTTCTGGCAAGCCGCCAAGCCAAGCGCGAGCGCGACATGGGTCTTGCCGGTGCCGCTGTTGCCAAGCGCGATGATGTTCTCCCGGCGCAGGATGTAGCCACAGCGCGCCAGCTCCAGGACGAGCATCTTGTTGAGGCCGGGGATGGCGGCGAAGTCGAAGGTGTCGAAGCTCTTCACCGCCGGGAACCGCGCTGCCCGGATGCGCCGCTCGACAGTGCGGCGCTCGCGATCGATGAGTTCGAGCTCGATCAGGCGCAGCAGATAGCGGGGATGATCGACGCCATCACGCGCGCATTCGCGGGCCACCTTGTCGTACTCGCGCAGCACCGTCGGCAGCTTCAGCTGCTTGAGATGATGCGCCAGCAGGACCTGCGGCGTGCCGCTGGTCGTTCCCGCAGGCATCGTATCGCTGCTGTTGCCGGTCATGCCACCTCTTCCGGCAGGAGCACGGCATAGTCTGCAGCCGAGGTCGTCCTGACCGTCGTCCGCGGCAGGTGGGGATAGGCCGACAGGTCGAGACGGGCGGGCCTGCGCTCGATCCGAGCCAGTGCGATCAGCTTGACCGCGTCGAAGCCGATGGCGCCGATCCGGATCGCCTCGGTCACGGCGACGCTCACGACCTCAAGCGGCATCGCCTCCAGCAGCCGCAAGACCTGGATGAACTCGCGCTTGCCACGGTTGCCCATCCGCGCCTCCAGCAGATGGCGCAGGTGCTGGAAGGCCTCGGGCAGATCCCAGCCCTGCAGGGCCGCCGCCTGGTCGAGTGCATTGGGCTTGGTCTCGATCAGGGCGAGATAATGCAGCGGATTGGAGACGAACACGCCCTCGCCATAGCAGCGCGGGTGACGGGCAATCTCGGTCCCGCGGCACAGGATCACGACCGCATCAACGAAGCCCTTCACCACGACGTCCTGGAAGCCATAAGCCGTCGGCACCGAGTAGTCATTGGAACGGTAGCGGACCAGCGCCGTCGACGAGACCCGTCCACCGCGCTTCTCGCACGGTTCCAGCGGCACCGCCGGCAGGTCGCGCACCGCTGCCAGGTCGGCAATGAGCCGTTCGCCGATCGTTTGTGCATGCCGTCCGGCGCGTTCGCCCTGCCGGAGGCGGCAGCGCTCGGCCAGTCTGGCGTTCAGCGCCTCGAAGCTCGCCGCCACCGGGATCGGCGTCATGAAGTTCGAGCGCGCGTACTTGACCAGCCCCTCGACCTTGCCCTTGTCGTTGCCCTTGCCGGGACGGCCGAACCGGTCCCGGAACAGATAATGGCTGATCAGTTCGGTGAAGGCACGGGTTCGCTCGCGCTTGCCGTCGCCGCAGATCTTGGCCACCGCGATGCGCGTGTTGTCGTAGAGGATCGACAGTGGCACTCCAGCGAAGAAGCCGAACGCCGAGACGTGACCGTCCAGGAACGCTTCCGTCGTCTCCCGCGGATAGGCCTTCACGAAGCAGGCGTCCGACTGCGGCAGGTCCATGCAGAAGAAATGGATCTTCTGCCGAACCCCGCCGATCACCGCGATCGCCTCGCCGAAATCGACCTGGGCGTGCCCGGGCGGATGGGCCAGCGGCACAAAGGTCTCGCGCCCACGAGCCCGGCCGATCCGTACATAATCCTTCACCACCGTGTAGCCGCCGGCAAAACCGTGCTCATCGCGAAGACGCTCGAAGATCCGCTTGGCCGTGTGGAGCTGCTTCACCGGCGCGCTCTTGTCCGCCTCCAGGATCGCGTCGATCACCGGGAGCAAAGGACCCAGCTTCGGCTTCTCGGCAGGCTTCGTTCGCGTGTAGCCCGGCGGCAGCGAGAACCGGCACATCTTCGCGATCGTCTCGCGGCTCAGACCAAAAACACGCGCCGCCTCGCGACGGCTCTTCCCCTGATTGAACACAAAATCACGTACCGCCGCGTACACCTCCACAGCGAACATCCCCGCCAACCCCAAAAGGGATCAGCCTATCCAGTGGCCGACTTTTACGCCGCCCGCGCCACCACAAAAGGCGGCGCTTCAATGGATGGTTTTGTCACCGCCCTGCACACCCTCGCGGCAACGTCCAGCAAAATAGCTTGATCTGCGACCTTATAAGGTGTACCTCACAAGATAAGGATAAGAGATGATCGCACCAACCAAGATACTGCAGGCCGCCTTCTACGTCTCGACGACGGGCAAGCGGCCGGTG
>DATDBB010000047.1:0-5120 GCA_036525085.1 Allobosea sp.
CGTGCTCGAGCACGTCCGCGGCCATTTCGGGCACGCAGCCGAACTTGCGCGAAAGCGGCCAGTCGGCGCCGGCGCCGTCGCAGAGGATGCGGCAGAAGATGCGCGCGTCCTTGACGCCGGTCTTGTCGGCCGAACGGGCGATCTTCTCGACCTCCGCCGTGCAATCGACCGCGAAGAGGCGCACGCCGAGCTCCATGGCGCGGGCGACGTCACGCTCCTTCTTGATGGTGTTGCCGAAGGAGATGCGATCGGCCGTGGCGCCGGCGGCGAGAGCGAGTTCGATCTCGACGACCGAGGCGCAATCGAAGCAGGAGCCGAGCTTGGCGAGCAGGGCGAGCACCTCCGGCGCCGGGTTCGCCTTCACCGCGTAGAAGACGCGGGTGTCCGGCAGCGCCCGGGAGAAGGCACGATAGTTGTCTCTGACGACATCGAGGTCGATGACGACGCAGGGACCGTCCTCGCGACGGGAACGAAGGAACTCACGGATGCGCTCGGTCATGAGACGCGACTCCCTCCGGCGCAAGCGGCGCCGATGCGACGTGAAGCCGGCTTGAGTCGCTCTGGCGATCCACGGCGCGTTGGAAACGCCGCGGGTCACCGAACGAAACGTCCGGACCCTGGTAACCGTCGCTTGGGGAGACCCCGCACGCCCGGCAATGAAGGACAAGCCTCTTCGGTGCTGGTCTTTGGAGGACCAGCGAGACCAAAAAAAGCCCGTTCCGTCGTTGCTTTAAGCTGCGTCCCCCGTGGAGATTCGGGGTTCGCCGGTTTCGCCTCCGGCTGCCGATCGCTGTTCGGAGAACAGTTCCCTTGGGAGGAACCGGGAGGCGTGATTTGAGGGGATGTCCATCCCCCTCCATCCGTCCTCCAACTCCTGGCGGCTGTCCGGCCTCTTGTCCGGATGCCCACCGATCGGCACGCGGCCACAGGCACGTGCGAATTGGGTGAACGCGATATACGGACGATGGACCCCGCGTTCAAGTGTTTTCTGAGCCACAGGGCAAAATTACGAAGCCGCCGGGGTTGATGCCCGTCAAGGCTGGAAGCTCAGGAAGAGGAAGGTCGCGAAGATCACCAGATGCACCAGGCCGTGCAGCACATGGGTCCGTCCGGTCGCGAAGGTCAGTGTGCTGACCAGCATGGTCAGAGCCAGCAGAATCATGCCTGAAGGCTCAAGGCCGAGCGTCAGCGGCTTGCCGAGATGCAACGTGACGATCGCCACTGCCGGGAAGGTCATGCCGATGGTGGCGAGCGCGGAGCCCAGCGCGAGATTGAGGGCCTTCTGGAGTGCGTCGCTACGGGCGGCCTGCACTGCGGCGATGCCTTCCGGCAGCAGGATCAGCATGGCGACAACCAGTCCTGTGGCCTGCGGTGGCGCGCCGATCGCGACCCGACCGAGCTCGACGATGACTGCGAATTTCTTCGACAGCATCACCACGACGACCAGCGCCAGCAGCAGCAGCGCGCCGCTGATCGCCAGCCGCTTCGGCGAGGGTTCGAAATGCCAGTCGTGATGTGCGGCCGGCACGATGAAATAATCGCGGTGTCGCACGGTCTGGATGTAGAGGAAGGCGCCGTAGAGCAACAGAGTCGCGACGGCGACGAAGACGAGTTGGGCTGATGAGTAGCTCGGGCCCGCACTTTGCTGCGTGTAGTTCGGCAGGATCAGCGTCAGCGTCGCCAGCACCATCAGCACCGTCAGGTAGGCGCTGGCGCCGGGGACGCGAAAACTCTGTTCGCGATAGCGCAGCCCGCCCACGAGGATGCAGATGCCGGCGAGCCCCGCACAGACAGTCATCACCACCGCATAGACGGTGTCGCGCGCCAGTGTCGGCCCGCTTTCGGCGCCCGACACCATGACGGAGGCGATCAGCGCGACCTCGATGACGGTCACGGCGGCGGTGAGGATCAGCGTGCCATAGGGTTCGCCGGTCCGGTGGGCGATGACCTCGGCATGATAGACGGCGGCGAAGATCGCGCCGAACAGCACGGGAATCAAAAGTACCGCCAGCACGATGCCGATGACGCCCGGCGCCAGCCCTTCGGAGAAGCCGAGCGACGATGCGACGATGTAGAACAGCGCCGCGAGCGACGGATAGATCCAGGCCGTCTGCGGCATCCGGATGAAGCGATCGGACTTCATGGCGCACCTTGCATGGCTGGCGAGGGGAATGGTGTCAGGCCAGGATGGCTCTGGCCGTGAGCCGTGCCGGGCCTTCCGGGTCATGCGCGGGCAGCAGGATCGTCGGCTCCTGCGTGGCGAATTCACGGATCGCCTGCAGCGTCGCGAGCGCAGTCGCGGGGGCGTTGGTGACGCCGTCTGTCCGGCCGGCGAGGAGATTGGCCTGAGAATAGGTTGCGTCGCCGGCGAGGAACCAGGTGACACCCTCTCCACGGACGATCACCGAGACATGCCCATCGACATGCCCGGGCGTCGGTACCAGCAGGATTCGGCCGTCCCTGGTGATCCTGTGCGAGGCCGGGAAGGGACCGACTGCGGGTCCGTCCAACTCGACGAGATCGGGCTTCAGCCAGATCGGCCAACGCTGCGGCAGGCAACCGGTCATCATACCACGCAGACCGGTTGAGATTGCATAGTTGGCACGCGGGCCCACGATGCGGCTGCGCGGGAAATGGTCGAGCCCGCCCGTATGGTCGTGGTGGAAATGCGTCAGGATGACTGTGCCGAT
Source organism: Allobosea sp. (assembly GCA_036525085.1). Lineage (GTDB taxonomy): Bacteria > Pseudomonadota > Alphaproteobacteria > Rhizobiales > Beijerinckiaceae > Allobosea. The sequence continues at coordinate 2,691 of DATDBB010000047.1, forward strand.
ATCGGTCGCAGGATCGAGCCCCAGCGCCAGCAGGCGGGACCCGACCTCCTCATGAGGCGCCACGCGGATCTGTACCTGCCTGTAGAAGGGATTCCAGCCCGGCAGGTAGCCTGGCACGGAATTGCGCCAGGTGTCCCCGGTGTCGACCAGGAAGCGTCCTTCCGGATGCTCGATCAGGAAACAGAGGATCGGCAGCGGCTCGACCCAGTTGGAATCACGGAAGATGTCGATCTTCCGGCCGATGCCGCCGCGACCTTCGCGGCCGGTGCGCTGCGCCGTCTTCATCCGGGCCTTGCCGGTCTCGATCGCCGTCACCTTGATCATCGCTTGCCTCTTATAAAAGAACGGTCATTCGTTTTTTATTTTAGGGCGGCGTAACTTGTAAAGAGGGAGCGCTCGTTTTATTTCGAGGCCATGCCGAAAATTTCCGACGAGAAGCGCGCGGCCCGCCGGGCCCAGATCCTCGAGGCCGCCTGGTCCTGCTTCCAGAGGGAGGGGCTCCATGCCACCACGATGGACGACATCATCCGGGCGTCTGGTCTCTCGGCGGGTGCGGTCTATTCGTACTATCCGAGCAAGGACGAGCTGATCCTGGCGGCGGTGACCAGTTCGTTGTCGGGCTTGCGGGCGCTGATGCAGCCGCTGCTGGATGCGCAGCCGCCGCCGGCGCCGGCCGAATTGCTGCGCCAGATCACCACGACCATCGCGCGCTTCACGGCGCGTGATGGCTACGACCTCAAGCGCATCGCGCTGCTCGGCTGGAGCGAGGCGCAGCGCAATGAGGGGCTGCGTGCGACGATGCGGGGCTACTATCTCGCCGTTCGCGACCAGATCGAGGCTGTGCTGGAGCGGGCGGTGCAGGCTGGGCGCTTCGATGCGACGGTGTCCCGCAAGGATGCCGCCAAGGCGCTGCTCGCGGCCGTTCTCGGCTTCGTCGTCCAGTCCGCCATTCTCGGCGATATCGAACCGGCCGAGATCGCCGGTGGTCTGGCCGTTTTCGCTGCTTCGGGCCGTCTCTGACCACCACGGAGCGGGCCGCGTCGAATCGCGCCGCGCCGCCGCCCTAGACCGGCCCCAATTCCTCGCCTAAGTCACTGGCAGGCAAGCTTTTGATGGACCGCCCCGCGGCGGCGCGACGAGACCACGGACCCACCATGACCTTTACCAATCGCCGCCGTGTCCTCGCGGGGCTTTCAGCCGCGCTCAGCCTCTCGACGACTCCGTCCGTCCTGCTGGCGCAGCAGCCCGCGGCGCGGCCGGATCCGGCGCCCGAGCCGCCGCAGCCCCGCTTCGGTTTCGAGGAGGTGGTGCGCCGCGCCCGCGAGATCGCCTCCGTGCCCTATGATGCCGGCCCGAGCCTGCCCGAACCGCTGTCCCGACTCGATTTCGATTCCTGGCGGGACATCCGCTTCCGGCCGGAGCGCTCACTTCTCGCGCAGAACGGTTCGCCGTTCCGGATGCAGATGTTCCATCCGGGCTTCCTGTTCACACGCCCCGTCGTGGTCAATGTCATCCGCGACGGCGTGGCGACTCCGGTGCCCTATTCCGCGAACCTGTTCGATTATGGCCGCGTGAAGTTCGACAAGCCCCTGCCGGTCAATCTCGGCTTCGCCGGTTTCCGGCTGCACTATCCGCTCAACGATCCGCGCGTCTATGACGAGCTGATCTCCTTCATCGGCGCCAGCTATTTCCGCGTGCTCGGCCGCGAGCAGCGTTACGGCCTGTCGGCGCGCGGGCTTGCGATCGGGGCCGGGGTGCCGGGCGGCGAGGAGTTCCCGATGTTCCGGGAGTTCTGGGTCGAGGCGCCGCAGCCGAATGCGGAGCGCGTCACGGTCTATGCGCTGCTCGATTCGGCGTCGGTCACCGGCGCCTATCGCTTCCACATCTACCCGGATGTGGATGCGGTGGTGGATGTCGGGGCGACGTTGTTCCCGCGCAAGACGATCGAGAAGCTCGGCCTCGCGCCGCTGACCTCGATGTTCTTCACCGGCGAGAACGATCGCCGCTTCCATGATGATTTCCGCACCGAGCTGCATGATTCCGACGGGTTGATGATCCATTCCGGCACTGGTGAGTGGATCTGGCGGCCGCTGCGCAATCCGCGCCAGCAGGCGGCGTCCTCCTTCGTCGAGCGCAACGTCCGGGGCTTCGGGCTGATGCAGCGCGACCGCGTCTTCGAGCATTATCAGGACCTCGACCTGAGCTACGAGCTGCGCCCTTCCTACTGGATCGAGCCGCAGGGCGATTGGGGCGAGGGGGTGGTCGAGCTGATCGAGATGCCGACGACCGACGAGACCAACGACAACATCGTCGCGCTCTGGGCGCCGAAGACGCCGCTCGAGCCCGGTCGCGAATTCTCCTTCGGCTACAAGCTCACCGCCATGCTGGATTCGAGCGACCTGCATCCGGGCGGGCGCATCATCAACACCT
>DATDBB010000048.1:0-7437 GCA_036525085.1 Allobosea sp.
GCCGCCAAGAAGGGCGGAAAGCCCTGGGACATGGCCAAGGGCTTCGATTTCTCGGGGCCGATCGGCGAGATCGCGCATGCCAGCCATATCGGGCATCCCAGCGCCGGCAAGATCGAACTCGTCGTCAACGGCGTGCCGCGCCAGAGCTCGGACCTCGCTAAGCAGATCTGGAACGTGCCCGAGACGATCGCCTATCTCTCGGGGCTGGTCGCGTTGGCGCCGGGCGACCTGATCTTCACCGGCACGCCCGAGGGCGTCGCTGCCGTCGTCTCGGGCGACGTGCTCGAAGGCGAAATCGCTGGCGTCGGCACCGTCCGCACCCGCATCGTTTGAGTCGCATGAACCTCCGCCGTCATCCCGGATCAGTGCGGCTTCGCTGCGTCCGGGATGACGGCGAGGGTGTCGTCGACGTCAATTCCAAAAGCTATTCCAGCCCAAGGCCACGACCATGACCCTCACTCCCGACGCCTCCGGCGTCTTCCCGATCGCGCCGACGCCGTTCAATCCGGACGGCACGCTCGACTGGGCCTCCACCGAGAAGCTGTTTGCCTTCTATGACGAGATCGGCTCGGACGGCACGACCGTGCTCGGCATCATGGGCGAGGCGCCCAAGCTCGAGCCCGAGGAATCACTCGGCATCGTCAAGCGCGCCGTCGCCGGCATGCCCGGCAAGCCGGTGATCGTCGGCGTCTCGGCGCCGGGCTTCGCCGCCATGCGCTCGCTCGCCCGCCAGTCGATGGAGCTTGGTGCCGCCGCCGTGATGATCGCGCCGCCGCCCTCCCTGCGGACCGACGACCAGATCACCGGCTATTACGCCCAGGCCGTCGAGGCGATCGGGACCGACATCCCCTTCGTGATCCAGGACTATCCGCTGACGCTCTCCGTCGTCATGACGCCGGCGGTGATCCGCAAGATCGTCACCGACAACCCCTCCTGTGTGATGCTGAAGCACGAGGACTGGCCGGGGCTGGAGAAGATCTCGACCCTGCGCAAGTTTCAGGGAGACGGTAGCTTGCGGCCGATCTCGATCCTGACCGGCAATGGCGGGCTCTTCCTCGATTTCGAGATGGAACGCGGCGCCGACGGCGCGATGACCGGCTATGCCTTCCCCGAATTGCTGATCGATGTGGTCAAGCTGCAGAAGGCCGGCAAGCGCGATGAGGCCCATGACATCTTCGACGCACATCTGCCGCTGATGCGCTACGAGCAGCAGCAGGGCGTCGGTCTCGCCGTGCGCAAATACACCCTGATGAAGCGCGGCATCCTGAAGAGCGACGCCCAGCGCAAGCCGGGCTCGGCGATCAGTGCTGCGGCAAGGGCCGAGGTCGATTATCTGCTGGGCCGCGTGGCGAAGATCGACGCGCGCGCGAAGGTCTGAAGGTCAGTGACTTTGCCGATCGGGGCGCGGGGAACCCTCTCCCGTAGGGAGAGGGCAGGGTGAGGGGTCGGCCGCTGGACGATTAACCGTGACCTCACCGCCGTTTCGCTGTCAGGCAAGCGCTCTGCTGGTCGAGGGGCCGACACCTAACCCCTGCCCCTCTCCTTACAGGAGAGGGGTTCCCCGAGGTTCCGGCGCCAACTGAGTGCCCTCAATGCCCCTTATGGGCCCCCTGGTCGGTGCTGCCGCGGGCGCCGACGGCCTCGACCTTGAACTCGACCTCGACGGAGCCGGCCTTCTCGAAGGTCAGGCTGCCCTTGATGCTGTCGCCCTGCTTGAGCGGCTGCTTCAGCTCCATGAACATGATGTGGTAGCCGCCGGGCTTGAACGCGACCTTGCTGCCGGGGGCGATGGCGATGCCGGCGTCGAGCGGCCGCATCGTCATCACACCGTTGGTCACGGCCATCTCGTGGATTTCGGAGCGCCCGGCGATCGAAGGCGCCGAGACCGAGACCAGCCGGTCGGCGGTCGCTCCGGTGTTCTCGATGACGAGATAGCCGCCGCCGACCTTGGCACCGCCGGGCGTGGCGCGGCTCCAGGGATGCTCGATCCTGAGGGGGCCTGCCTTGTAGTCATGGGCGAGGGCGGTTCCGCCGAGCGCCAGGGAAAGCGCAAGGGCGGCGAGAATGGTTTTGGTCATGTCGATATCCTGATCGGAAGGGCGCATCGAAGCGCCTGAAGGCGTGCAGGCCGCGCGGCGGCCGACGCCGCGCGCTCTTGCCTGAGCATCGTGAAGGTCAAACCAGCCGGGTGTCGGCTATGGGGGGCGCGCGCGATTGCGGCAGACCGGGGGTGGCCGCCGGCACCTCGGCAAAGCCGGGCAGGTGCCCGATCGCGTCGGCAACGCCGGTCCTGAAGATGGCGATCCCGACAGGCTGTCCCGGTCCGGCGAGAACCGGGTTGAGCGGGCAACCCTTGCAATGAACCGGTTCCCCCGCCGGCTCGGGCGCGTCCTGCCCCGGCGGGGTCAGCCCCGAGCAGAGCAGGGCGCCGTCGAGCGGGGTCAGGGCGGAGGCGGGTGAAGGCGCCAGCCCGGAGGCGAGGACAGCCAGCGCATAGACGACCGCCAGCCAGGCTCCGAGCGCGGAGCGGCGCAGGCCTCCCAGGAAAGGCATCTCGGCCGTCATTGGCGCAGATGGCCCGGAGTACCGAGCAGCGTCAAGCGGCGGCGCCGTCGCAGGCGGTATCGCGCCGAGCGGAGAATATTCTTCTCGGGAATCCGTCGCTCCGGGCAGGCCAGCCTCCTTGAGTGCGTTTCTTTAAAAGAACGATCGAGTTGACAAACAGGACGGATCTCGCCAGATTGCAAGCTGTCATTCGGTCTTGCCGAAAGGCCGCGGGGATTTGAGCGAGCAGCTTGCGCCGCGTCACCAAACGCTAAAGCGCCACGACGCGGTCGTGGGCTCCATTCGATAGGAGACGAACATGATCGGTGCGATCCCGCGTCAAAGACACCCGCGTCCCTTCCGCGACGGCTGTTGTTGTCGACTCTGATCCTGCCCTGAGCGCTGCGCCTGCGCGGCTTTTCAATCCAGCCATATCAGATGTCCACGAGCGCCGCAGATGCGGCGGGAGCCCAGCCATGAATTCCTTCCACTCCGACGCCGGTTGGCCCGAATTGGGCCTGCCCAGGCGCACCCAGCAGGCCTATGTCATCGAAATCGGCGAGACTCAGGTGGGGCTCGTCAGCCGGCGCGGTGACGAGCGCTATTTCACCTTCATCGCCGCCTCCTCCGCTTTCAACGCGATCGAGGGGCACCGCTTCGCCACGCCGGGTGCCGCTGAACTCGCGGCCCGGCAACTGGCTTCTCCCCGTCGCGGCCACGCGATGCGGCTGGCCTCCTAGGAGCGCCGATGCCCAGCTCGCCGAACGGTCGCCAAAGCCGGCCTGGTTACAGCCATTTCTGAGGTCATGATGAACGCCCCCGTGAAGCCCGACGTGTTCAGCGTCGGCGCCGGCCCCGTGCCGGATCCCACTCCTCCGATCATCCGCTTCGAGCGGATCGGGAAGACCTATGCCGGCCGTGGCGCGCAGGGCGCCGTCGCGGCGCTGTCGGGCATCGACCTCGATGTGCCCAAGGGCGCCATCGTCGGCGTCATCGGCCGCTCCGGCGCCGGCAAGTCGACCCTGATCCGCCTCGTCAACGGGCTGGAGCGTGCCACCTCGGGGCGGCTCCTGATCGACGGCGAGGACGTCACCGGGCTGACCGAGGCCGGCTGGCGCACCCGCCGCCGCACGACGGGCATGATCTTCCAGCACTTCAACCTGCTGTCCTCGCGCACCGTCTTCGACAATGTCGCCCTGCCGCTCGAGATCGCGGGCACGCCAAAGCCGGAGATCGAGGAGCGCGTCGCGCGCCTGCTCGATCTGGTCGGCCTCGCCGACAAGCGCGGGCGCTATCCCGCCGAGCTTTCCGGCGGCCAGAAGCAGCGCGTCGGCATCGCCCGTGCGCTCGCCACCGATCCAAAGGTTCTGCTCTGCGACGAGGCGACCTCGGCGCTCGATCCCGAGACGACGCAATCGATCCTGGCCCTGCTGAAGCAGGTCAATCGCGATCTCGGCATCACCATCCTGCTGATCACCCACGAGATCCCCGTCATCAAGGAGATCTGCGACCGTGTCGCGGTGATCGAGGACGGCACCATCGTCGAGGAGGGCGATGTCTTCTCCGTGCTGACGCGCCCGCAGCACCCGACCACGGCGCGCTTCGTCGAGGCGGTCACCGGCGTCGAATTGCCGACCTACCTCGCTGGGCGTATCCGGGCGCAAGCACTGCCCGGCGACGACACCGTGCTGCGCATCACCTTCACCGGCGAGAACGCGACGGCGCCCGTCATCAGCCGGCTTAGCTCGACCATCGGTGTCGACGTCAACATCCTCGCCGGGCGCATCGACGCCATCGCCGGCAAGCCTTTCGGCAGCCTCTTGGTCTCGGTGCCGACAAGGGAGCCGGAACTCGCCGCCGTGCTCGGCGCGCTCAACAGCCTCGAACTCAAGGCGGAGGTCATCGGCCATGTTTCCTGAGATCATCTCGCCGCAGATCGCAGCCCTGATCGTTCAGGCCACGCTCGACACGCTGCAGATGGTCGCGGTCGCCGCCGGCCTCGGCACGGTTCTCGGCCTGCCGCTCGGCGTCTTCCTCGCCACCAGCAAGCGCGGCGAACTCTTCGCGGCGCCGTTCACCAATGCGGTGCTCGGCACGCTGGTCAACGCCACGCGCTCGACGCCCTTCATCATCCTGGTCGTCGCGATCATCCCCTTCACCCGGCTGATCGCAGGCACCTCGATCGGCACCAATGCCGCGATCGTGCCGCTGACCGTGGCGGCCACCCCCTTCATCGCCCGGCTGATCGAGGGCGCCATCCGCGAGGTCGATCAGGGCCTGGTCGAGGCCGCCCGCTCGATGGGCGCGACGCCCTTGCAGATCGTGCGCAAGGTGCTGGTGCCGGAGGCGCTTCCCGCCATCGCACTGGGTCTCACGCTCGCCATCGTCAGCCTGATCGGCTTCTCCGCCATGGTCGGCGCGGTGGGCGGCGGCGGGCTCGGCGATCTCGGCATCCGCTATGGCTACCAGCGCTTCATGCCCGAGGTGATGGCCGCCGTCGTCGCCGTCCTGATCGTGCTGGTCCAGACCGTCCAGACCATCGGCGACCATCTCGCCCGCCGGCTCAACAAGCGCCTGCGCCACGCCTGAGTTCAACCAAACACGCCGTCATCCCGGGCGGAGCGAAGCGCAGACCCGGGATCCATGCCGGAACGATTATCGGTGAGGCTCAGGCATGGATCCCGGGTCTCCCTGCGGTCGCCCGGGATGACGGAGTGGTTCAGCCCATTCCTCAGGATGAGGGCTGTGCCCTGGACCATGCCTGTAAGAAACGTCCGCATCAGAAGGCCTGCCCGATGCTGACATAGAGCGCGACCGGCTTGTCGCCCTTGCGCGGGTTGAGCGGGGCGGCGACATCGACGCGGATCGGCCCGATCGCAGTGTAGTAGCGCAGGCCGAGACCGGCGGCCATCTGGAGCCGCTGCTTGAAGTCGGGAAGGCTGCCTTCGAAGGCGGTGCCGGCATCGAAGAAGGGCACGATGCCGATGGTGTCGGTTATCTTGATGCGTGCCTCGACCGAGGCCTCGAACAGGCTGCGGCCGCCGATGAGCTGGTTCATCGGCCCGAGCGGCGCGAGCGTGCGATAGGCGTAGCCGCGAACCGAGCCGCCGCCGCCGGCATAGAAGCGCCGCGTCGCCGGGATCTCGTCGAGGCTCGCGCCCGAGATCGAGCCCAGGCCGATCCGGCCGGCGAGCACATAGCGGGCGTCCTCGTCGAGCGCGTAATAGGCGGAGAATGCTCCCTTGGCCTGGACGATGCCGACGGTCGAGCCGAGGAAGGTCGGATAGGGCGCGACGGAGGCCGTGGCGCGGAAGCCGCGGGTCGCATCGAGCAGGCTGTCGGTCGAATCATATTTCAGCGAAAGCGGGATGCCGACGAGCGTATAGTCGACCTGGCCGAGCACATCGCTGGTCTGGCCCTTCTCGACCTCCAGGCCGGCTGAAATCGAAAAGGTGTCGCTGAAGCGGCGCTGGATCGCGGTGGTGACGTTGGCATAGCGCGCCGTGTAGCCGCCATAGCGGTTGGTGCCGACGCGCTGGCGGGTCGCGACGCCGTCCAGGAGCCAGTCATAGCGGCTGCCGCCGAGCGCGGGCTTAAGGAAGCTGAAGCCGAAACGGCCGCCGAGATCGGAGCGTTCGAAATCGTCGAACTTCGTGATCTTGGTGCCGTCGATGCGCGGGGCGAGGAAGATGTCGCCTTCGAGGCGCAGCCGCTCGGCCCCGCCGAACAGATTGCGATGCTCCCAATAGGTCTTCACGGCCGGGCCATCGATGGTCGAATATCGCGCCGAGAAGCCGAGCAGGCGCTTGGGCCGCTCGGTGACGTCGACGAAGATCGGCAGGTTGCCGGCGCCGTCCAGCCTGTCGCCCTCGCGGATGCGGACCGAGCCGACAGCGGGGATGGTGGCGATGGATCGGCGCGTATCGGCCAGTCTCTTGGGCGAATAGGGATCGCCCGGTTCCAGATAGATGAAGGAGCGCACGACCGCGGGCGGAATCTCGTCGGTCTGGCCGATGGTGACGTCGCCGAAGCCGGCGACCGGGCCGGGTTCGACCACATAGGTCACGTCCATGATGCGCGTGGCGTGATCGACGACCGGGCGCAGCTCGACCACCTTGGCGAGCGGGCGGGACTGGGCGCGCATATTATCGATCAGCGCCGCCTGAGCCGCCCGCAATGCCGAAGACGTCGCGGGAGCACCGGGCTTCAGCCGCGTGACCTTTTCGGGATTGACGATGGCGGGCGGGCCGGTGAGGCCGCGCTCGCTGACGGCGATGTTGCGCAAGCCGAAGACCGGGCCGGGCTGGACCCTGACGGCAATCGGCACGGCATCGCGATTGCGGTGGGATTCGAGCGCGCGGACGAGCCTGGCATCGGGCTCGGCGCCGACCTTCAGCGTCACGCCGTCGACCACGAGCGCGACCTCGGCATTGAAGTAGCCCTGCGACCAGAGCGCATCGACCAGCGGGTTGAGATCGGCCGCCATGCGGCGCGCCAAAGTTTCGCCGTCGGGCGGCGCGTCCTGGCGCAGGCGATAGAGCAGCGAGGCGTCCTGAAGGGTGCGCGTCAGGGCCTTGGCGTCGTCGGCGCCGCCGAGATCGAAGTCGAGGCGATAAGGCAAGGTCGCCGCGCTGACAGCGGGGGGCTCGTCCTTTTTCGTGAACAATCCGAAGACGTCGAGCGAGGACAGATCGAAGGCTGATGCCGGGGCAGACTGGACACCGAGCATCGCGGCGAAAGCGCAACCGCTTCCGCCCACAACAGCGCGGGCCGCCCTACGCCACAACCGCATCCAGCCTCCAGACAACGCCACCGGCACGCGACGATTAAGGTCAAACTGTGTTCAGAGCATGATCGGAAACAATGTCGATGATCTTGCGATCATCGACAAGG
>DATDBB010000049.1:0-5430 GCA_036525085.1 Allobosea sp.
CTTCAGTGCCCGTCTGATCGAGCGCGCCAGGAAGGCCGGCGTCACCGCGCTCGTCCTGACGCTCGATCTCCAGATTCTCGGCCAGCGCCACAAGGACATCCGCAACGGCCTCTCCGCCCCGCCCAAGCCGACGCTCGCCAATCTGATAAACTTGGCGACCAAGCCGCGCTGGTGCCTGAAGATGCTGGATACGCCGCGCCGCAGCTTCGGCAACATCGTCGGCCATGTCTCCGGCGTCGCCGACATGTCCTCGCTCTCTTCCTGGACCGCCGACCAGTTCGACCCGAAGCTCGACTGGGACGACGTCAAGCGGATCAAGGACCAGTGGGGCGGCAAGCTGATCCTCAAAGGCATCCTCGACCCCGAGGATGCCGAGATGGCGGCGCAGAGCGGCGCCGACGCCCTGATCGTCTCCAACCATGGCGGCCGCCAGCTCGACGGCGCGCTCTCCTCGATCGAAGCGCTGCCGTCCATCGTCGACGCCGTCGGCGGACGCACCGAAATCCTGTTCGACGGCGGCGTCCGCTCGGGCCAGGACGTCATCAAGGCCCTCGCCCTGGGCGCCCAAGGCACCTTCATCGGCCGCGCCTTCCTCTACGGCCTCGGCGCCATGGGCGAGGAAGGCGTGACCCGCTGCCTCGACATCATCCGCAAGGAGCTCGACGTCACCATGGCGCTCTGCGGCCTGCGCGACGTCAGGCAAGTCGACGAGCGCATCCTGCTCGGCGGGCGCGAGGGGGCGGTGAAGCGTTTGGCCGCGGGTTGACGCGACAGAAGACCTACTGAACCCGCCGCGGCTCTTGTGCGAAGGCGCTCAGGCCAAGCCAGCCCTGCATCGACCGGGCCAGCAATAAGTCGCCCTCGACCTGCATCTGACCGTTGTCGGCCTCTTTCTTGATGGTGGTCAGCCCCATCCAGATCGCCGTCATCGTTCGAAGCGAACTCTTGACGAGCAGGTCCAATTCGTGGCCGGGGTCGAAGTTGCACAGGTCCACCACCCCGTCTTCCACGACGAGCCACCAGCTCTGTTGCGAGGGCGGAAGTTCGACGTACAGAAACTGTATCGTGCAGCGCCGCTCGGGCAGGGCCTTCACGTTGAGGCTGCGGCGCATGTCCCACATGAGCAGAGAGGGGTCGAGATTCTTAAGCGTCAGCCGTGACTCCATCCAGCGCTGTGCCCACTGGCCCAGCCCCATGATCAAGGGCTGCAGCTCTTCTCCGGCTTCTGAGAGGCCATATTCGACGGAACCGCTCGCCTTGCGGGACACGGTGACCACCCCTGCCTGCTGCAACTGCTTCAGCCGCTTCGACAACAGCGCCGGCGACATTTTCGGCAAGCCGCGCCTGAGATCGTTGAAGCGCGTGCTGCCGCAGAGCAGCTCGCGCACCACGAGCGTGGTCCAGCGGCTGCACAGGATTTCCGAAGCCATCGACACAGGGCAGAACTGGCCGTAGCCGCCGCGCTCATCCATCGCGAACCCCACTGTCTTGCCGTCCGACACGCTATCGCAGAACGCCGTCGCGGCAAACCACTCCAGTTCAGTTCCTGAACTGGAGTGGTGGCCTCGGCCCGTGCGATCCTGCTGCATCGAAGCGATGGAGGACGCCATGTCTGCCAATCCCGCCTTGAAGACCATCACGCCGTCACGTTCCGCGGATGAGCGCGAAGCCTCGCCGGGGATCGTCGAGATCGCCCGCGGCCTTGCTCCGAGGCTCGCCGAATGCGCTGCCGACGTCGATCAGAACGATCTTTTCGTCGCGGACAACTACGCGCTCCTGAAGCAGGCCGGGCTGGTCGAGGCCGGTGTCCCGCGAGAACTCGGCGGCGGTGGCGCCGAGATACCGGAACTGGCCGAGATGCTGCGGGTCCTGGCAACAGTCTGCGGGTCCACAGCCCTGGCCTTCTCGATGCATACGCATCAGGTGGCGATCCCTGCGTGGCGCTGGCGGCATCAGAAGGTCATGGCGGTCGAGCCGCTTCTGAAGCGGGTCGCTGCGGAAAGGCTGATCCTGCTGTCTTCGGGCGGGTCCGACTGGATCGGCGGCTCGGGCAGGGCCGAGAAGGTCGACGGTGGCTATCGCGTCACCGCGCGCAAGCTGTTCACCTCCGCCGCGGAGGCCGGCAACATCCTGATGACGGGCGCGGTCCACGAGGCCGAGGACGGCAGCCGTTCCGTGATCCATTTCGGGGTGCCGATGCAGGCTGCGGAAGTGCGGATTGAGCAGACCTGGCGCACTCTCGGTATGCGGGGCACTGCTTCCAACGACGTCGTGATCGAGAACCTGTTCATCCCCGACGCCGGCGTCGCCTTCTCACGAACGGCCGGCGAATGGCACCCCGTGTTTCAGATCATCGCGACAATCGCCTTCCCGCTCATCTACGCCGTCTATCTCGGCGTCGCCGAAGGCGCGCGTGACATCGCGGTCGAGATCGCCAAGCGCAAGCCGCAGCCCGATCTGTCACTCGCCGGCCGGATGGACACGGAGCTGAGGGCCGCGCAACTCGCGCATCGCTGGATGCTCGACGCGGTGGCCCGAAACGCCCCCTCCGCGGACACCGTCAACGAAGTGATGATCGGGCGCACACTCGTCGCCCGGCACGCGATCGCGGCGGTCGAACTGGCTATGGAACTGGCCGGTGGCGCGTCGTTTTATCGCGCGACCGGGCTGGAGCGTCGCTTCCGCGACATCCAGGGCGCCCGCTTTCATCCGCTTCAGCCCGGGCCACAGGCGCGCTACGCCGGGGCGACGGCGCTGGGAATGTCGACATCCGCGATGTTCTGACCCGAACTCGCGCGCTGGCCGCCCTCCGTGATCGGCGAAGTTGCCTTCGAACCATTCGACATGGCTGTCGACCCCAAAGGCGAGGATGTGGGTCGCCCGGCGGATTGGACCCGCCGGGCCATGGCATTGTCGGATTGCGACAGCAGCGCGCCTATCGGCAGAGCTTGGGCGGCGATCGGAACGCGGCACCAGCCCCTCGCCGAGATGCTACTCCGCGAGGGGCCGTTGGCGATCAGCTGCGATACCAGGCAGCCAGGTTCCAGGTGTCCACGTCCCAGCCGCTGTGGTCGATCGAGAGGGCGTTCGCCGCGGCGACGACCTTCTTCCGCGACAGGATCGGCAGGATGACGTTGGCCTCGCAGAAGATCTCGTTGACCTTGATCAGCAGCGCGGCCCGCTTGGCCGGGTCGAGCTCCTTCTGGGCGGCCCTATAGGCCTCGTCGGCAGCCGGATCGGTGTAGCGCGAGACGTTGCGGCCCAGCCACTTGTTCTCCTTGCTGGCGACCTCCCAGGAGACGAACTGGTTGAGCAGGCGCTCCGGATCGGGCTGCGGCTGCGTCGTCGTGTACATCTCGATGTCGGTGTAGAGCTTGGTGTAGGTGTCGGGGTTGGCGACATCCGACGAGAAGAACACCGAGGCCGTGACCGACTTCAGCTCGATGTCGATGCCGGCGCGCTGGCAGGCCTGCTTGAAGATCGCCTGGACCTTCTGACGCGGAGCGTTGATCGAGGTCTGGAAGACGTATTTCAGCTTCTTGCCGTCCTTCTCGCGGATGCCGTCGGAGCCCTTCTTCCAGCCGGCGTCGTCGAGGATCTTGTTCGCCTTCTCGATGCTGAATTCGTATTTCAGCTTCGGCGACTTGAACGGCTTCGGCTCGTTGACGAAGCTCGCGGTGGCGGTTCCGGCACGGCCATAGATGAACTTCTGGATCGAGTCGCGGTCGATCAGCAGGTTGATCGCCTGGCGCACCGCCGGGTCCGAGAGCGTCGGGTGCTTGGTCTTGGCGCTCGAACGCTCGCCGTCGACCTCGGTCCACGGATCGGTCGTGTTCAGGGTGATGAACTCGATATCGCCCGCGGGCGCCGCGCTCGTCCTGCCGCGGCCGCCGGTCTCCATGCGCTTGAGAACCTCGTCCTCGACCAGTGTATCCCAGGCATAGTCGTATTCGCCGGTCTGCAGGACGGCGCGGGCCGCCGAAACTGCGTCACCGCCGCCCTTGATCTCGAAGCTGTCGAAATGCGGCCGGTTCGCGACGTGGTACAACTCGTTGCGGGTGGCGCTGAGGATATCGCCGGGCTTGAACTCGGCGAACTTGTAGGGGCCGGTCCCGACGGGCTTCAGGTTGACCGGGTTCTCGCGCGACTTCGCCCCCTTGAACTCGGCGAAGAGATGCTTCGGGATGATCATGCCGGCGACGCCGACGAAGGGGTCCGCCCAGAACGGCGTCGGCTTGGCGAAGATCGCCTTGACGGTGAGATCGTCGACCTTCTCGACCTTGATGTCCTTGTAGGCGCCCGACGTATAGGCGGCGGTCGCCGGATCGGCGGCATATTCCCAGGTGAAGACGACATCGTCCGCAGTGAACGGCTTGCCGTCATGCCACTTCACGCCGGGCTTCAGCTTCCAGGTGACGCTCGTGCCGTCCTCCGACAATCCGCCATTGGCCTTGGTCGGAATCCCGGCGGCGAGCTGCGGGATCAGGTTGCCTTCCTTGTCCCAGCCGGCGAGCGGCTCGTAGAAGACGCGCGAGGCGATCTGGTCCTTGGTGCCCGAGGCGAAATGCGGGTTGAGCAGCGTCGGCGCCTGCCAGAGCAGCATCTTCAGCGGCCCGCCGCCGCCGGCCTTGGCCGGCTTGTAGTCGAGCGTGGCGTTGGCCATCGCGACATCGTTCCACGCGAGGATCTGGCTCGCGATCGGCGCTGCGATGCCCACCGCAGCCATGCGCTGCATGAAGGAACGGCGCGAAAGCTGCCCTTCCTTGACGCCCTGAATCATGCCCTGAATTTGCCGACTATCCATAACGCACCTTCGCAGTACGTCTTTGACGCCCATGATCGAGCGGAAAGACACAGAAATATTTCATCAGAGCTACAGCACTGCTATGCCGCAGCCGCGGATGCCCCTTCGATGCTCCGCCTTGCGCCCCGTTTGAATGTGGCAGGCCGAGCGGCGCGTCTTTGACCAGAGTGCCGCTGTTTTAGCCACCCCGCACGACGCATGCCCCGCGTGCGCTCGCGCAACAAAAAAGCCCCGCGGCGAATGCCGCGGGGCTTTTTGCGTGACCTGCCTGAGCCTCAGCGCGAGAATTTCTTGTACTGAATCCGCTTCGGGATGGTCGAGTCGATGCCGAGGCGACGCTTCTTGTCCTCCTCGTAATCGGCGAAGTTGCCCTCGAACCATTCGACATGGCTGTCGCCCTCGAAGGCGAGGATGTGGGTCGCGATGCGGTCGAGGAACCAGCGATCGTGGCTGATGATCACGGCGCAGCCGGCATAGTCCTCCAGCGCCTCTTCCAGCGCCCGCAGCGTATCGACGTCGAGATCGTTGGTCGGCTCGTCGAGCAGGAGAACGTTGGAGCCCGCCTTGAGCATCTTGGCGAGATGCACCCGGTTGCGCTCGCCGCCCGAGAGCGAGCCGACCTTCTT
>DATDBB010000050.1:0-10808 GCA_036525085.1 Allobosea sp.
ACTGACGGTGACGGCATCGATCATGGAAACCTCCAAGGATCAGGGGAAACGACCCCGAAATCCTCGGATGCAGCGCCTCACATGGCGAAATCTCAGCGATGACCGCGCCGCTGCGCCCTGCCGCGAGAGCGGCTTAGTCCACTGGCGCCGAGCGATGGAGCGGATGAGTCATAATGGTTTCGGATGCGGCATCCCGATGGAGGATGCGTCATGCTTGTCGAAGCTCAACCGATCCATCAGCGTCCGGCTTGGAACACCGGGCGCATCATCGGCCCGAAACCGCCGCTGAAGCCGCGCCACATCTGGGCGATCCGGACACGGCTGCAGCATGACCGACGCGTGCGAGATTTGGCGATGCTCAATCTCGCAATCGACAGCAAACTGCGCGGCTGTGATCTAATACGGTTACGAGTAGGCGATGTCGTGCTCGGCGGAACGGTGAGATTGAGGACATCGGTCATCCAGCAGAAGACCGGCCGGCCGGTGCCGTTTGAGCTAACGGATCCGACCCGAGAGGCCCTCACAGCTTGGCTGAGAAGGCGCCCGGGCGAGAAAGGCGACTGGCTCTTTCCGAGCCGTAGTCGACCAGGCGATCACGTGACAACGCGCCAGTCCGGCCGCCTGCTCGATGGTTGGGTTGCCCTGATCGGCCTGGATCCTGCGCTCTATGGGACGCACAGTTTGCGGCGGACGAAGGTTGCGCTGATCTACAAGCGCACCGGCAACCTTCGCGCCTGCCAGCTACTGTTGGGGCTCTCCAAGTTGGAAGGCACGGTACGATATCTCGGCATCGAGGTCGACGATGCCTTGATCCTCTCCGAGCAAACCGATCTTTGAAAGCCAAACGGCGCGGCGGGGGTCGTCGCGCCGTCGATTGCGTCATGGTTAAAAGCTGACAGGTGCAAAATGCAAGAACGTTCGTCTTGCGGGGCACTCACGCTCGCTCCTGGCGCAATGCCATTGCATTGCCATGGCTACTTCACCAGTCCGCTGTTCGGCAATCACCGTTCTCGCACTCACCGCAGACCGTACCGCTGGCGCGGCGGGCGAAGAGCTTGGCGAGCGGACTTTCATGCTTGGCAGCGATCCGCTCGGCCGCCAACGCTTGGGCGAGCGAACGGTCGCCGGCGCGCAATGCGGCCTCGATCAGCGTCAGGTCGATAATATCGCGCTGGGCGTTGCTGCCGCCGAAGCGCGCCGCGATCGCACGTACCGGCCGGATCAGGCGCACCGTCTCGCCATATTGCCCAACGCCGAAGGCGGCGAAGGCCTTCATCAGCGGATAGCCGACCTCCTGCGAGAAGGCGGCATTGTCGCTCGCGGCCAGCGCGGCGAAGGCCTGCGCCTCCAGCGTTGCCTGGATCAGATCGCGGCGGCCGGCTCCCACGAAGGCCATGATCGCGTGCAGGTCGTTGAAGGCATAGCCGCCGGGCGCCCAGATCGCCTGATATCGCTCCGTGAGCGTGCGCCAGCGCGCGCCGAGTTCGACCCCTCGCAGATGCAGCCGCCATAACATGGCCGAGGCATCGACGAGGTCGAGCATCTGCGGTTCGGCGAGGGTCGTGATCGGCCCATCGACCAGTTCGAGCACCTCGTCGATCTGGCCGAGCTCCAGATGATACAACGCCAGATGCCACCAGTTGTGAACGGCGATGAAGCTGTCCGTCGTCCAGCTCTGAAGATCCTCGCGCATGAAGGCGATGCCTTCGTCATGCCGGCCCTCCATTTCCAGGACATGGGCGACGGCATGCCTCGCCCAGCCGTCGCGCGGCTCCTCCAGGATGGCCGCTCTGCCGTGGCGCTCGGCCGCGCCGTACTGGCCGTTCTCCTCCAGTCCAAAGGCATACATGGCCAGGACGGAATGACGGCCCGGCGTGCCCGGCGACCAGGCCGGAAGCGCTCGCGCGACGCGGTCTCTCAGCATGCGGGCGTTGCCGGTGAAGTAGTCGAGTTGGTGGCCGGCGATCAGAGCCAGCAGATCCCGCGGATTTTCGAGCGCGACGTCCTCGATCACGCGCGAGGCCTCGTGCAGGCGTCCGGCCGCGAGGTGATCGAGCGCTGCGACATGGCCGCGCTCGCCACGATTCATCGGCAGTGTCTTCGCCGTTTCGATCGTCGCCTTGGCGACAGGGACGGCGGCCGGCGCCGATCCGAGCAGATAAAGCCAGGCCTTGAGAGCATGGCCCATCACGAGGCCGGGCTGATTCTGGATCAATCCTTCGGCTGAGCTGACCGGATCTCCAGCGAAGATGGCGAACTGGCTGACGGCGTTCGAATAGGCCAGAGCGGTGTCGGCAGTTCCGCCCGTCAGGGCCTGGCCGCGGATGTCGGTGATGCACATGGCTATCGGCTTTCTCTATTGACTCGGGATGGCGAAGGCGGCCGGCCCGTCGACTAGGCTGGCCAAGGTTTTCGGGCTCAATTGATGACGTCGCGCCGCAGATAGCCCCTTGCGGCGACCTCGATCTCAGAGCGGGTGAGTCCGATGTCCTTCAACATCCGCTCGTCGAGCTGAGACAAGTCGTGCATCGCGCGGCGCAAATTCTGCCGGCGACCGAACTCCCTCAGCGCCGCGATCAATGGCGCGAACGGGCGGCGAGGCGACTGTTCCGACCGGCCCGGGACGACATACGGACCGTGAACCTCGTAGAGGGACTGCCCGCTGCGGATATGGCCGACTGCCAGTCGGCCGATCAGCCGATCGACCAGCGTCTTTCGGCGCGGCTTGATGATCTCCGACAGATCGGCGATTTCGGAGAGGAATGTATTGGTGAGGGCTTTCATGATGGCGCTCCGCTTTTCTCCGGCCACGGCTTGCATCGGGTTCGTGCTGCGGCGGTGAAATGGATTTACCGGGGAGGCGTCCATTCACCGTGGAACGGGCGTGAAACTTGCGTTAAATCGACAGGAATTCGCGCATGGGGCTCGTTCAGCGATGATCGGCACGGAGTCCACGACGGGTCCCAGGTACGCGCTCGACCTTCTGGGCGGCTTCGAGCTACGGTCGTCCGATGGGCAGCCCATCGTCTTGCCGACACGCAAGGCGCAACTCCTGCTCGCCTATCTCGCGCTTCCGGCCGGACAGGCGCATGCGCGCGAAAAGCTCGCCATGCTGCTATGGGGCGACCGGCTCGACCAGCAGGCGCGCGGCAGCCTTCGCAATGCAGTCGCTGCGATCCGAAGCGCGCTTGGCAGCGAGGTGCTGGCCGCGGAGCGCGATACGCTTGCCCTGCTGCCCGGCAACCTTGCGACCGATGTCGATCGGCTCGCGGCGGCGGGAACGGGTTCCATCCCGGACCGGCAACTCGACGCCATGATGCGATCGCAATTTCTCGACGGGATAGCCTCGCCTTCGGAAGCCTTCGACGACTGGCTCGCCTTCGAACGCGCACGTTGCCGGGGACTTGCCCAAAGCGCCGCGCAGAAGGCGATCGCGGCGCATGAGCAGGCCGGCCGCCTCGACGAGGCCATCTTGCTCGCGCAACGCCTCGTCGCGCTCGATCCTCTGCGTGAGCAGAGTTACAGGCTTCTCATGCGTCTGCTGGCTGCGTCCGGAGAGCGCTCGCAGGCGATGGCGCAGTTCCAGGCTTGCCGCGACATCCTCAAGCGCGAACTCGGCGTGGAGCCTTCGGCCGAGACCGCTGAATTCGCCAAGCTGATTGCAGCCGAAGGCGGCACGGCTCCGGGGCTCCCGTTGCCGGCCGCCGAGCCTGCTGGACGGCCGTGGAGCGGATTGGCGCAGCCGCGGGGCTTCGCTATCGCCGTGCTGCCGTTCGTCAGCATGGCGGGCGAACTCGACGGGACATTTCTCGCCGAGGGATTTTCCGAGGATCTGATTACCGAGCTTTCGCGCCGCCGCGATTTCACGGTGATCGCGCGACAGTCGAGCGCACTCTTCTCAGGCGCGCCGGAGACGGCTGCCGTCGCCGCAGCGGAGCTTTCGGTGCGCTACGCCCTGGCGGGCAGCCTGCGGCTGGCCGCCGGGCGGTTGCGCGTCACGGTCCAGCTGATCGATGCGCTCGGCAATCGCTGCGTCTGGGCCGATCGCTATGATCGCGACCTGGCCGATATCTTCGCGATGCAGGATGACATCGTCGCCAGCATCGTCGGCAGCCTCGATGCCGAGGTCCGCCATGAGGAGCGCGAGCGTGCCGCTCGCAAGCTGCCAAGCGAACTGGACGCCTGGGAGCTGTTTCACCGGGGCCTCTGGCATGCCTACCGTTTCACGCGGGAGGACATCGAGACAGCCGAGAGGCTTTTCCGCCAGGCGCTGCAACATGCGCCGGATTTCGCCTTGCCGTATGCGGGGCTCGGCTATGCCGCCTTCGTCAAGGCGGTCTGGTATTTTGCGCCCGATCCTGTCGCGGCGATATCCGAGGGCCTCGCCCATACACGCAGGGCGCTGCTGCTCGATGATGGCAATGTGTTTTGCCATGTGGTTCTGGGCCGGCTTCTGACCCTCGCAGGCGATCTCGACCGCGCCCTGCTGCATTTGCGTCTGGCCACCGAGATGAACCCGAGCTTCGCGCAAGCCCATTTCGGCCTGGCCCAAGCACTCATCTATTCAGGCGACCCGGCCGAAGCCCTCGCTGAAATCGAGGTCGCGCTTCGCCTGAGTCCGAAGGATCCGCTGCGCAGCATGTTCCTGACGCTGCGCTCATTTTGCCATTTCAGCCTCGGTGGCTATGAAGAGGCAGTGACCGCGGCACGCCTTGCGACGCAGCTTCAGGCCAGCGAAACCTGGTCTCAGATCGCACTGATCGCTTCCCTCGTCGAACTCGGCCGGCTCGACGAGGCGCGCGGTGCGGCGCGCGCCTTGCGCAGCATCGACAGCGGCTTCTCGACCATGCGCTTCGAGCGGCTGATTGCCCATGTGCCGGCGACGCTCCGCGAGCGCGTCCGGGCCCACCTGCATTCGGCAGGAATCGCGGCGGAAGGCTAATTGAATCGGAACATCATGGAAGTCCGCTTAGCCGCGATATGCCAATGTCCATTGGCGCAACTGGGCCGTGCGACCGGCTGCATGGCCAAGACCAGATCGTTTCAATAGTGCCAATGGACGGGTGCAGCGCCGGTCATCGAGAGTCGAACCCGGGCGATATGGTCGCCCAGCAGGCAACCTAGATAGCCGGTTCGAAGGTCCGGGCCACCGAAGGCGATGCTCGACAGGTTGCGCAGCTTCATGGCGGGATTGTTGTCCATGTGAGGGCGGCCCAGTTCATTGGCCAGGAAAGCCTGCTCGACCCATGCGACGTGCTCAGCGTCTGTCTCGCTGAGTATGGTCTCGACGGTGCCGCGCTCCGGATCGATCCACAGGAGCTGGTTCGAGATCACCCCGGCGATCCAGACCTTGCCCTCGCTGTCGAAAGCGAGGCCGTCGGGAAACTGCCCCGCGCCGAATTCATGCACGACCTGCTTCGGCCCCAATCGCGCGCCAGGGCTGATCGGGAAGCGGCTGAGCCGCCTTCCATAGGTCTCGTTGACATAAAGCCAGCCTCCGTCCGGAGAGATCTGGCATTCATTGGTGAAGCCCAGCCCGTCGGCGACGATCCGCGCGCCGCGGTCGTCGAGCACCGCGACGAAGCCGGTCGATGAATCCAGTCGATAGTCCAGCGAGCGCGGCTTCAGCCGCGTCGAGACGGTGAGCCAGAGCCGCCCTTCGCGGTCTCGCACCACATAGTTGGACGGCGGGATGGGCTGGCCGTCGATCTCGGTGAGAACGGGCGCGACCTGGCCGTCCCGCGTCAGCCGCCAGACGCCACCGATCTCGGTGCCGAGATTGGCGATCAGGAATGAACCGTCGGGCTCCAGCGCGATGCCGTTGGGGCGCAGCCCCTCGGGCAGGTCGGCCGTCGCGCCGGTGTAGAGGGCCTGCGTGCCATCGGGCTTCAGATGCGCGACGCCGCCGCGCCAGTCGGCGGTATAGAGATCGCCGGCTCTCGTCGCCAGAACGCATTCGGGGCGGACCAGCCCCTCGCCGAGCAACGAGACCTCGGAAAGCGGAATCGGGCTCATCCGCGCATGAACCAGACCAGAGCCATCGGGATCGCCTCGACATAGGTGACGGTCAACAGGACGATCAGCGCGATCGCGAACATCGGGATCAGCTCGCGCGAGATCGCGACCATGCCGACGCGCGCGATCTTGGCCGCGACAAAGAGCGTGCCGCCGACGGGCGGCGTGTAGAGCCCGATCACCAGGTTGAAGACCATGATGAGCCCGAGATGCACCGGGTCGATGCCGAAGGCCTTGGCGGTCGGAATGAAGAGCGGGGCGGTCAGCATCAGCGAGGGCAGCGGCTCGAGGAAGATGCCGACCAGGATCAGCGCGATGTTGAGCAGCAGCAGGAAGACGTACTTGTTTTCCGAGACTGCGAGGATCGCCTGCGCCAGATTGGCCGGAATCTGCTCGACCGTGATCAGCCAGGACAAGGCGCCGGTCGCGCCGACGACCAGCATGACGACCGCACTGGTGCGGAAGGAATGCAGCAACATCTCCGGAACCTGGCGCGGCTTGACCTCGCGATAGACGAAGAGCGCCAGAACGAGCCCATAGAACACCGCGACCGAGGCGGCCTCCGTGGGCGTGAAGACGCCGCTCAGGATGCCGCCGAGGATCACGACCGGCATGCCCGAGGCCGGCAGGATCGCGACGAAGCTCTTCCAGATCTCGGCCCGGCTCGGCATCGCGCCGCCGAGGTCGCAGCCGAGCGAACGCCCCTTCCAGATGCAGAGCAGGATGAGTGCGAAGGCGAGGGTGAAGGCGGGAAACACGCCCGAGACCAGCAATTCGCGGATCGAGACGTTGCCGACGAAGCCATAGACCAGCAAAGGAATCGACAGCGGCATCAGCACGCCGATGGTGCCGGCGACCGCTATCAGCGCGCCGGCAAAGGCACGTGGATAGCCGCGCTCGGCCATGCGCGGCACCATGATCGAGCCGATCGCGGCCGAGTCGGCGACTGCCGAGCCGGAGACCGAGCCGAACATCGTGCAGGCGGAAACCGTGACGACGCCGAGCCCGCCCGGCATGAAGGCGAGCAGGGAGCGGGCAAAGTCGATCAGCCGCTTGCCGACGCCGCCATGGGTGATGAGCTCGCCGGTGAAGATGAAGAGCGGGATCGCCGCCAGATGCAGCGGCTCGACGCTGGACAGGTAGGACAGGAAGATCGCTTCCAGCGGATAGCCCTGGCCGAAGATCCAGATCGTCGAGATCGTGGTGAGCAGCAGCGCCCAGACCAGTGGCATGCCGAGCAGCGCGAGCGCGAAGAAGATCGCGCAGATGACGGCGAGAACCATGTCTTAGTCCATGAAGGCTTCTTGAGGGATCGGTTCGCCCTGCGCCAGCAGGGTCGCCTCGTAGATGACGTAGATCAGCGCCAGACCCGAGCCGACGGGCATGGCGAGGTACTGCACGCCCATCGGCCAGTGCAGCACCGTCATCTCCTGCTCCATCGTGCCCTGCGCGATGTTCCAGCCATACCAGACCAGGAAGCAGAGCAGCGCGATGACCCCGAGCCGCGTCGCGATCTCGACGGCGCGGGTCCAGGCCGGCGGCATCGCCTCGACGAACTCTGTGATGCGCATATGAGCGCCGCGCCGCGCCGCCGAGGCGCCACCCAGGAAGGTCGCCCAGAGCAGCACGAACTCTCCGAATTCGGTGTTCCAGGCGATGTCGCTGTTGAGCAGCACGCGGGCCGCCACATTGGCGAACATGACCAGCAGCAGCATGACCGCGAGCCCGGTGACGACGACGTCGATCGCGTCGCCGAGCAGGTGCAGGGCCGCCGGTTCAGGCCGGCCGGGACGGTAGAAATAGAATGACCCGTCCGCGGCCCCGGCGTCGGGCGTCGCCATCAGCCCATGGCCTTGCGGATGGCGGCGGCCTCCCCGATCATCTGATCGACGGCTGCCGCCCCGAACTCCTTGCGGGCGCGCTCGTTTGCGCCCTCGGCGGCCTTGCTCCAGGCGGCGAGATCGGGCTTCACGATCGTCGCGCCCTTGGCGGTCATCTCGGCCAGGAGCTTGTCGTCATTGGCGCGGACCTCACGGCGGTTCCAGTCGCCGGCCTCCTTGGCGGCCTTCATCACGCCCTCCTGGTCACCCGCCGTCATGCCCTTGAAGGCGCGCTCGCCCATGGCCAGCCAGAGCGGTGAATAGACGTGGTTCGACAAGGTGATGAATTTCGCCACCTCGTAGAAGCGTTGCGAGAAGATCGTGTCGATCGGGTTTTCCTGGCCCGAGACGGTGTTCTGCTGGATGCCGAGATAGACTTCGGTCACCGGCATCACCACCGGGGAGAAGCCGATCGATTCCATGATCCAGCGGATCATCTCCACCGGCGCGATGCGCAGCTTCCTGCCCTTGGCGTCGGCCGGGCTGTTCAACGGGAAATTGGTGGTGAAGCTGCGGAAACCCGCCTCCCAGTTGCCGATGATGCGCATGCCCTTCGCCGGCAGCGCGGCCGCCTGCTTCGCGATGAAGGGCGAGGTGTCATAAAGCTTCCAGCCCTGCTCGTAGTTCTCGGCGAGATAGGGCAGCGCGATCAGCGAGAGATCCTTCACATGCGGGGTGAAGGTGACGACGCCGGTGACGGCGAAATCGAGGCCGCCGATCTGGAGCTGGTCGAGCGACTTGGCGTCATTGGCGAGCTGGCCCGAATGGTAGACCTGCACCTTGTAGCGGCCCTGGGTGTACTTCTCGACCGCGGCGGCGAACATCTCCGCCGCCTGCTGGCGCGCGCCGATCGAGGTGTCGGTATGGCTGAAGCGCAGCACCTTGGCGCTCTGCGCCCGCAGGATGGTGGGAAAGCCGGTGATGGCGAGGCCGGCCGCGGCCGAGCCTTTCAAGAGATCGCGTCTGTTGGTCATCATATCCTCCCGGGATGTGGTGGTTCTGGCCAGCCGGGCGGCTTTGGCGCCGCCTTCTCGTGGAACTCAAAGCGAAACGACGCGGCCCTCTGCCGCGGAGCGGTAGATCGCCTCCTCGATGTCGAGATTGCGCAAGTAGTCGCGGCCTGAATTGACCAGCGGCGCGCCGGTCAAAAGATGTTCGACGATGTGGCGCGACTGCCGGTAGACACAGTCGCCGCCATACCCGCGATCCTCCCAGTCATAGGCGTGCTCGTACTCTTCCCCGCCGCGCGGGCGGACGAAGAGGTGTCCAAAACCGTCGAGCCGGATCACGCCTTCCGTGCCCTCGACCAGCAGCACGCCGTTCGTCATCCGCGTGTCCTTCGCCGGGTGGTCGACATGGCGGTTGCCGTCGAACAGGCCGGCGGCACCGCTGGCGAAGTCGAAGATCACCAAGCCCGCATCCTCGCCGGCGATGACCGGATTGATCCGCCGCAGCCGTGCAAAGACCCCGGTGATCTCGCCCATCAGGAAACGGAAGACATCGATGAGGTGGATGCCGGTCTCGTGGATCAGGAACCGCGGCATCGTCTGGAAATAGGGCTGGCGCGACAGATAGGCGTCGGGCCCCTGGCCGTCGCCCGGCCGGAGGCGGAAGCTGATGTGCAGCGGCGTTCCCACCGCCCCATCCGCCATCAGCCGGGCCGTTTCCAGGAACCAGGGCATGAAGCGGAAATTCTCGTGCACCGCGAGCAGCGCACCGGCCCGTTCGGCCGTTTCGACCAGTTCCTGCGCCTCGGGCAGGGCGGGTGCCAGCGGCTTCTGGCAGATCATCGCCACCTTGCGCCTCGACGCCGCCCGCACGAGATCGAGATGGGTCTGCGGCGGCGTCACGATGTCGATCAGGTCGGGCTTCGTCTCGTCGAGCATCGCCTCGGCTTCGGCGAAGGCACGAGCCTGCGGGAACAGGACGGCAGCGGCAGCGCGCTTCTGCGGATCGCGATCGGCGATGCCGACGACGCGCACATCCGCGATCCGGCTCCAGGCGTCCTGATGGAACCGGCTGAAATAGCCGCAGCCCGCGATGGCAACCGCGATCGTCATGACTGAGACGTCCCGGTCATTGCGGATCGGCCCCGCCGCTGCGAATGAGTTCGGCGACCGTCCGGCCGATCTCGACCGTGCCATTGGAGCCGCCGATGTCGTGGCTGCGCAGGCCGAACGTCCCGAAGGCGTGATCGACGCTTTTCTCGATGGCGCGGCCTGCATCGACGGCTGCCTGGCTGCCGCGCGTCTCGCCGAGCCAGTCGAGCATCATCGCCGCCGACAGGATCATCGCGGTCGGATTGGCGATGCCCTGCCCGGCGATGTCAGGGGCCGTGCCATGGCTCGGCTGGAACATGCCGTTGGCCGCGCCGATATCGGCCGAGGGTGCGAAGCCCATGCCGCCGATCAGGCCGGCGCCGAGATCGGACAGAATGTCGCCGAACAGGTTCTCCATCGGCAGCACGTCGAAATCCCAGGGCCGGCGCACGAGGTCGAGCGCCATCGCATCGACATAGTGGTGGCGGGCATCGATGTCGGGATGATTGGCCGCGGCCTCGTAGAAGACCTTCCGCATGAAGGCGAAGGAGAGGAAGACGTTTGCCTTGTCGACCAGCGTGACGCGGCCCGGCGTACCGCGGCTCTCGCGGCGTCGGCGCGCAAGCCCGCAGCAGAACTCGGTCAGCTTCTCCGTCGTCGCGCGGGTGATGACCTGCGTGTCGCGCGCCTCGCGGTCATCGATGATCTCGCCCTTGCCGCGCGACGCAAACATGCCCTCGGTCGATTCCCGCACGATGACGAGGTCGATCGACTTGGCGCGCTCGTCGGCGAGCGCGAGTCGGACGCCGGGGATGGCGCGGATCGGGCGCACTCCGGCATAAAGCGAGAAGGCGACGCGCAGATCGAGCTGCGG
>DATDBB010000051.1:0-17433 GCA_036525085.1 Allobosea sp.
TGGGGCCATGGCGGCGAACTGGTCGCCGACAAGGCCCAGGCAAACAAGGCTCCTGCCTCGCCCGGAAAGGCCTGACCCATGAACGCGCTGGCGAAGCCCTACGACGTCTCGGTGATCCGCAAGGATTTCCCGATCCTGAGCAGGGAGGTCTATGGCAAGCCGCTGGTCTATCTCGACAATGCAGCCTCCGCCCAGAAGCCGGAGGCCGTCATCGAGGCGATGACGACGCTGATGCGGGAGAACTACTCCAACGTCCATCGCGGCCTGCACTACCTCGCCAACGCTTCGACCGAAGCCTATGAATCCGCTCGCGAAAGTGCGCGCCGTTTCCTCAATGCAGAGCATCTGGAAGAGATCATCTTCACGCGCTCCTCGACCGGCGCGCTGAACACGGTCGCCTCCTCGCTCGGCCGCCATCTCCAGCTCGGCGAGGGCGACGAGATCATCCTCTCGATCCTGGAGCACCACTCCAACATCGTGCCCTGGCACTATTGGCGCGAGCGCCACGGCGCCGTGATCAAATGGGCGCCGATCGACGACGACGGCAATTTCCTCATCGAGGAATTCGAGAAGCTGATCTCAGCCCGGACCAAGGTGGTCTCGCTGACGCATATGTCGAACGCGACCGGCACGATCATCCCAATCGTCGAGGTCTCCGCGATCTGCCGCTCGCACGGCATTCCGCTCGTCGTCGACGGCAGCCAGGGAGCGGTTCACCTACCGGTCGACGTGCAGGCGCTGGGCTGCGATTTCTACGCCTTCACCGGCCACAAGACCTATGGGCCGACCGGCTCCGGCATCCTCTGGGGCCGCAAGGAGTGGCTCGACAAGCTGCCACCCTATGAGGGCGGCGGCGAGATGATCGTCACCGTCACCGAAGACACCGTCACCTATAACGACCCGCCGCATCGCTTCGAATCCGGCACGCCGGCCATCATCGAAGCGGTCGGCCTGGGCGCCGCGCTGGAATATATGATGGCTCTCGGGCGCGAGAACATCGCCGCCCATGAGGCGCGCCTCGGCGCCTATGCGATGGAGCGCCTCGGCGCGATGAACTCCATCCGCATTTTCGGCAAGGCGAAGGACAAGGGCGCCATCGTCGCCTTCGAGATGAAGGGCGCCCACGCCCATGATGTTGCCACCGTGATCGACCGCGCCGGTGTCGCGGTTCGGGCCGGCACCCATTGCGCCATGCCGCTTTTGGCACGATATGGGGTGACATCGACCTGCCGGGCCTCGTTCGGGCTCTACAATACGTTGGAAGAGGTGGATAAGCTCGTCGAAGCCCTGCAAAAGGCCGAGAGCCTGTTCGCCTGAGTAGGATTGTGACGCCATGACCGACACCATCGCCGATGACCTCAAGCCGAACGCCCCGACCATGGGCGCCGGCGCCGGCCTGCCTCCGGAAGAGATCGACCGGCTGACCGACGACATCGTCGCGGCGCTGAAGACGGTCTACGATCCCGAAATCCCGTCCGACATCTACGAACTCGGCCTGATCTACCGCGTCGACATCGCCGATGATCGCCAGGTCACGATCGACATGACGCTGACGGCGCCGGGCTGCCCGGTCGCGGGCGAAATGCCGGGCTGGGTCGAGAATGCGGTCGGCACCGTGCCTGGCGTCGCCTCCGTGACCGTCAACATGACCTTCGACCCGCCCTGGGACCAGTCGCGCATGTCCGACGAGGCGAGGGTCGCGCTCGACATGTGGTGAGGCTGGACGGCCTCGGCCGTCTCGCGCATCATTGGCGCATGGGCAACACCAGATGGGATTATATCGTCTTTCCGGTGCTCGCCGCGCTGGCGATCGGCGTGTTCTATGGTGCGTTGCGCCTTGTCGGCTTCTTCGGCCTCGGGGTCCTCGGCCTGATCATCGGCTTCATCGCGGTCCGGATGGATCTGGAGCGGGATGCCGCAAGCCATGAGCCGCGCGTCCTGGAAGAGCAATTCAAGGCGCGTGACCGCATGTCCCGCGCCGAAAGGGCCGATTTCCACGCTGCGCAACGCGCGCGCCTCAAGCCACTTTTTATCGCCCAGGTCGTGGCGACCGGCTTCGTGATCCTTGGCTTCGGCTTCCATTTCCTGCTCTGACGGCCGCTGTCATGGTCTTCGACGAATCCGGTCTCGCTATCGTGCGCAGGGCCTACGCCCGCCAGATGCTGGCGCTCGTCGGCGTCGAGGACGACATCCGGCTGGAGAATGCCTTCGCTGTCGTGAAGCGCGAGAATTTCGTCGGGCCGCCCCCCTGGATCATGTCGCGTGGGGCCGCAGGCTATCGCGACCTGGCCGCGACAGATCCCGCGATCCTCTATCAGGATATTCTGGTCGCCCTGTCGCCGGAGCGCGGCGTCAACAACGGCAGCCCGTCGCTGCATGCGCATTGGCTGCACGCCGCGCAACTGCGCGAGGGCGAGAGCGTCGCGCATATCGGCTGCGGCACCGGCTATTATACGGCGCTGATCGCGGAACTCGTCGGCCCGAGCGGCACGGTTCTGGCGGTCGAATTCGATCCCGCTTTGGCGTCGCCGGCCGCGGAGAACCTCGCCGACCGTCCCAATGTGACGGTGGTTTGCGGCGACGGCGCGGCCTGGCCGCAAGAGCCGGTCGATTGCGTCTATGTGAATTTCTCGGTCGAGCGGCCGGCGGCGGCCTGGCTCGAGCGATTGAAGCCGGGCGGACGCCTGATCTTTCCGCTCGGCGTCCCTAACGCGAAACGGACCGCCCGGCGCGGGCGCCATGCGCTCTACGGCCTCGGGCTCCTGATCGAGCGGGTCGCGGCTGGATTCTCGGCCAGATCGCTCGGCAACGCCTTCTTCGTTTGCGCTGAGGGCGAACTCGCTGCCGAGAAGGACGAGCGCGCGGCGCTGGTGGCCGCCTTCGAGAAGGGCGGCACGGAATTCATCCGCAGCCTGCGCTGGCAGGAGCCGCCTTCGCCCGAACGATCCTGGTTCATCGGCTCGGGATGGAGCCTGAGCTACGACGAGCCCGGCCAGTAACCCCGTCCGGCGTCTATCGACCGAATTGATCGATCGCATCTGTGAGCTTCATTGTTCCGCAGCGGCGATCGATGGCATCAATGCGCCGGGCCGCACCAATGTGCAGCGGGGAGCTAGCCATGCGCAAATTCGCCTATGAGACCGTCGACGTCTTCACGGAAACCCGCTTCGGCGGCAACCAGCTCGCGGTCTTCACCGATGCGCGCGGCCTCAGCGATGCGCAGATGCAGTCGCTCGCCGCCGAGATGAATTACAGCGAGACGACCTTCGTGCTGCCCCCAGCCGATCCGGCCAATACCGCTCGCGTCCGCATCTTTCACCGCACGGGTGAGATGCCCTTCGCCGGCCACCCCAATGTCGGCACCGGCTTTGTGCTGGCGGGCCACGGCCGCGACCACAATGGCCTGCTGCGTTTCGAGGAGATAGCCGGCCTGGTCGAGGTCAGGGTCGCCCGCGGCGCGAGCGGCGAGGTCGAGGGCGCGACCATCGCCGCGCCACAGCCGCTCTCGACCGGCATCGAACTGCCTGCCGAGGCGATCGCCGCCTGCGCCGGTCTCGCGGCCGCCGACATCGTGCTGGCCAACCACCGGCCCTTGCGCGCCTCCGTCGGCGTGCATTTCGTGCTCGCCGAGGTCACGGCCGGGGCCCTCTCTCGCGCCGCCCCGGATCTGAGCCGGTTCCGCGCCCTCTGCGACGCCACGCCGGAACTGGATGGGCGGTTGTCGCTGTTCATCTATGCCCGCGACGGCGTGCAGATCCGGGCGCGCATGTTCGCGCCGCTCGCCGGAACCTGGGAGGACCCCGCCACCGGCAGCGCCAGCGCGACGCTCGCGGCGCTTCTGCTCTCGCTCGACGGTGGCGACCACGCCGTCTTCACGCTGACGCAGGGCGTCGAGATGGGCCGCCCGAGCCTCCTGCAACTGACGGCCCAGCGCGGTCCGGACGGCATCCGCGCGACGGTCGGCGGCTCCTGCGTGCCGGTGTTTCGCGGCGAGGCGCTGCTTTAGCCGGTCAGCCCCAGCTCCGCCCGCGCCCGCTTCGTCAGGCCCGCCGCCACCAGCCGGTGGCTCTCGCGCAGATAGTCCTGCAGCGCCTCATCCGGCATGGCCTCGTCCGTCAGACGCTGGATCCAGCTCATGCCGCGCGAGGCGAGGTAGGGCGCCGGGCGCAGGCCCGGTTGCTCCTTCAGGATGTCGAAGCTCGCCCAGGAGCATTTGAAGGTGACCGAGAGCGCCACGCCGTCATCCGTGCGGGCGATCGCGAAGACCTTGTCGCCGACCTTCCAGACATGGGCGCCGCCCCATTGCACGACCGTGCGGGTCGCCGGCAGGCTGGCGCAGAACGCATTGTAATCGTCCAGCGTCACGCTCAGTAGCTCTCGGCATCGATGCCGTGGACGGCGGCCGCGGCCTTGATCTGCGACCAGGTCTCGTCGTCGAGCGGAACGCCGCTGGCCTGCCGCTCGATGCGGACGGCGCGTTCCTTGTCCCCCGGTGCCAGCACCGGGTTGGCCTCGTCCTGCGGACGGGCGGCGCGGACGAAGGCGAGATAGCTTTCGGTGCGGCTCTTGCGCAGTTCGGCATCGGGTTCGAGCCGCGCCGGGTCGATCAGCACGCCGAAGAGCGAGTTGATGATCCAGCTCCTCTGCGGCTTCTCGTCGATCCGCGCGGCGCCCATCAATCCGGCCGAGAGCAGTTCCGCGATCAGCGAGAGGCCTGCGCCCTTGTGGTCGCCGAAGGGCAGCAGCGCGCCCAGCGTCTCGTCGCCGACAAGGCCATGCTGGAAGACATGCCGCGGCTCGGTCGTCGGCCGACCCTCACCGTCGATGATGTAGCCCGGCGGCACCGGATCGCCCTTGTTGAGTGCGACGCGCGCCTTGCCATGGGCCATGCGGCTGGTGGCGAAATCGAGGATGATCGGGTCGCTGCCGGGAACCGGAATGCCGATCGCATGCGGATTGGTGCCGAAACGCGCTTCCTTCGCCGCATAGGGCGCAACGATCGGCGGGCGGCCGGCGACATTGACCCAGAACAGCGAGAGCAGGTCATGCTCAGCCACCGCCTCGGCATAGTGGCCGATGCGGCCGATATGATGGGCGTCGAGCAGATTGAGGATCGCGACGCCACTGGCCTTTGCCATCGTCGCAGCCTGCTCGACGGCGTTGCGGGCCGCCGGCTGGCCGAGCGAGACGCCGGCATCGACGATCAGGAAGGGCGCCGCATCGAGCCTCGCCTGTGGCTTCGAGCGCGGCGACAGGTTTCCGTCCGCGAGCGACTGGAAGTAGAGCGGCAGCATGCCGACGCCATGGCTGTCATGGCCGCTGAGATTGGCGAGGACGAGGTGATCGGCGGTCTCGCGCGCCTCTTCCGGAGTCCAGCCCGCTTTGGTGATCATGTCATGGACGAGGGCGCGGAGCGATTCGGGGCGGTGCGTGCGATAGGCCATGTGTTCGTGTCGCCAGATCTGGAGCCGGGTTGCTGGCCGCCACAGTGCATGAGCCTCCACGCCATGCAACAAGCGGTGGCGGGAGGGCGCCTTGCGCGCCCGCATCTCGACGTTTCGGTCAGCAATCCTTATGTAGATCTCTGCAATCTTGCTTCATCGGGCCTTGAACCCGATCGAGGAGGGACGAAGAATGTTCTCGATACCCGGCCTGAAGGTCGTCTCGCTCACCGACGCGGCGGCTGCTCGCATCCGCGAGATCATGGCGCAATCCGTGGGCGACGAGCCTGCGCTCGGCCTGCGCGTCGGCGTCAAGAAGGGCGGCTGCGCCGGGATGGAATACACCTTCGAGATCGCGCGCGAGACGGCCAAGGGCGACGAGGTCGTCACCGAAAAAGACGCGACGGTGATCGTCGATGCCAAGGCCGTGCTGTTTTTGCTCGGCACCGAACTCGACTTCAAGACCGACCGCTTCTCCTCCACCTTCGTGTTCAACAATCCGAACCAGGTCTCGGCCTGCGGTTGCGGCGAATCCGTCGAGATCAAGCCACAGGCTCAAGGCGCGCTCGCAGCGCACTGAGGCGCGCCGCCGATTTCACGCCTCGTCGTGAACCGGACCATCGTCGCAATCTCTCACTTTGGTCCCTCCGCTACGTCATCCCGGGCGGAGCGCAGCGTAGACCCGGGATCCATGCCGGAACGCCGGTTCTGAGTGGTTCCGGCATGGATCCCGGATCGGCGCCGCTGGCGCGGCTTGTCCGGGATGACGTTGTGGCGGCGGCAGGCTGTCGGCAAAGGCCTGAAATTGTTGAGCCGATTCAGCGCATCACCTCAGGCGACGCGGCTGGTCGCCTCGATCGCGTCCTCGGTGACCGTGCGGTTGCGGCCGCTGCGCTTGGCTGCCATCAGCGCCTGGTCGGCGCGATCGGTCAGCGATGCCGCCGTGTCGCCGCGCGCATAGCTGGCGACGCCGAGCGAGATCGTGATGCGGCCGAGATTCTCGTTGGTCGAACGCTTCACGAGTTCGCGGGTCAGCAGCGCCTGACGCACGGTTTCCGCGCCGAACTTGCCGGCGATGAGGTCGGCATCGGGAAGGATGATCGCGAACTCCTCGCCGCCGAAGCGGGTGATGATCGCCTTGTCCTTGAACTTGTCCTTCATGGTCCGCGCGACGAGACGCAGCACCTGATCGCCCGTGAGATGGCCATGGGCGTCGTTGAACTGCTTGAAGAAGTCGATATCGGCCATGACCAGCGCGAAGGGCTCGCGCCGCAGCGTCGCCTGGTCGATCGACTTCTGCAGCATTTCCTCGAAATGGCGGCGGTTGGCGAGGCCGGTCAGCGGGTCGGTCAGGGCTTCGGCGCGCGTCGATTCCAGCGCCTCGCGGAGATTGCGGATCTCGTTGGAGCTGTCGCGCAGTTGCGCCTCGAGCTTGGTCTTGCGCGTCACCTCCTCGCGCGTCGACATCACCAGCGCCTCGACCCATTCGCGCAGCTTGGCGCGATCGGCGGGGGGCGGTACGTCCTCGGACATGGCGCACAAGCGGCCGTGATAGCGCTCGCTCGAATCGAGCGCCTGGTCGACCAGCGTCATCAGCCCGTCGATCTCGCCCAGGACCTGCAGGCTGGTGCGCTCGGCGTGGCGCGCCAGACGTTCCGTGCTGATGAAGCGGTCATAGAGATTGTCGATGTCCGCCGCGCCGACCGGCCCGTCGCTGGCGGTGATGATCGCGTTCATCGCCATGCTGATCGCGGGCATTTCGCCGCTCAGATGGGCGTACCAGACCTCGAAGGCGCGGGGGTAGCTCGGCGAGCCATGCCTGCGCATGGCCGCGACCACGCGCTCGGCGAGGTCGTCCGACGGGGAGGGAGGCGCCTGAATCTCGCTCATGCAATCGCTGGCCCGAACGTGAGCCGGCTCATGGCGGCCAGCCACGAGAGCTCCGATTGAAAATCGAAGCGGGACATCCTGTCCGTCGCAACGGCGGCATGCGCCCGTCCGTGACCACGAAACGACTCATGATCACGAAGTGACTTTACGCCATGCTCGTTAAAATGCGGTTGATAATCGCAACTTATCCGACGCGGACGGGACGGAGCAGGAAGGCCGGGACGTGATCGCCGAGCCCCTTGACCTTCGGGCCGTCGTCATCGTCGCGGCGGCGCGGCTCGGGACGCGCCGAACGGGGCTCGGCAGCGCGCTCCGGCTTGCCAGCGGGAGGCGCCGACGCGGCTCCATCCATGGCCGCGACCTCGCCGCGAATCTTGGTCCGGGTCGGTCCGTCGGCTGCGGCACGCCGGCGGCGCGGAGCGGCATCCTCCTCCGTGGCGGGGCGTTCGACCCGGATCGGGCGCGGGGCGGCCTCGGGTTCGGCGCGCGGACCGCGCTCGGGGCGGCCACGACCGCGCTCGCCGCCACGTCCGCGGCGCTCGTCAACGCGTCCGCCGCGGCTACCGGAGCGTTCCTCACGGGGCGCGCCGGGGGGCAGGGCATCGAGGCCGCGACCTTCTTCCCAGGAGATCGCCTGGCCCATCAGTTTTTCGATCGCGGCGACGAGCTTCTCGTCATGGCGCGTCACGATGGTGAAGGAGGCACCCTCGCGGCCGGCGCGGCCGGTGCGGCCGATGCGATGGACATAGTCCTCGGCATGGGTCGGCACGTCGTAGTTGAAGACATGGCTGACGGCTGGGATGTCGAGGCCGCGCGCCGCGACGTCGCTCGCGACCAGGATCGGGTTTTCGCCGGTGCGGAAGGATTCCAGCGCCGCCATGCGGGCATACTGGTCCATGTCGCCATGCAGCGAGACGGCCGGGAAGCCGTGCTTCAGCAGGGATTTGTGCAGCGTCGCGACATCGCGCTTGCGGTTGCAGAAGACGATCGCGTTCTGCAGGTCCTTGGCGTCCTTGATCAGCTTGCGCAGCGTCTCGCGCTTCTCGAAATCCTGGCCGTTCGAGGCGATCAGGCGCTGCGTGATCGTCGTGGCGGCCGTGGCGGGGCGCGAAACCTCGACACGCACCGGATTGTGAAGGAACTGCTCGCTGATCCGCGTGATCTCGGGCGGCATCGTCGCAGTGAAGAACAATGTCTGCCGGGTGAAGGGCACCAGCTTGCAGACCCGCTCGATGTCCGGGATGAAGCCCATGTCGAGCATGCGGTCGGCCTCGTCGATGACCAGCAGTTCGACGCCGGTCAGCAGAAGCTTGCCGCGCTCGACATGGTCGAGCAGGCGGCCGGGCGTCGCGATCAGGACGTCGACACCGCGGGTGATCTTGGCATCCTGGTCGCCGAAGGAGACGCCGCCGATCAGGAGCGCGACCGAAAGCTTCTGGTTGACGCCGTAGCGGGTGAAGTTCTCCTCGACCTGGGCGGCGAGTTCGCGCGTCGGCTCGAGGATCAGCGTGCGCGGCATCCTGGCGCGGGCGCGGCCGTTTTCCAGGATCGTTAGCATCGGCAGGGTGAAGGCGGCGGTCTTGCCGGTGCCGGTCTGGGCGATGCCCAGCACGTCGCGGCGGGCGAGCACATGCGGGATCGCCTGCGCCTGGATCGGGGTCGGGTTGTTGTAGCCTGCGGTCGTGACGGCTGTCAGAACCTTTTCACTCAGGCCGAGTTCGGCAAAAGACATCGATGGTTGCGCTTCTTCAGGGTCGGTGACACGTGGCGGGATGACCTACTCAACCGCGACGGTGGCGCGACTTCTCTTTCCAGCGCGCCTTCGGACCCGTGTGCAATGCAGAAAAAGCACGGCAAAGTCAATAATCTAGGGTGTCAAGGAGCCTGTCTGCGCGATGACCGAACCGCTTGTCCTAATTCCCGGCCTGAGCTGCGACGCCAACCTCTATGCGCCGCAATGGCCGGCGCTCGCGCCGGGGCGGCCGATCCTGGTCGCCGAGCATGACCGCGACGAAAGCCTCGAGGCCATCGTGCGGCGGCTTTTGGCGGTCGCGCCGGAGCGTTTCGCGCTCTGCGGGCTCTCGATGGGCGGCTATGCGGCGTTCGAGGTGATGCGCCAGGCGCCGCAGCGCGTGACGCGGCTGGCGCTGCTCGATACCAGCGCCAAACCTGCGACGCCGGAAACGAATACTCCGCGCGAGCAGATGATCGCCCTTGCGGAGAAAGGGGCCTACGACAACGTCACGACGCTGATCTGGCAGAGGCTCGTCGCGCCCTCTCGTTTGTCCGACGAGCCGTTGCGGCTGATGGTGCGCGCCATGGCGGACAGTATCGGCGCCTGCGGCTTCGTGCGCCAGCAACGCGCGATCATGGGCCGGCCGGATTCACGCCCAGGGCTGGCTGCGATCGGCGTTCCGACGCTGGTCCTGGTGGGGGAAGAGGATCTGATCACGCCGCCCGCGGAGGCTCAGGAGATCGCTGACGGAATCGGACGGAACGCGCGGCTGGTGGCGCTTCCCGGCTGCGGCCACCTCTCGACGCTGGAACAGCCGGAAGCGGTCAAGCGCGAATTGCTGGCGTGGCTGAGTTGAAGCTCAGCGGGGCACGACGCAGGGGTCGAGCTTCGTCTCGTTCGCCGTCTTGCGGATCGACCCGGTGAACATCGGGTCGCCCGGCTTGCCCTTGCTCGCCGCTGCGGCGACCTCGGCGAGGCGTTCCTTGTCGAGCTGCTCGGTCCGGCTCGAGACGAAATTGGCGGCGATCACGGACAGGAACGCGATCGCGGCGCCGGCCTTGGCGAAGTCGGCAAGCATGGTGCCGCGTTCGTTCTTCCAGAAAAGGTCGATGAGCCGCATCGGGCCCTCCTGCGTGAGAAGGGCGGCACGGCGCCCTTGCAGGATCACCTTGCGACGTCAGCCGTAAAAAGATGGTTAGCGAAGCGTTGCCTGAGCAGAGCCGGCTTGACCGCTATGGCGGCCGCGTGCCCGCTCAGCTCGCCAGCCCTTCGAGCCGCTCCCGATGCTCGCGGAACACCTTGCGCAGCGCGGCGAGCACGGCGATCACCGCTGGCCGATGGCGCGACACCTCATGCGTCACCAGGAAGATCTCGTCGGCCGTCCTGTCCGGCGGCGGCTGCAAACGCAGCAGGGCCTCGTCGGCATCACCCATGAAGCAGGGCACCATCGAGACGGCGCCCGCCGAGCGCACGCTCTCGTAGCGCGCGGCCGAATCCCCGACGCGGGCGGCGATCGGGCGGCCATTGGCATAGGCCAGGATGTGCTCGTCGATCCGTGACGAGGTTTCGCGGCTGACGGAAATGATCGGCGCAGTCACGGGGTCGACGTCGCGGCGGACATAGAGCGCCTGCACCAGCCGCCCGACCCTCTGGCCGAAATGGCCGGGCTCGTCCGGCATCTTCTGCATCCTGACCGCAATGTCGGCATCGCCGCGCGCGAGGTCGAGCCGGTCGCGCGTGCTGATGATGACGAGTTCGATCCCGCCGGCAGCGGCCGAGATCGTCGTCGCATGCATCGTCAGGAACAGGCTGATCGAGGTCGTCGCGGTCACGCGCACGGGGGCATCCGCCAAAGGCCGCGCCGCTCTCGCGCAGCTGGCGAAGCGCGTTGCCGCCGCCGCGACCAGGGCGGCCTCCCGCGCCAGCTCGGTCCCGGCCGCCGTCGGGATCAGTCGGTTCGCTGCCCGCCTGAACAGCAGCAGGCCGAGATCGCGCTCGAAAGCCTTCAGACGACGCGCAATCGTGGCTTCGCTCAGACCGAGCCGGACCGCTGCCAGGGCCAGCGACCCGCTTTCGGCGATGGCGTGGAAGATGCCGATATCGACCCAGCCGGGCGCCGCCAGATCGCGGTCGCGTCGAGATGAAGCGGGAGCAGGCTGCCCCATGCGATCAGCGGCCAGGAAGGGAAAGGGGTGTCACGGAAGCCATTGCGGTCATGTTGGCCGGTCCGAGAGGCGCGGGCAGGGCGGTGGTGCGGTTCGTTCGACATGAACCGAGCATGCCGGCGCTCTTGGCCCATGGCAGCCCGGCAGGATTGTCGGCCAACCCCGCAAGGATGACGGGATTGCCGCTCACAGGTCGATCAGTTCGCCGGCGAAGGCGGCGCGCTCCTGGATGAACAGGAAGCGTGCTTCCGGCTTGTTGCCCATCAGCCGCTCGACCGTGTCGGAGGCCTCGTCGCGCGACTCGTGATCCACCATGACCTTGAGCAGGATGCGCTTGCTCGGGTCCATGGTGGTTTCTTTGAGCTGGGCCGGCATCATTTCGCCCAGGCCCTTGAAGCGGCTGATCTCCGGCTTCTTGCCCTTGAAGATCGAGGCGATCAGCTCGTCCTTATGAGCGTCGTTGCGGGCATAGACCGATTTGCCGCCGTGCTGGAGCCGGTAGAGCGGCGGCACGGCGAGATAGAGATGGCCCTTCTCGATCAGCCGCGGCATCTGGCGCCAGAAGAACGTGACGAGCAGCGAGGCGATATGCGCGCCGTCGACATCGGCGTCGGTCATCACGATGACCTTCTCGTAGCGCAGATCATCCTCGCGGAACTGGCTGCCGATGCCGCAGCC
Organism: Allobosea sp.; assembly: GCA_036525085.1. Lineage (GTDB taxonomy): Bacteria > Pseudomonadota > Alphaproteobacteria > Rhizobiales > Beijerinckiaceae > Allobosea. The sequence goes on from DATDBB010000051.1 coordinate 11,910, forward strand.
CAGCGCCAGGATCAGGTCTGCGAGCTGCTGGTTGGCATTGAGCTTCTCGCGCGTCGCATTGGCGACGTTGAGGATCTTGCCGCGCAAGGGGAGGATGGCCTGGGTCGTGCGGTTGCGCGCCTGTTTGGCCGAGCCGCCGGCGGAATCGCCCTCGACGATGAAGAGTTCGGAGCCGGCCGCGCCGGCCGAACTGCAATCGGCGAGCTTGCCCGGCAGCCTCAGCTTGCGCGTCGCGGTCTTGCGCGAAACCTCCTTTTCGAGGCGTCGGCGCAGGCGTTCCTCGGCGCGATCGACCGACCAGTCGAGCAGGCGCAGCGCCTGCTGCGGCGCTGCTGCCAGCCAATGGTCGAAGGCGTCGCGCACCGCGTTCTCGACGATGCGGGACGCTTCCAGCGTCGCCAGCTTGTCCTTGGTCTGGCCCTGGAACTCGGGCTCGCGGATGAAGACCGAGAGCATGGCGGCGCAGGTCGCCATCACGTCGTCGGAGGTGACCTGCGCCATGCGCTTGGACTGGCCGATGCGCTCGGCATGATCGCGCAAGCCGCGCAGCAGGGCGATGCGCAGGCCCTGCTCATGCGTGCCGCCCTCGGGCGTCGGGATCGTGTTGCAATAGGAGGAGGAGAAGCCGTCCTCGCCGGTGGCCAGCCAGGCGACCGCCCATTCCAGCGAGCCGTGGCTGCCCGGCTTCGTGATCTTGCCGGCGAAGATCGGCTCGGCGACGAGGTCCTTGCCCTCGATTTCGCGGCCGAGATAGTCGCGCAAGCCGCCGGGGAAGCGGAACACCGCCTCGGCCGCGACATCGCCCTCGGGCTTCAGCAGCACGGGCGCGCAGCGCCAGCGGATTTCGACGCCGCCGAAGAGATAGGCCTTCGAGCGTGCCATCCGGAACAGGCGCGCGGGCACGAAATGCGCGCCCTCGCCGAAGATCTGCGCATCGGGATGGAAGCGCACGCGGGTGCCGCGCCGGTTGGCCACGGGGCCGACCGTCTCCAGCGGCCCCTGCGGCAGGCCGCGCGAGAAGACCTGGCGGTAGAGCACCTTGCCGCGGGCGACCTCGACCTCGAGCCGGTCGGACAGTGCATTCACGACGGAGACGCCGACCCCATGCAGGCCGCCCGAGGTCTCGTAGGCCTTCGAGTCGAACTTTCCGCCGGCATGCAGCGTCGTCATGATGACTTCGAGCGCCGACTTTCCGGGAAACTTCGGATGCGGATCGACCGGGATGCCGCGACCATTGTCGGTGACGGCGATCGAGCCATCCTCCAGCAATTCGACATCGATGAAGCTGGCATGGCCGGCGACGGCCTCGTCCATGGCGTTGTCGATCACCTCGGCGAAGAGGTGGTGCAGCGCGCGCTCATCGGTACCGCCGATATACATGCCGGGCCGCCGGCGCACCGGCTCCAGCCCTTCGAGTACCTCGATCGCCGAGGCGTCGTAGCCGGTTTCCGACAGGGTTCCGTTGCGTGGAGGCGTGGGCGCAGGGCGGGACGTCGCCCCGCTCACGGGCGCATCCGGCCGCGACGGCGCAGGCGTCGGCGCGGCCGCGCGGGGCACGGGCGCTGCCGGCCGCTCCGGTTCCCCGCCAAATAGATCGCCGTTCTCCGCCATCGTGTCCGCAGGCCCCCTGATTCGCGACTGTAAACTTTGAGGCTATTATGAGCCATGGGATCGATTTGATGAGGTCAAAACGATAGAGATGGGAGGAGCATTGCGCGGGCGATACCTCCGTATCGGCAAGCGATGCGACGCTGCAACTCTATCGTTTTCACCTCACCCGCAGGGCGCGGCGCTTTTGCGCGACTGCCGTGTCGTTCTTCGTAGCAAACCGGACGGTTTGCGTCCTCGAACTCCTTGCATTCGCGCAAAATCGCCAGCGTCAAATCGACCCCATGGCTCATAATTGCCTCTAGCGCAGATGCGGCTTTGCCGCGCTGCGGCACTTCCTACAGCCAAGGGCTCGTCGAGGGAACGCCTCCTGTCGTCACAGGGTCACGCGAATCCGCATAGTGCGGGTGATGGAACCGTCCCGTTCAGAGAGCATTAACCCTACGGGTCGGAGAATGTCTTCGACGATTGAAGGACTGGGCGACGCTCCGTCACCTGCTATGATCGCCAAAAATATGGGGGAGGGTATCGTGGCGTCTGGTGCGTTGGTACCGAATGGAAGAACGGCAGGGCTGGAGCGGACCGCGAGGCTCGCCGGCGAGGCCTTCGGGCATGAGGAGTCAGCCCCGCTGCCGCGCTTCAGGCCTGCAGCGTTCCATGCGTGGCTCTCCTGGTGCGCCGTCGCCTTCCGGCGATCGTCGGCTTCCCGGTACTGAGCCGACGCTAAGACCGTATCGGGCGATCATATCGCAGACTATCAACCTTTACCGTCTACGCAGGGTCCGGAGGGATCCTTTGCGATGCGCGTCGTCATCATCAGCGATTTCGGTTCGGTCAATGGCGGCGCCGCCAAGGTCGCGATCGAAAGTGCACGAGGGCTGGCGGAAGTCGGCGTCGATGTCGTCTTCGCATGCGCGATTGGTCCCGTCTCTGACCGTCTGAGCCATCCGCGCATCACCGTCGAGGCGTTTCCAGGCGCGGAAATCTGGAAGGTCGGCGGCAAACTCGCCGCGGCACGACAGGGCATCTGGAACGTGGCCGCCCACGGCTTTCTGACCGCGCTGCTCGCCCGCCAGCCCAGGGTCAACACGCTGGTGCACCTGCATCAATGGACCAAGGCGTTCAGCCCGGCGGCGATTGCGGCGGCCGGCGCGAGCGGCCTGCCGGTCGCGGTCACCATGCACGACTATTTTTCCTTCTGCCCTGTCGGCGGCTATTTCGACTTCAAGGCCGGCGCGCCTTGCCGGCAGCGACCGATGTCGGCCGGGTGCATCACCTCGAACTGCGACCGTGCCTCCTATGTCCACAAGCTGGTCCGCGTCGCCCGGCAATGGCGTTCGGACGAGGCGATCCGCGGGCTCGACGCCCCGCTCTTCATCCATGTCAGTGATTTCGCGCGGCGTTTCGCCGAACCCTTTCTGCCGCCTGCAGCGCGCCATGTCGTAATCGAGAACATGATGGAGGCCGAGCAGCGGATGCCTGCGAATGCCGCGGCCAACCGGCATGCCCTCTTCCTCGGCCGCTTCACACAGGAGAAGGCCGGCGATGTGCTGGCAAAGGCCGCCGGCGACGCCGGCATGCCGGTCCGCTTCGTCGGCGAAGGGCCGCTCCACGACGAGATCCTGCGGATCAACCCCGCGGCGGAGATGCGCGGCTGGGTGCAGGCCGAGGCGGTGTTCGACGAGATCGCGCAAGCGCGATGCCTCGTGCTGCCCTCGCTCTGGTATGAGCCCGGCCCGCTCGTGATCGCCGAAGCCCGCTCGCTCGGTGTGCCCGTGGTGCTGGCGCGCACCACCGGGCCGGCGAGCTGGATCGTCGATGGCGAGGACGGGATACTGGTCGATGGCGGCGATGCGTTTGGGCTGGCCGAGGCGCTGCGGCGCCTGCGCGACGACGATACCGTCCGGGACATGGGGCAGGCCGCCTATCGTCGCTACTGGACCGACCCCTTGACGACCGGGCGCCATGTCGGGCGCACGGTGGCGGCTTATCATTCGTTGGTGGATGCGCGAGCCGGCCGCGCGGAGGCAAACTGAACGGAGCGGTCGGGCTGGTGCATCGCTCGAGCCGGCGCATCCCCGAGCACAAAAAAACCGGGGCGTCGCCGCCCCGGCTGGTGAGTTAGACCGCGAAACGCACGGTCGGGAGGAAGCTCGCGGCCAAGCCCTTCGGCCAGCCGAAATCCTCAGTAGGAATAGTACATGGCGAACTCGACCGGGTGCGGCGTCATTTCGAAGCGCGCCACATCCTGCATCTTGAGCTCGATATAGCTCTCGATGAAGTCGTCGTTGAAGACGCCGCCGGCCTTGAGATAGGCGTTGTCCTTCTTGAGCGACTCCAGCGCCTCGCGCAGCGAACCGCAGACCGTCGGGATCTTCTTCAGCTCGCGCGGCGGCAGGTCGTAGAGGTCCTTGTCCATCGCCGGGCCCGGATCGATCTTGTTGATGATGCCGTCGAGACCGGCCATCAGCATCGCGGCGAAGGCGAGATAGGGGTTCGCCATCGGATCGGGGAAGCGGACCTCGACGCGCTTGGCCTTCGGCGAGGTCGTCCACGGAATACGGCAGGAGGCCGAGCGGTTGCGCGCCGAATAGGCGAGCAGCACCGGAGCCTCATAGCCCGGGACGAGACGCTTGTAGGAGTTCGTCGACGGATTGGTGAAGGCGTTCAGGGACTTGGCGTGCTTGATGATGCCGCCGATGTACCACAGGCACTCCTGCGACAGGTCGGCATACTTGTTGCCGGCCATCGTCGGCTTGCCGTTCTTCCAGATCGACTGGTGGACGTGCATGCCCGAGCCGTTGTCGCCATAGATCGGCTTCGGCATGAAGGTCGCGGTCTTGCCGTAGCTCTGCGCGACGTTGTGGATCGCGTATTTGTAGACCTGCATGGTGTCGGCCATGTGGGTCAGCGTGTCGAACTTCAGGCCGAGCTCGTGCTGGGCGGAAGCGACCTCGTGGTGGTGCTTCTCGACCTTGGCGCCCATGGCAGCCATGGCAGCCAGCATCTCGCCGCGCATGTCCTGCGCCGAATCCTGCGGCGGGACGGGGAAGTAGCCGCCCTTGGTCGCGATGCGGTGGCCGAGATTGCCGCCCTCGTATTCGGTCTGGCCGTTGATCGGCAGCTCGACGTTGTCGAGCTTGAAGCCCGTGTTGTAGGGGTCGGCGGAGATCTTGACGTCGTCGAAGACGAAGAACTCGGCCTCGGGGCCGACATAGATGGTGTCGCCGATGCCGGTCGACTTGAGATAGGCCTCGGCCTTCTTGGCGATGCCGCGCGGATCGCGGCCATAGGGCTCGCCGGTGGCCGGCTCGAGCACGTCGCAGGTAATGACCATCGTCGCCGCCGAGAAGAACGGGTCCATCACGGCCGTCGTCGGGTCGGGCATCAGCAGCATGTCGGACTCGTTGATCGCCTTCCAGCCGGCGATCGAGGAACCGTCGAACATCGTGCCTTCGGCGAAGATATCCTCGTCGATCATGGTGATGTCGAACGTCACATGCTGCCACTTGCCGCGCGGGTCGGTGAAGCGGAAGTCCACATACTTGACGTCGTTGTCCTTGATCGCCTTCAGGACATCCTTGGCGTTCTTCATCTCAGCATTCCTCTTATGGTCGTTTCTCAACTCATACGATCCGCGGGGTCTTCCGACCGCCGGGACGCCGAACTCTCGGGTCGGGATGAGCCCTCAGATCGCGTCCGCGCCGGTCTCGCCGGTACGGATGCGGATCGCCCCCTCCACCGTCGATACAAAAATCTTGCCATCGCCGATGCGCCCGGTCTGGGCGGCCTTCATGATCGCCTCGATGGCGCCTTCGACCATCTCGTCGGCGAGCACGATCTCGATCTTCACCTTCGGCAGGAAGTCGACGACGTATTCGGCGCCGCGATAGAGTTCGGTGTGGCCCTTCTGCCG
>DATDBB010000052.1:0-6860 GCA_036525085.1 Allobosea sp.
GCAGCGCCTTAACGACAGGCTAACGCGGCCATAATGCGGCGGCCCGAGCACGAAACGAAATTCGTGGCGACCTGTGGCCGTAGATCAACGGCCGCCCGAGATGATCGTGAGCGGCGCGCCGACGACGAGTCCGACGGTCGATCCCACCGTGCCGACGACACCACCCGCGACATCGCCGAGCCGCTCGCCGAAATGCGGACCGGCCGTGGCGATGCCCTTGTCGGCCTGGAGGCGCTGGCCGATCAACTGGACGACCTTGGGGGACGAGGCGAACTTGCCGTGGTTGAGGCTGTCGCCGGACGACACCTCGGACAGGTCGATGATGCTGGCGCCGAGCTTTTCGAGTTCGGCGATGATCTCGGTGTCCTTGGCCGACACCGCGCCGAGCCGTGTCTTGTCGCCGGCGAAGCGGCGCGAGAAGTCGAGCGCACGATCGTCCGCCGAGACAAAGACGGTCACCGGCCGCTTGATCTGGCGCATCTGCGTCCTGAACACGTCGAGATCGACATCGGGCGCCGCCAGCATGACGTCGCGCAGCTTGCCGCCGAAGCTCCCGTCGCCACGGATCGAAGCCTGCCGCAGGGCTTCCAGCGTCAGCAGCGTGCCCATGGAATGCGCGAGGATATCCATGCGCGTCGTGCCGAGATCGCGCGAGATCGCCCGCAGGTTCAGCTCAAGGAAGTCGCGCGAGTAATAGGCGCTCTCGCGATCATAGGGATAGGCGATGACCTGCCCGCGCGAGGGCCAGGTGAACAGCACCGGCACGCCCTTGAAGCCGGAATCATGGACGATCTGGGCGAAGCGGTAGGCGGCATCGGCGAAGTTCGTGTTGAAGCCGTGCACGAAGACCAGCACGTCGCGCTCGGAAGCCGGCCGACGCTGGATCTCACGGCGGACATCGGCGACGATCGGCGCGAGATCGAGCCGCTGCACATTCGTGACGGTGAAATGTTTGGCCGGATCGCCCGGGCCGGAATCCGGGAGTTCGAGTTCGCCAGCCTTGTGGGCTCGCGGCACGGTGAAATCGAGCTTGGCGAAGGCGAGCTTCGGACCGCGCTCGCCGTTGAAATAGACCGGCTCGGCCGAGGCTTCGCGCGTCGTAGCCACGAAGATCTCGACCTTGCCGGCAATCTCGGTCGAGGGGGCCGTATTGACCGCCAGCACGCGCGGCGTTCCGCAGGCGCCGAGCACCAGCGGCGCCACCAAAGCCCAGGCGAAAATCCGAAGCCGCAACGCCGTGAACGCCATCATGCCGGCACTGCTCTCACCGAACCGACGCGTGATCAAGATGCGTGCAGGACACAGCGATGAAGCAATCGATCGAAAGTCCCAGTCTTGTCGCGCGCGGCCCGGCCTTGCTAGGTGGAATCATGGCCAATCTCCCCGCTCCCGTCGCTGCCCTCGCCGACGCCTTGCTCGCCGGCGAGCGGGCAGCATTGGCGCGCGCCATCACCTTGGCGGAGTCGCGCCGCGCCGACCATCGCGAGCAGGCACAGGCCCTGATCCAGCACCTGCTGCCGAAGACGGGCCGGGCGATCCGCGTCGGCATCACCGGGGTTCCTGGCGTCGGCAAATCGACGACGATCGACGCGCTCGGCAGCTTCCTGACGGCGAAGGGTCACAAGGTCGCCGTGCTCGCCGTCGATCCGTCCTCGACGCGCACCGGCGGCTCGATCCTCGGCGACAAGACCCGCATGGCCCGCCTCGCCATCGACCCCAACGCCTATATCCGCCCCTCCCCCTCCTCGGGCACGCTGGGCGGCGTCGCCGCCAAGACCCGCGAGACCATGCTGCTCTGCGAGGCGGCTGGGTTCGACGTCATCCTGGTCGAGACCGTCGGCGTCGGGCAATCGGAGACGGCCGTCGCAGAGCTGACGGATTTCTTCCTCGTGCTGATGCTGCCCAATGCCGGCGATGAATTGCAGGGCATCAAGAAGGGCATCATCGAGCTTGCGGACATGATCGCCGTGAACAAGGCGGATGGCACTGGCGCGATCGCTGCGCGCGCCGCGGCGGCCCAGTACCAGGCCGCCCTGCACATCCTCGCGCCGGCCTCTGCTCTGTGGTCAACGCCGGTCATCACGATCTCCGGCCTGACGGGCGAAGGGCTCGAAGCGCTCTGGGCCAAGATCGAGGACCACCGTGTTCGGCACGAGGCGAAGGGGCTGATCGCCGCGAAGCGTCACCGCCAGGACGTGAAATGGATGTGGGCGATGGTCGAAGACCGGCTGCAGGCGAGGCTGCGCCACGATCCCGCGCTCAAGGCGCGGACGCCGGCGCTTGAGGCGGAGGTGGCCGCCGGTACGCTCGCGCCGACGCTGGCGGCCGAGGAGATCGCCCGTGCGTTGGGACTTTGAGACGGGAATGCTGGACGTGAGGCACTTGCGACCGATGGACATTCTCGTCACGGGTTTCGGCCCCTTCCCGCGCGTCCGCGTCAACCCCACGACGCGGCTGGCGCAAGCCGTCGCGGCACGGCTGAAGCGTTCCGGTCTCGATGCGCAGGCGCTCGTCGTCGAGACCAGCTATGGCGCCGGCCTGCCAGCGCTTCGGACGCATATCGCCGAGCGTCGCCCGAAGGCGATCCTGATGCTGGGTCTGGCCGCGCGCGCTCGCAACGTCCGGGTCGAGCTGTTCGCGCGCGGCCATGCCAGCCCGCTGCACCCCGACGCCACCGGCGGCACACCCGGGGCGGGAACAGGCCGCGGCCGCCCCCTGCCGCTGCGAACGACGGCCAATGCGGAAGGGGCGCTCGCGACCCTGAGGCAACGCGGCATCCGCAGCCGCCTGTCGCCGTCGGCCGGGCGCTATCTCTGCGACGCCTGCTATGCGGCTGCTCTCACCGCGACGCAGGACGCGTCAACACCGGTGCTGTTCGTGCATGTGCCCTGGCTGCGCCCGGCCGCCGGGCTGCGCCCGAAGCCCCGCATCGCCTCGTTCCGGCCGGGCGCCGAGACCCTGATCCGCAGCCTCGCCGCGACGGGAGCCGCGCTGGCGCGGCAGGGGCGGCAGACGCGCTGAGCTCCGTGCCGGAACGGCACAGCCAGACCCGGCACGGCGCTTGAACGCAGTCCGGCATGATGATGGATTCGACGGCCTTGTCCCGGCGCCGGCTGTTGAGGACGGCCCTTTTCGGCACAGCCGCCTTGGCGGCCACACCCGCGCTCGGGCAGGCTCCCGCGCGCAACATGGCCGGCCCGCTCGGGCAATGGGGGCTCGATGCGGGGAATTTCGGCCTCCGGCCGGGCTCGCCCGACGACCAGTCGCGCCTGCTGCAGAAGGCGCTCGGCGAGGCCGCGAAGCGCAGCGCGCCGCTGCTCATCCCGCCGGGGCGCTACCGCATCTCCCGTATCGCCCTGCCCGACGGCGCCCGCCTGATCGGCGTTCCCGGTGCGACGCAGCTCGTCGCGGCACAGGCCGGCCCGGTCCTCATCGCCCGGGGCCTCGGGCGCGCCGCGCTCTCGGGCGTGGCGCTGGACGGTCTCGGCATCCGCATCGCCGGGCGCGAAGGACTGCTGAACGCCGACGAGGTCGGCGATCTCGGCATCCGCGATTGCAACTTCGTCAATGCGGGCTCGGTCGGGCTCGTCCTGAACCGGACCGGCGGTAGCGTCGAGACCAGCGCATTCCGAAACATGGCAGAATCGGCCCTGTTCTCGCTGGATTCGCGCGGGCTCCAGATCGAGCGCAACCGGGTCGAGGATTGCGGCAACAACGGCATCCAGCTCTGGCGCAGCCAGCCGGGCGACGACCGCTCGTTCGTCAGGGGCAACCGCATCGAGCGCATCCGCGCGGATGCCGGCGGCGATGGCCCCAACGGCAACGGCATCAGCCTCTACAAAGCCGGTGGGGTGATCATCGAGGGCAATTCCCTGCGCGATTGCGCCTTGACCTTCATCCGCAACAATTCCGGCGCCAGCGTGCAGATCCTCGGCAATCAGGGGAAGCGCTGCGGCGAATGCGGCATCTATTCCGAATTCGCCTTCGAGGGGGCGATCATCACCAGCAACCTCGTCGAGGATTGCGCGCATGGCGCCAACATCACCAATCTCGACCATGGCGGCAGGCTCAGCGTCTTCGCCAACAACATCGTCCGCAACGCCCGCAAGGGTCTCTACCCGGGCGTGAAGGAGCCGATCGGTGGCATCGGCGTGCATGTCGAGGCGGAGGCCACTGTCACCGGCAACGTCATCGAAGGCACGAGCGACATCGGAATCTCGCTCGGCTGGTCCTGGGGCATGCGAAACCTCGTCGCGACCGGCAACATGGTGCGCAAGACCGGCATCGGCATCGCGATCTCGCTGGTGCCCAAGCAGCGCAACGCCCTGATCGCCAGCAATGTCATCGCCGAGGCAACGAGAGGCGCCGTCATCGGCACGGAATACGGAAAGGCCGTGACGGGGGATTTGACGAAGGCTCCCGACGCGCGCGCCACCGGCGTCAGGGTCGAGAACAACGCGGTGGGCTGAGGATCAGCCGGCGAGGCCCAGAATGAAGGCGAGACGGATATCAACGTCCGCCATCTGGTCGCTGCTCAGGGATCCGATGACCGGCCCGCATTTTTCGCGAGGCGCAGCAACGATATTGCTCAACATGACAAAGGAGGTTCTTCGCAAATTGTTCGTTGCACTCGGCTGGACCGCCAACCGGAGCATGACAAATGGTCCCTGCGTACTGGTCAGGGGACAAACCAGGACATTGGCCGTGTCGGAGACAACGTCGTTCTGAATCACCACAGCAGGCCGCGGCTTGCCGAAACTGCCTTGGACGGCGATCGTGATCAGGTCGCCACGCTTCATTCGTCGTCAGCGGGCCATGCCGCGACGGCTTCGATGAATTTCATGACTTCGACCTCTTCGGGGTCGTTCCTGATCAATTCCATCTCACGCTTGAGTTGCGCAATGAAGGCCGGATCGTTCGGATCGAAGGTCCAAAGCCTGACCTCCTTCAACCCCGCTGCCTTCTTGGCGGCGCGGTAGCGGGCCTGCTTGGTCAGGCCATCCTTGAGAGCGGGACGCGGCATGGCGGTCTCCTTTCAACGAAAGGTAATGCGCGACCTTTCGAGGATCAAGCGGGCGCCCTGACGCGCCCGACCTCGATGCCGTTCCAGTTCGTCATCACGCTCTCGCGCAAGGGAACGAAAGCCGCCTGCTCCGCCTCGCTCATCGGCAGGAAGCGCGCGATCAGCGCGGCCATGGCGACTTCGGCCGCCCGGCCGGCGCCATCGTCGCATTTCAGCGCGATGCCGTAGCCCAGTTCGGGGAGCGAGCCGCAATAGACGCCCTCGGCGCCGGTCTTGATGAAGATGCGCGCTCGCAGCAGCTCCATCGCACGGGTGTCGAAGCGCCCGGTGCCGGCGACCATGAAGGGATGGGCGGCCGCGGCCTTGCGGATGCGGGCGGCGGCCTTGGCGCGCTCCGGGCCGAAGCCATGGCCGGTGCCGAAGCGGGCGAAGCCGAGCGCCAGCGCCTTCAGCGGCACGGCATAGGTCGGGATCGAGCAGCCGTCCGTGCCCATCAGATCCGCGGAATGGACCGCGCCCGTCACCTCCTCGAGCGCGCCGCGCACCGCCTGCTGAACCGCGTGTCCGGCCTTGACGTATCCCGCGGGGTCCTCGTCGAGCCCGCAGGCGAGGCAGACGAAGCCGGCATGCTTGCCGGAGCAATTGTTGTTGAGTGCGGTGGGCTCGCGGCCGGCCTTGGCGATGGCGCGCGCGGCGGCCTCGTTCATCGGCCAATGCGCGCCGCATTCGAGGCAGCCGGCTTCGCGCCCGGCCTTCTTCAGCATGGCGAGCGAGGTCTCGGCATGGAGGGGCTCGCCGGAATGCGAGGACACCGCGAGCGCGATCTCCGGCTCGGTGAGCCCGTAGCGATCCGCAGCGCCGCTCTCGAGCAGGGGCAGCGCCTGGAGCGCCTTCACGGCCGAGCGGGGAAAGACCGGCCGGTCGATATCGCCGGCCGAAAACACAACGGCGCCGCCGGCATCGATCACGAGCGCAGAGCCGCGATGGCGCGACTCGACCGTGTTGCCGCGCGTCGCCTCGGCCAGGATCGGGTTTTCCATCGTCGTCTCCCTCGGATGCGCCATGCGCCGAACGCGCAGCCTTGTGCCGTCCGGTGCTCGACCTGTCAAAAGCCATGGCGCAGACTGGCGGCAACTGCCATGACCATCGCCTCTCCCAATATGGGGAAGCCTGCGTGCGGCAGGCAGGCCGGAGCCAGAGAATGTCGCCCGACTACGAGACCGAGTACAACAACCGTGCCCGCGTGCCGGAGCATCCTGAGATCATCGCGGGCTGGGCGCGCGACGCGGCCGCCTATCGCTCGGAGGCGTTTTGCGAACTCGGCGTCTCCTATGGCGCAGGCGAGCGGCAGACCTACGACCTGTTCAAGCCGGAGACGGTTCGCGGCAATGCAATCGTCATGTTCATCCATGGCGGCTACTGGCAGGCGCTCGATCCGAGCTTCTTCTCGCATATGGCGCGCGGGTTGAACCGGCAGGGCGTGCCGGTGGCGGTGGTGGGCTACGATCTTTGCCCTCGGGTCGAGCTCGGCCACATTGTCTGGGAGATTCAACAGGCGGCCGCATCGCTTTGGCAACGCTTCCGTTTGCCGATCGTCGCGACAGGGCACTCCGCCGGCGGGCATCTCTCGGCCTGCGCGCTCGCCACCGACTGGAAGAACGTCGATCCCGAGCTGCCCGACCAGCTCGTGCCGGCAGCCTATGGCATCTCCGGCCTCTACAATCTCAAGCCGCTGACCGAGACCAGCATCAACGGCGCGCTGAAGCTGACGGTCGAGGCGGCCGAACGTGAGAGCCCGCTGTTCTGGCCGGCACCGGCGCGGCTCACCATGGATGCG
>DATDBB010000053.1:0-7333 GCA_036525085.1 Allobosea sp.
GGGCTGAAGGCACCGACACCCGAGCGTTGCTTAACCGCTTTGCGCGCTTCATTGCAACTCGTATAAGCACGCTCCGCTTTGAGACCTTTTGACGCTTGCAACGGCGCCCTGCGCAAGACCCACGCTGCACGCATCGACCGATGAGTTTGCCGATTCCGATGTCCGACCCGATGATCCTGATACCGGCCCGGCTGAAGGCCACGCGCTTGCCCGGCAAGCCTCTGGCCGACATCCATGGCGAGCCGATGATCGTGCGGGTCTGGCGGCGAGCCGTCGCGGCCGATATCGGGCCGGTCGCGGTCGCGACGGATTCGCCCGACATCTGCGCGGCCGTCGAGGCTGTCGGCGGGCGGGCGGTCATGACGCGCGACGACCATCCCTCCGGGTCGGATCGCATCAAGGAGGCCGCCGACATCCTCGATCCGCAGGGGCGCCACGACGTCATCGTCAACGTCCAGGGCGATTTTCCGACGCTCGAACCCGCGGCGATTGCGGCGTCGATGATCCCGCTCGCAGATCCGGAGGTCTCGATCGCCACGCTTGTCGGCCTCATCACCGATGACGAGGAAAAGCTTGCGCCCAGCGTGGTGAAGCTGGTCGGCAGTCATGTCACGCCGAGCCGCTTGCGGGCACTCTATTTCACGCGCGCGACGGCCCCGTATGGCGAGGGGCCGCTCTATCACCATGTCGGAATCTACGCCTACCGGCGCGCGGCTCTGGACCGCTTCGTCAGCCTGCCGCAATCCCTCCTTGAGAAGCGCGAGAGCCTCGAGCAGTTGCGAGCGCTCGAGGACGGCATGCGCATCGACGCGATGATCATCGATCACGTGCCCCGCGGCGTCGATACGCCGCCCGATCTGGACCGCGCCCGCGCGATCCTAGAAGCCCACGCCGGAGCCTGAAGTCCATGTCCGTTATCGTGTCGTATCAGGGCGAGCCCGGCGCCTTCTCGTCGCAGGCCGCGCTTCAGGTCTTCCCGGACTGCGAGCTTCTCCCCTGCGCGACCTTCGAGGATGCGCTGGCGGCGGTCTCGGACGGCACGGCGCGTTACGGCATGATCCCGATCGACAATTCGATCGCCGGCCGCGTCGCCGACATCCATCATCTGCTGCCGCGCTCGGGCCTGCACATCATCGGCGAGCACTTCCTGCCGATCCGCTTCCACCTGATGGCGGTGAAGGGCGCGACGCTGGCGACCCTGAAGACGGTGCAGAGCCACATCCATGCGCTCGGCCAGTGCCGCAAGATCATCCGCAAGCTCGGCCTGAAGGCCGAGGTCGCCGCCGACACGGCAGGCTCCGCCCGCCAGGTCGCGGAAGCCGCCGATTTCAGCCGCGCCGCGATCGCGCCGCGCATCGCGGCCGAGGTCTATGGCCTCGAGATCCTGATGGAGGACATCGAGGACGAGAAGCACAACACGACGCGCTTCGTGATCCTCTCGAAATATCCGGAATTCGCCCGCCAGGGCGCCGCCAAGACGGTGACGACGCTGATCTTCCAGGTCCGCAACCTGCCGGCCGCGCTCTACAAGGCCATGGGCGGCTTCGCCACCAACGGCATCAACATGACCAAGCTGGAAAGCTACATGGTCGACGGCCATTTCTCGGCGACGATGTTCTATGCCGATGTCGAAGGACACCCGGACGATCCGGCGCTGCGGCGCGCGCTCGACGAACTCGCCTTCTTTTCGAAGGAGGTGAAGATCCTCGGCGTCTATCCGGCCAACGCCTTCCGCGAGAGCTTCGCCGAGGTGGAGCAGTAGAAGAGGGAGGCAGCGTGACGCGTTCCGCTTCGGCCGCCGGCATGGACCATCGCCCGCGCCTGCAGCTCGACCACCTCACCGTGATCGCGCCGACGCTGGCGGAGGGCGTCTCACACGTCAGGGCTTGCCTCGATCTTGATGTGCCCTTCGGCCAGCGCCATGACTACATGGGCAGCCACAACCACCTCCTTCAGCTCGGCGATTCCGTCTATCTGGAGATCGTCGCGCTCGATCCCGAGGGCCGTGCTCCGGGCCGTCCTCGCTGGTTCGGGCTGGACGATCAGAAGAGCCTGAGGGCAGCCTGGGATGCGGGCCGGCGCCTACGGGGCTGGGTTGCGCGCACCGACGCCATCGATGCGGTTCTGGCCGGACGCGAAGCCATCTTCGGCCGAAAGGTCGCTCTCCCCTTTACCGATTCGGCCTTCGACTTCGCGATCCCCGATGACGGCTCGCTGCCGCTTGAGGGAGCACTTCCCTCGCTCATCGATCGGCGCGGCAAGGCGCGTTCGATGGCGACGATGGCCGATCTCGGCGCCCGGCTGATGTCATTCGTGCTCGAGCATCCCGAGCCGGTTGCCGTCTCGCAGCTCTATGAGGAGTTGATCATAGACCGCCCGCCCGAGGTCCGGCCAGGACTTGAGCTGCGTTATCGCGCGCGAATCGACACCGCCGCAGGCTTGAGGGAACTGACCTAAGCCCGTTCGCCCTCGACCGCCCAGGCCCGCAAGAGCGTGTTGGCGATGGCGAGGTGCTGCGGGCTGGTGAAGCTGTCCGGATGCGTGCCCTCCAGCATCTGGAGCGCCTCTTCGCGCGAGAACCAGCGGCCTGCTTCGAGCTCGGTCATGTCGAGCACGATGTCGTCGTTGATCGCGGCCGCGACGCAGCCGATCATCAGCGATGACGGAAACGGCCAGGGCTGCGAGGCGATGTAGCGGACGGTGCCGACGCGAAGCCCTGCCTCCTCCCAGCTTTCGCGGCGCACCGCGTCCTCGAAGGTCTCGCCCGGCTCGACGAAGCCGGCGATGCAGGAATACATCCCCGGTGCGAAGCGGGCCTGCCGCGCCAGCAGGCAGTTCTCGCCATGCGTCACCAGCATGATCACGACTGGGTCGGTGCGCGGGAAATGCTGGGCGCCGCAGGCGCTGCATTCGCGCTTCCAGCCGGAGGCGCCGAGCGTGGTGGGCCCACCGCACTGGGCGCAGAAGCGATGGCGCGCATGCCAGTCGAGCAGGGCCTTGCCCTCGCCGAGCGGGCCGAGTTCGTCCTCCGGCACGAGGCGCTTCAGCGCGACGGAACGCAGATCGGTGACGAAGAGTTCGGAGCGCTCGCGCAACGGCTCGGCCTGGGCCCGGTCGAGCAGCCTGGCGAAACGCGGGGCGCCGTCGGGCGTCAGGCCGAGGAAGGCCTCCTCCAACCCCTCGCCCAGCAACTGCGTCTCGCCGTGGCTGAACCAGACCGAGAGCGCCTCGCCCTCGAGCCGCTTCAGGATCGGCGTCTCGCCGGCGACGACGGCGATCCGCGTATCCGAGCGGTGGCGCAGCGCACTCACCGCATCGGGCTTGTTGCGCAGGTCCTCGCGTCGATCGAGCTTGTTGACTGCGAAGCCGGTGAGGGCCGAGCGTTCGCGCGGGCGGGAGGCGTCGTTCATGAGAACCGTCCTAAACCCGCCCTACGCCCTCGCGCAAGCGGACTTCACGAGGCCGGGGACGCTTCACGAAACATTGCGGCCGCGCAGCAGATGGACGATGGCGGAGAAGTCCGCGCCGCCTTCGCCCCAGGCATTGTGCAGGCCGTAGAGCTGCGTCGCGGCCGCTCCGAGCGGCGTCGAGGCGCCGGCCGCCTGGGCCGCTTCCTGCGACAGCTTGAGGTCCTTCAGCATCAGCGCCGAGGCGAAGCCGGGCTTGTAGTCGTTGTTCGCCGGCGAGGTCGGAACCGGGCCAGGCACCGGGCAATAGGTCGTCAGCGACCAGCATTGGCCCGACGAGGTCGAGGCGACATCGAACAGCGCCTGATGCGACAGACCGAGCTTCTCGGCGAGCACGAAGGCCTCCGAGACGCCGATCATCGATATGCCGAGGATCATGTTGTTGCAGATCTTCGCGGCCTGGCCGTTGCCGGCTGAGCCGCAATGCACGATTCGCCGCCCCATCGCCTTCAGGATCGGCTCGCCGAGCACAAAGGCTTCGTCCGAGCCGCCGACCATGAAGGTCAGGGTGCCGCCCTTCGCCCCGCCGGTCCCGCCCGAGACGGGCGCGTCCAGCGACAGGCAGCCCCGATCCGCTGCGAGAGCATGCGCCTTGCGGGCACTCTCGACGTCGATCGTCGAGCAGTCGATCACCAGCGCCCCCTGCTTCACGGAGGGCAGGATGTCGGCCCAGACGGAGAGCACGTGTTTGCCGGCCGGCAGCATCGTGATCACGATTTCGGCTTCCGCAACGGCGTCCTTCGCGGAGTCTGCGATTTCGACGCCGATCTCGGCGGCGGCATCCTTCGATGCCTGCGCGAGGTCGAAGGCGCGCACCTCATGCCCCGCCTTGACGAGATTGCCGGCCATGGGGCCGCCCATATTGCCGAGGCCGATGAAGGCGATGCTGGTCATCAAATTCTCTCCCTTTGTTCGCCGTCATGGTCGGCCCCGAGCCGACCATCTCCTCAAGGAGATTCTCGGGTATTCGCTTCGCTCCGCCCGATAATGACGTTGATTCTCAATTCCCCTTCGCCCGGCCGACGAGGCCGCGCGCCACGATCATCCGCATCACCTCGTTCGTGCCCTCCAGGATCTGGTGGACCCGGAGATCCCGGACGATCTTCTCGATGCCGTAATCGGCGAGATAGCCGTAGCCGCCATGAATCTGCAGGGCGTGGTTGGCGACCTCGAAGCCGGTGTCGGTGGCGACCCGCTTTGCCATCGCACAGAGCTTCGTTGCCTCCGGCGCCTTGGCATCGAGCGCCGCGGCCGCCCGCCAGAGCAGGCTGCGCGCCGCCTCCAACTCGATCGCCATATCCGCTAGCTTGAACTGCAGCGCCTGAAAATCGGCGATGCGTGATCCGAACGCCTTGCGCTCTTGTGCATAGGCGATCGACTTGTCGAGCGCGCCCTGCGCCCCGCCGAGCGAGCAGGCGCCGATATTGAGCCGCCCGCCGTCGAGTCCGGCCATGGCGATCTTGAAGCCGATCCCCTCCGGGCCAAGCCGGTTGGCGACGGGCACGCGGCAGTTCTCGAAGATCACGGCGCGCGTCGGCTGGGCGTTCCAGCCCATCTTCTTCTCGTTCGCGCCGAAGGAGAGGCCGGGCGTGTCCTTCTCGACGACGAGGGTCGAGATGCCCGAAGGGCCGGCCTCGCCGGTGCGCACCATCACGACATAGACGTCGGCGACGCCGGCGCCCGAGATGAACTGCTTCTGCCCGTCGAGCACATAGTGGTCGCCGTCGAGCGTCGCCTTCGTCTTCAGGGCGGCGGCGTCGGAGCCCGCGCCCGGCTCGGTCAGGCAATAGCTCGCCAGATGCTCCATGCTGCAGAGCTTCGGCAGGAAGGTCTCGCGCTGCTCCTGCGAACCATATCGGTCGATCATCCAGGCGCACATGTTGTGGATCGAGATATAGGCCGCCACCGTCGGGCAGCCGGTCGAGAGCGCCTCGAAGATCAGTGCGGCATCGAGCCGCGAGAGGCCGGAGCCGCCGACATCCTCCTGGATGTAGATCCCGCCCATGCCGAGCGCCGCCGCGGCCCGCATCTCCTCGACCGGGAAATGCTTCTCCTCGTCCCAGCGCATGGCATGGGGCGCGAGCGTCTCGGCGGCGAAACTGAGCGCCATCTCCTGGATCGCGAGTTGGTCTTCGGTGAGGGCGAAGGCGGTCACGGGGAACCTCAGGAATCTATCAGGTGGACGAGATGGGCGTAGGACGTGCCGGTCAGCTTTCTGGCGAATCGAGCGTCAGAGGTCGCCAGCAGATCCTTCTGTCGTTCGGCCAACGCGAGAAAGACGCAGTCGGGTGCCGGATGCTGAAGCTCCAACGACAATTCGAACGCACGCTTCAGCAGTGGCTGGGTCGGTTCGGTGCTCGGCATCACCTCCTGCGCGATCTCGAAGCTCGCTCGAGCTCCGTCGGGGCTCAGGTGGTTGCGCCTGACGGACCGTGTGAGCGCGCTCACGATCTCCGTTTCGATCAGGTCCGGCGCCATGATCACGTCCTGGCGCGAGATCAATTGACCGGCCGCAGAGCTCCGCGGGCCATCGACGACGAAATCATAGAAGACGCTCGTGTCTATGATCAAAGCTCGTCCTCGTCCTCACGGATGGCCCTGACGATGTCCGCGCCGACGACAGTGACCTTGGGAAGCTTTCCGGCCCGGCGCGCCTCTTCTACGACCGCAAACCGTTCTGCTCCCGTCAGAGACGTGCCCTGTCTCAGCGCCTTGGTCGCCTCCTGCTGGAGCGAGGTGCGATTGAGCTTCGCTCTGAGCTTGAGCCGCTGCACGATCTCCTCGTCGACATCCCGGATCAACAGGCTGCCCATAACCGCATCTCCCCTGCTATCAATCATGATAGCAGGGGAGATGGTGTGCCTCAACTCATCGTCGGGATGACGAAGCTCGCTCCGTCCTTGATACCGCTGGGCCAGCGCGCCGTCACCGTCTTGGTCTTGGTGTAGAAGCGGATCGAGTCCGGGCCGTGCTGGTTGAGATCGCCGAAGGACGAGCGCTTCCAGCCGCCGAAGGTATAGTAGGCCAGCGGCACCGGGATCGGCACGTTGATGCCGACCATCCCGACCTGCACCTTCGAGGCGAAGTCGCGGGCGGCGTCGCCGTCGCGGGTGAAGATCGCAGTGCCGTTGCCGTATTCGTGGTCGTTGGTCAGCTTCAGCGCCTCGTCATAGGTCTCGGCGCGAACCACGGACAGGACGGGCCCGAAGATCTCCTCCTTGTAGATGCGCATGTCCTTGGTGACGTTGTCGAACAGGCAGCCGCCGACATAAAAGCCGTTCTCATAGCCCTGCATCTTGAAGGCGCGGCCGTCGACGGCGAGCGTCGCGCCTTCCTGCAAGCCGATATCGATGTAGGAGCGGATCTTCTCTTCCGCCTGCTTGGTGACGACCGGGCCGTAATCAGCGGTAACGTCGGTCGAGGGGCCGACTTTCAGGCTCTCGACGCGCGGAATGAGGCGCTTCACCAGCTCGTCGGCGGTGGCCTTGCCGACGGGGACCGCGACCGAGATCGCCATGCAGCGCTCGCCGGCGGAGCCGTAGCCGGCGCCGATCAGCGCATCGACCGCCTGGTCCATGTCGGCGTCGGGCATGATGACCATGTGGTTCTTGGCGCCGCCGAAGCACTGCACGCGCTTACCATTGGCGCAGCCACGGGCGTAGATGTATTCCGCGATCGGGGTCGAGCCGACGAAGCCGACCGCCTTGATGTCGGGGTCGTCCAGGATGGCGTCGACCGCCTCCTTGTCGCCGTTGACGACGTTGAGGATGCCGGGAGGCCCGCCCGCTTCGATGAACAGCTCGGCGAAGCGCATCGGCACGCCGGGGTCGCGCTCGGAGGGCTTCAGGATGAAGGCGTTGCCGCAG
>DATDBB010000054.1:0-34124 GCA_036525085.1 Allobosea sp.
CGCCGACGACCATATCGTAACGGCGTTCGGGCGCGACTATGCGGATGTCTCGCCGCTGGACGGTGTGGTCATCGGACCGGGTTCGCAAAAGATCGGCATCGCCGTGGACGTGATCCCGGTCGGCTGACGCAATCCGCGAGACCATGTCCTGCGCAGGAAGCTCTTTCCTTTAATTGGTTGCCATGGCAACTTGTTTCCCGCAGAGGCGCCATCATGGGCAAGCCGGGACAAAGCATGCGCACGCAAGTCGCCATCATCGGAGCCGGACCATCGGGGCTGCTGCTCGGGCAGTTGCTGCATCAGGCCGGCATCGACACCGTCATCCTCGAACGCAAGAGCCGCGACTACGTACTGGCGCGGATCAGGGCCGGCGTGCTCGAACAGGGCACGGTCGGACTGCTCGACAAGGTCGGCGCGGGCACAAGACTTCATGCCGAGGGCCTGTTGCATGACGGCTTCGACCTGCTGTTCGGCGATGTTCGCCACCGCGTCGCGCTCGACCGCCTGACGGGGGGCAAGCATGTCACGATTTACGGGCAGACCGAGGTCACACGCGATCTGATGGACCAGCGCGCCGCCCAGGGCGGCGTGACCATCTTCGAGGCGGACGATGCGGCGCTCCATGGCTTCGACGGGACGAGTCCCTTCGTCACCTATCTCGAAGGGGGCACGCCAAAGCGGATCGATTGCGACATCATCGCCGGCTGCGACGGCTATCACGGCGTCTCGCGCGCCAGCGTCCCGGCCGAGGCGCTGCGGATCTTCGAGCGGGTCTATCCGTTCGGCTGGCTCGGCCTCCTCGCCGAAGTACCGCCGGTGTCCGACGAACTGATCTATGCCCGCAGCGGGCGCGGCTTCGCGCTCTGCTCGATGCGCTCGCATGCGCGCAGCCGCTACTACATCCAGTGTCGGCAGGACGAGCGCGTCGACGGCTGGTCCGACGCGCGGTTCTGGGACGAGTTGCGTCGCCGGCTCGATCCGGAAACGGCGGCCAGGCTGACCACCGGCCCCTCGATCGAGAAATCGATCGCGCCGCTGCGCTCCTTCGTGGCGGAGCCGATGCGGTTCGGGCGGCTGTTCCTGGCAGGGGACGCAGCGCATATCGTGCCGCCGACCGGGGCCAAGGGGCTCAACCTCGCCGCCAGCGACGTGCATTACCTGTTCGAGGCGCTACGCGAACTCTTCCTCGACCGTTCGGAAGCGGGCATCGACACCTATTCGCAGAAGGCGCTGGCGCGGGTCTGGAAGGCCGAACGCTTCTCCTGGTGGTTGACATCGCTGATGCACCAATTCCCGGAGCAAAGCCCGTTCGAGCAGCGCATGCAGCAGGCCGAACTCGACTATCTCGTCTCCTCGGAGCACGCGATGGCGGCGCTGGCGGAGAACTATGTCGGGCTGGCGTATTGAAGCTCAGGCCGGCGTCAGAAACTCCTCGCCCGACCATTCGACCGGAACCTTGAGCCGGCCGGCGACGATGGATTGGCCCGCAGCCTCGATCCGGCCGCGAATATCAGCGGAGACGCCGGGGGCGATCACGAGACGCACCGCCTCGGGCGTCTCCAGCCCGAGATGCTTGATCTCGCCCACCGCGAACTTGCCCGCCGTGAAATCGCTGACGGCGTCGAACAGGGCGCGACCGGAATCGGCGAAGGCGGAGCCGATGAAGACGGGCGCGATCGCCGTCCAGTCTCCGACATTGCCGATCTGCCAGGCGCCAAGCTCGCGGCAGGCCTCGGTGACGCCGCTGCGGCCGGCATTGAGCATCGTGAAGATGACATGCGCGTCCTTCTCGATCATAGCCTTGGCGATCCTGCCGGACAGGGCGTTGTCGTCCTGGTTGCCGGAAAAATTCGTCAGCAGCTTCACCTTGGGATCGGCATGGGCCACGCCTGCGGCATAAGCGGCTCGGCCCTTCAGACCCGGCACGACCCGAATGCCGGACATATGACCGACGACGCCGGTGCGGGTCGTCAGGGCGGCGAGCATGCCAGCGAGGAAGGCCGACTGCTCCTGCAGCACCTCGTAGCTCGCGAGGTTCGTGCCGGTGACGTTGCCCTGGGTCACGGCGAAGCGCACGGCCGGAAACTCGGCGGCGACGGCCTTGGCGGCGGCGTTGTTCTGGCCGCCATGGGCGATGACGAGATCGGGCCCGGCAGCTGCGAGTTCGCGCAAAGCGGCGGTCAGATCCTCGGGCTTCGGCTGGACACCCTGCCGGAAGGCGACGGACACGCCGAGGCGAGCTTCAGCCAGCTTCAGCCCGTCAAAGCCGGCCTGCATGAAGCCGCGATCGTCGATGCGCCCGGCGAAGAGCGCGGCGACCTTCTTGGGTGCCTGGGCCCGGCCGTGGCTGGGCAAGGACGCAGACGAGATCAGCGCGAGCGCGGCGCGGCGACTGGGTCGAAGCAGGGTCATCGTAGCGGGGTCACTCCGGTTGGAATCTGCCAGAAGCAAAGATCGGACCGCCCCGCACCGCAATGTCGGAGGCACGGGCGGCGCGGCGGCCGCCCGTGCCGGCGTCGTCTCAGGCCAGCGTGTAGGCCGTCTTCACCGTGGTGTAGAACTCCTTGGCATAGGCGCCCTGCTCGCGCGGGCCGTAGCTCGAGCCCTTCCGGCCGCCGAAAGGCACGTGGTAGTCGACGCCAGCGGTGGCGAGGTTGACCATCACCATGCCGGCCTCGGCATTGCGCTTGAAATGCGTCGCATGCTTCAGCGAGGTCGTGCAGATGCCGGACGACAGGCCGAACTCTGTGTCGTTGGCGACGGCGAGCGCCTCCTCGTAGTCCTTGACGCGGATGATGTTGGCGACCGGCCCGAAGACCTCCTCGCGCGAGATGCGCATGGCATTTGTCGTCTCGGTGAAGAGCGCCGGCTGGAGATAGAAGCCGGGGGTGTCACGCTTCAGCAGTTCGCCACCGAAGGCGAGCTTGCCGCCCTCGTCCTTGGCGATCTGGATGTATTTCAGGTCCTGGTCGAGCTGGCTCTGGTCGACGACCGGGCCGATATGCGTGCCGGCTTTCAGCGCGTCATCGACGACGACGCCCTTCAGCCGCTCGATGCAGGCCTCGACGAACCTGTCGTGGATGCCCGCCTGGACGATCAGGCGCGAGGACGCCGTGCAGCGCTGGCCGGTGGAGAAGAAGGCGCCCTGCACCGCGCATTCGACCGCGATCTTGAGGTCGGCGTCGTCGAGCACGACGAGCGGGTTCTTTCCGCCCATCTCGAGCTGCACCTTCTTCATCGGCGAGGAGGCGATGCAGGCTTCGGCGACCTTGCGGCCGGTCGAGACCGAGCCGGTGAAGGAGATCGCGTGGACGTCCTTGTGCTGCAGCAGCGCCTGGCCGACGACCGAGCCGCGGCCCATGACGAGGTTGAGCACGCCCTTGGGCAGGCCGGCGCGCTGGAGGATGTCGACCAGCGCCCAGGCCGAGCCCGGCACGAGATCAGCCGGCTTGATGACGACGCAATTGCCGTGGGCCAAGGCGGGGGCGATCTTCCAGGCCGGGATCGCGATCGGGAAGTTCCAGGGCGTGATCATGCCGACGATGCCGACGGGCTCGCGGGTGACCTCGACGCCGACGCCCGGACGCACCGAAGGCAGCGTCTCACCGGCCAGGCGCAAGGCTTCGCCGGCGAAGAAGGCCATGACCTGCCCCGCGCGGCCGGCTTCGCCGATGCCCTCGGCCAGGGTCTTGCCCTCCTCGCGCGAGAGCAGTTTGCCGAGCTCTTCCTTGCGGGCAAGGATCTCGTCGGAGGCCTTCTTCAGGATCTCGTAACGCTCCTGCGGGCCCGAGCGGCTCCAGGCCGGAAAGGCAGCCTTGGCGGCGGCGACGGCATCGTTGAGCTGGTCGACAGAGCCTTGGGCATACTCGCCGACGACATCGTTGGTGTTCGACGGGTTGATGTTGCGCGAGGCGTTGCCGGCGCTGGCCCATTCGCCGGCGATCAGGTTCTTGAAGATCTCTGTCATAGGCTGCCTCCCACGGCTTCTAGAGTTCGTGGGGGGTTTAGCGTCTTTGGTGCCGGAAGACCAATGCCGCTGCGGGATCGGTCAAGACCATTGGCGCATGATGGGATGCCTCAGAACTCGGCGTCGAGCTCTTCCAGCTCCTCGGGCTCGGTTTTCGCGGCCTCGATCCAGCGCTTGAGGGCCGGCCAGGCCGAGATTGTCTTGCAATAGGTTTGGGCGTCCGGATCGAGCGCAACGTCATAGGTCAGGAAGCGCAGGCAGACCGGGGCGTACATCGCATCGGCCATGGTCAGGGTCTTGCCGAAGAGATAGGGCCCGCCATAGGCGCCGAGGCATTCGCGCCAGATTTCGGTCACGCGGTCGATATCGGCCTGGGCGCCGGCCCAGACCTTGAAGCCGGGATAATGCGCCTTGAGGTTCATCGGCAGGGCCGAGCGCAGATTGGAAAAGCCGGAATGCATCTCGCCGCAGATCGCGCGGCAATGGGCGCGCGCTGCGGCATCCTTCGGCAGGAGACCGGCGTCGGGCCTGATCTCGTCGAGATAGGCCGCGATCGCGAGCGTATCCCAAACCTTGATACCGTCATGCGTCAGGCAGGGCACGAGGAAGGAGGGCGAGAGTAGCAAGAGCTCGGCCCGCGCGGACGGGTCGTCGACCGAAAGCATGTGCTCCTCGATCTCCAGCCCCGCCATCATGCAGAGCAACCAGCCGCGCAACGACCAGGAGGAATAATTCCTGCTGCTGATGGTGAGCGTCGCGGCGGTCATGGGCGTCGTCCTCAGCGGAGAAGGCTCCAGCATAGCAAGAGATATTCCAAGGCGGGCGCAACGTAGAAAGATTCTTGCGAAAAACTGATTTTGCGGTGCAACATGAACCCAGCGGGAAGCCGCCTGACGGCATGGTCGCCGACGGGCGGCCATATTTTGCCCGATCGAGGTCGCATATCGATGCTCTATCTCGCCTACCAGGCCCAATCCGACTTCATGAATCCGGCCAAGATGCTGGCGCAAGGCGCGTTGGCCACGCTCGGCGCCCGGGCCATGGCGGGCAACCCCGTCGATCTGCGTGCGGCTTCCGCCGCCTATGAGATGGTGACCCGAGCGGGCCTTACCCATCACCGCCCGGCCTATGAGATCGACAGCGTGCGCGATGGCAATCGCGACGTGCCGGTGACCGAAGAGGTCGTGCTCGGCCTGCCGTTCGGCAACCTGCTGCGATTCCGCAAGGACAGCGACACGCCGCAGGCCAAGGTCCTGGTGGTGGCGCCGATGTCGGGCCATTTCGCCACGCTGCTGCGCAACACCGTGGCGACACTGCTGCGCGACCACGACGTCTACATCACCGATTGGCACAATGCCCGCAACGTCAGCCTCGAAGCCGGTCCGTTCGGCTATGACGACTATGTCGACACGCTGATCCGCTTCATCGAGACGCTGGGGGACCAGACGCATGTCGTCTCGGTGTGCCAGCCCTGCGTGCAGGTGCTCACGGCCGCGGCCGTGATGGCGCAGGCCGGCCACGCCTGCCAGCCCCGCAGCATGACGCTGATGGCCGGGCCGGTGGATACGCGCGTCAATCCGACGGCGGTCAACAAGCTCGCCATGGGCAAGCCGATCGAATGGTTCCGAAAGAACCTGATCGCGACCGTACCGTCACGCTACGAGGGCGCCGGCCGCAAGGTCTATCCGGGCTTCGTCCAGCTCGGCGCCTTCCTGGCGATGAACATGCAGCGGCATATCAACGCCCATATCGACCTCTTCACCCATCTGGCGACGGGCGAAACGGACGAGGCGCAGAAGATCAAGTCGTTCTACGACGAGTATTTCGCCGTGCTCGACCTGCCGGCGGAGTTCTACCTGGAGACCGTGCAATGGATCTTCCAGGAGGCGCGGCTCGCGGCGCGCACGCTGACCTATCGCGGCGAGACCGTCGATTGCCGGGCGATCCGCAAGACGGCGCTGCTGACGGTCGAGGGCGAACGCGACGACATCTGCGCGCTGGGCCAGACCTCGGCGGCGCATGATCTTTGCTCGGGTCTGAAGCCGTTCCGCAAGCGCCACCACATGCAGGCCGGCGTCGGCCATTACGGCGTGTTCTCGGGCCGCAAATGGGACGGCCAGATCTATCCGATCGTCCGCAACATGATCCTCGCCAACAGCTGAGCGTCGGCGACGGCCCTCCCCCGGCGGCGCCTCATTTCTCCTTGATCGACAGGCCGTTCCTGCCGACGGAGATCTCGACGCCTTCGGGCTGCTTCTTCTCCTGGTAGAGCGCGTATGCGGTGACGGCGAGGCCGGCGACAAGGACCACGACGAGAGCGACGAGCAGATTGCGAGATGCGAGCATGAGCGGTTCCAGATGACAGCCGCAGGCTAGGCGGCGCGTGCAGAACCCTCGCCACTCCCGTTTGTTCCGCGGCGCAGCATCGGCGCCGAAGCGCGATTGACAGTCGCGCAGGCCGGCCCATAGTCGCGGAACGCCCTGCGAGCACCGGCGTTTCCACCCAAAATGAACGCCGCGACGACCGCATCAGGAGTGCGTGCCATGCCGGAAACCGAACTCCAGCAGAGGATCTGGAACGCCCTCGACCGCCACCCGGTCTGCATGGTGACGACGGCCGCCGACGGCTCCATCCGGACGAGGCCGATGTCTGGCCATATCGACCGCGAGAACCACCGCATCCTGTTCGTGACCCATCGCCACACCGGCGCGTTGGAGGAAGCGCTGCGCTCGCCCGGCGTGTCGATCGCGCTCAGCGACGAGAACCACAACTTCTATGCCGCCGTGTCCTGCGTGGCGGCGGGCATCGACGATCGCGATCTCATTGCGCAGATCTGGACGCCGATCATCGGCGCGTGGTTCCCGGGAGGGCCCGACGACCCCGACGCGAGGCTGCTGTCGCTGACGCCGGTCTCGGCGGAGATCTGGGAAGGCCCCTCCAGCGGCGTGCTCGTCGCCTTCAAGCTGGCGACAGCGAAGATCCTCGGCCGGCAGCCCGATCTCGGCGTCAACGCCACGATCGACATGCGATAGGCCCGCCGCCTTCGGCAGAAGCACCCGTCAGGCGGGGGCGCCGGGGCCGGCGTCGAGAGGATCGGCTTCTGCCATCTTGCGCCCGAGCAAAGCGACCGCGAGGCTCGACCAGGCGATGCCCAGGCACCAGCCGCCGATCACGTCGGTCGGCCAGTGAACGCCGAGATAGACGCGGCTGACGCCGATCAGGACGATCATCACCCAGGCGAGCCAGATGCAAAGCCGCGTGATGTCGTCGCGGCGCGAAGCCAGCCCGATGAAGCCCGCAATGCTCAGCATGGTGACCGCCGACAGGAAGGCATGACCGCTCGGGAAGCTCGCGGTGAAGGTCAGCGCGGCGTGCTCGACAATGTCGGGCCGCGCCCGACCGATCGCGATCTTCAAGCCGGTGCTGACCGCGGTCGCCGAGATCACCGTGATCGCCAGGCCGATGGCGAGATGCCGATAGCGGCAGAGCCAAAGGGTCAGGCTGGCCGCGATCGTCATCATGCCGAGCCCGACGAAGCTGCCCAGCGCCGTGACGTCGCGCATCGCCTCGCGAAACCAAGCGGGACCGAGCGGGATCGACGGGTCGCCGCTCTCGCGGAAGAACAGGACGATCGTGCGATCAAACGCGAAGCTGCGACCGGAGGCGATGAATAGTGCGAGCCCGAGAAAGGCGAAGGCGGCGGCGACGGGGAGGAGGATACGCGGCTGAAGCAAGGAAGCTGGGTCTCCGGAACGAGGGGCCTCGTCCGACATAGACACTGAGGCGGCGCTTTCAATGGGAGCGTTCGCGCGCCGCGATCAGCCGGACCGCGCCCGGCAGCAGGCTATAGACGAGCGGACCAGCCTTGCGCTCGACCTCGCCGTCGAAGGTGATGTGGCCGCGGCGCTTGTCGCGGCGCGTCAGCGTCACCTCGGAGCCGGTCAAGGACATCAGGTCAGCGGAGGTACGCCACGATCCCGAAACAATCGAGAATGCCGCCTTGCAGCGCGACCAGAGCCCGCCGGCATTGAGGATATGAACCTCGAAGACGCCGCCATCCAGGCGTTGCCTGCGCCACTCGGCCCCGTCGAAGCTGTTGACCGTGACCAGAACGGCATCGGCCTCGACCACGCGGCGCTCCGTGCCAATGCCGATATCGACCGTGATCGCCCGGGTGAACAGGATCGAGCGCGTCGCGGCGACGAGGAAGGCCACTGTCCGGCTGAACGGAAAGCGGCGGCGCGCATATTCGCGGTTGCGTGCCATCAGGCTGAAGAAGCCCATGCCTGATATCGAATGGAAGAGACGATCGTTGACGCTGCCGACATCCATCACCACCGGCTCGCCCTTGCAGAGCGCGGCGATCTGATGCTCGAGGGTTCCGGCGAGGCCGAGATCGCGCCCGAGGACGTTCACCGTTCCCAGCGGCAGAATGCCGACGGGGCGATCCGCCTGGAGCAGCACGGGCAGCACGCCATTGATGGTGCCGTCGCCACCGGCGATCACCGGCACGCTGTCGGCATTCTCGATCGCAAGCGAAAGTGCGTCGTCCAGTTCGCGCGGATGCACCATCCGGACCTCGGCCGCGCAGCCGCCGGCCTCGAAGGCCGCCATGATCCGTTCGGCAAAGGCTTCAGGCCCGGCCTCCAGCACCGTTCCGGCGCGGGCATTGACGATGACGGTGTGATGCATGGCCGTGCACAATAGGGCCCGTGTCCGGCCCGGGGCAAGGAATGCGTCGCCGGCCCGGCAGCCTGCCGCGCGAGCCTCAGGCGCCAACCGACGCCAGCCGCTGCGGGCTGACACCGGTCGATCGTGGCGCCAGTTCCGGAAGCCCCTCCTCGACCTCCTCCGTCGTGACCTCGAAGCGTTGCAGCGTGTGCGGGCCGAAGGAACTGACCATCGCCACATCGGTGGCATCGCGCCCCCTGGCGATGACGACCCTGCCGATGCGGCGCATGTTGTGCCGCGCATCGAAGGTGTACCAGCGCCCGCCGAGGAAGACCTCGAACCAGGCGTTGAAGTCCATCGGAG
The DNA here is from genome assembly GCA_036525085.1 of Allobosea sp. Classification (GTDB taxonomy): domain Bacteria; phylum Pseudomonadota; class Alphaproteobacteria; order Rhizobiales; family Beijerinckiaceae; genus Allobosea. The sequence goes on from DATDBB010000054.1 coordinate 9,003, forward strand.
CCGGGTCCCTAGGCACGCCGATGTCGCCGAGATAGCCATTGCAGTAGCGCGCGGGGATGTTCATGCAGCGGCATAGCGCGACCGCCAGATGCGCGAAATCGCGGCAGACGCCGACGCGCTCCTCAAAGGCTTCCGCGGCCGTGCGCGTGTTGCGCGCGAAATCATAGCCGAAGGTCAGGTGGTTGTGGACGAAATCGACGATCGCCTGCACCCTCGGCCAACCGGCCGGAATATGTCCGAACAGGCTCCAGGCCTGACCGGCCAGCTTGTCAGTCTCGCAGTAGCGGCTGCCGAGCAGGTAGATCAGCGCCTCGTCCGGCAGGCGCGCCGGAGGCACCTCCCCGGCGGCCGGATTGACCGCGTCGAGTTCGCCCGAATCGTGGATGATGCCCTCGGCTCTCAGCGAAATGCCGCCGGATGGCGCGGTAACGCGGCGGCAGATGTTACCGAAGGGGTCGATGAACTGGCTCGTCGGGACCAACCGCGACGGGTTCAGCAGCGACGTCACCACCAACTCGTCGGGCACCAGCAGATCGTGCCGGCGCGACGGATGCACGTCGAGCAGGGTGATGAGGGGCAGGTCCTGCTGGCAGACGATCTCGATGTTGTAACCGTAGCGGATGCGCATGTCGCTCTCACGGGTTCGCATCGATCGACCTTGCGGCCCCTCGATGCCGGACGCGGCGGTCCGGAGCTCTGGCGGTGCTCGATCTGGCCCGGGCTTGCCGCTTGCATGGCTCCCGGCGCCTCGGGCGCGGCGGCGCCCTCACAAAACGGAAGATGCGGGCCTTTCGGCCCGCATCCCGCCGCCACGACGGTTCGGCTGGGGGGATAGCAACCGCCGCGACCAGCAGCTGGGCTGTCCTACATCATCCAGTAGGGCATCGTGCCGTAGTAGTCGTGGACGCGCTTGCCATAGACCCGGTCGTCCCAATCGGGCTCGCCCTCGCTGTCATACATCGGCGCCGCCTCCAGCTTTTCCTTGGTCAGCGGAACGACATAGCCGCCGCGATCGGTGTCGAAATCGAGCACGCTCCAGGGAATCGGATGGTATTTTTCGCCAAGGCCGAGGAAGCCGCCGAAGGACATGATGGCGTAGGCGACCTTGCCGGTCTGCTTGTCCAGCATGACGTCGTAAATCTCGCCGAGATGATCCCCGGCCGTGTTGTAGACGTCGGTACCGGCCACGCGTGCGCCGGCAATCAGCGGGTTCTTCGAGGGCGTGGCCCCGGAGGCCGGAGACGTGTCGTGCAGGGTCATGATCGGTTCCTCCGCCAGGAGCAGCATGTCACGCTGCGGGATTGCCGGAACAACGTGGCGGACTTCGGAAGGTTCCGCGAAAAACAGCGACAAAGAACGGCGACGGCGAAGGCGATCATGGCATGGCCGCGGCCATCGCGGCGGCAGGACGCCATGAAGCGCGAAGGGAACTTTTGGGACGCGCGGACGTTGGGCTGGGACGGTCGGTCATGGCCGTGCCGGCGCAAACGCCCTACTCTGGCGATCGCGCGACCATCGACACGACTCTTGAAGCGCCAAGGAAAACACGATGAATAAGATCATGATCATCGCTGCGATCGCAGCCTCGCTTGGTGCCTGCACCGCCCATGAGGAGCGCACCGCGGGCGGCGCCCTGATCGGAGCCGGAACGGGCGCCGTCATCGGTGGCCTTGCGACCGGCCGCGCCGGCGGCGCGTTGGCGGGGGCGGCGATCGGCGGCGCGGGCGGCGCCATCATCGGTTCGGCCACCTCGCCGACCCGCACCTGCGTGGGCCGTGACCAGTGGGGCCGCCGCGTCCGCTACGACTGCTGATCGGCAGATCGATCCGAGAGCCGTTCTCGAGACGGCTCAACGAAGCCTGGGCTGCGCGCAAAGCGCTCGGCTCAGGCCTTTTCGTTCTTTTCGTGCGGAATCGCCGGATCGGAGGAACCGAGTCAGACTTGGCCGTGGGTCAGACTTGGCCGTAGGGACCGAAACGCCCGACGAAGCGGTGCCGGGTGCCGGGATAGAGCAGCCGCACAGCGGTGATCGGCGTATCCTGGTTCCAGGTGCGACGCTCGATCAGCAGGCAGGCCTCGCCCGGCTCGATCGCGAGAAGCCGGGCATCGTCGGGCTCGGCCGGCACCGCACTGATCGCGTGCTCGGCCTGCGACCAGAGGCTGTTCTGCAAGAGCCAGTCGCCCGGCGGCGTTGTCGTGAATTCCTCATCCGCCGCGGCGGGAATCGCCGCCAGATGGATCACCCGCTCTTCCAGCACATGCGGCCTACCGTCGGCGCGATGCAGCGTGACGAGATGGGCGACCCGCTCGCCGCGCTTCAGGCCGAAACGGATCGCGAGTTCGGCGGAGGGGCGGCCATCCTCTCGCGACAGCACCTCATGCTCGTAGCGTTGTCCGAGCCGCTCGACCTCTTGGGGAATCGAGAGGATGTCGAGCATCGCATGGCTCGCCGGCGGGCTCGCGACGATCGTCCCCGAGCGGCGGCGACGCGTGATCAGCCCCTCGCGGGCGAGTTGCACTAGCGCGCGGTGTACGGTCATCCGGGATGCGCCGAGCTGTTCCATCAGCGCGTGCTCGGGCGGCACCGAGGTTCCCGGCGGCCAGCTTCCGTTCAGCACGAGATCGCGGATCGCGCGCCGGATCTGATCATAGATCGGCCCAGCGCCATCCAGCTTCACCGCATCGAGCCTGGTCTGCGTCATGGCCGTCAAAGCGCCGCCAGCAGCTTGCGCATGACGGCGGCGAAACGCGCCTTCACGGCCGCGCGCGCGGGGTGGCACCCCTCGGCCACAACCTGCTTGCCGCCGACGAAGACGTCCTTCACCGGCAGGGCGTTGGCCGCGAAGATCGCGCTGTCGAGCGCAGCCTCCCCGGTCTTGCCGATCAGCGCCGGATGGTCGGCGTCGAGCGTGACCAGATCGGCGCGCAAGCCGGGGGCGAGAGCGCCCAGTGCGCGGCCACAGGCCTGTGCGCCGCCTGCCGCAGCGGCGCGCCAGAGCGCGACGCCGGTCGAGGCGTCGGCTTCGGCCATGAGCGCGCGGCGACGATCACGGAAGCGCTGCGAATATTCGAGCAGGCGCAGTTCGGAACCGGCATCGATCTGGATGTTGGAATCGCTGCCGACGCCATAACGGCCGCCGCTGGCCCGATAGCGCACGCCGTCGAAGATGCCGTCACCCAGGTTGGCCTCGGTGATCGGACACAGGCCCGCAACCGCGCCGCTCGCCGCGATCGTATCGCGCTCGGCATCGTCGAGATGCGTCGCATGGATCAGGCACCAGCGCCGGTCCAGCTCGATCGTGCCGGACAGCAGCGCGGCCGGGCGCCGCCCCATGATCGAGATGCTGTCCTCGACCTCGCGCATCTGCTCGGCGACATGAATGTGAAGTGGCCCCTCGGGACGCAGCGCCGCGAGCCAGCCGAGATCGTCGAGCGCCACCGCCCGCAGCGAATGCGGAGCGAGGCCGAGCCTGGCATCGGGGAGGTTACGGATAGCGGCCTCGCTCGCCTCGATCAGCTTCAGATAGGAATCGCGGTCGTTGACGAAGCGGCGCTGGCCATGGACCGACGGCGCCTGGCCGAAGTTGCCGAAGCGATAGAGCACCGGCAGCAGAGTCAGGCCGAGCCCGGTCTCCTCGGCGGCGGCGGCGATGGCTGCGCCCATCGCAGCGATATTTGCGTAAGGACGGCCGTCCTTGTCGTGATGCAGGTAATGGAACTCGGCCAGCGCCGTGAAGCCCCCCTCCAGCATCTCGACGAAGGCCTGGGCGGCGAGCGCCTGCACATCGTCAGGGTCGAGCCGGTCGAGGAAGCGATACATCACCTCGCGCCAGGTCCAGAAGGAATCCTCCCACGCCCCGCGGCGCTCGGACAGGCCGGCCATGCCGCGCTGGAAGGCGTGGCTGTGCAGGTTCGGCATGCCGGGCAGCGTGAGACCCGCCAGCCGCACATCACCGTCGCGCGCCGGCACACCCGCCTCGACCGAGGTGATCGCCCCTTCCGAGACGGTCAGCCTCACATTGTCGGCGAAACCGTCCGGCAGGAGGGCCTGCTCCAGATGCAGGGTCAGGGTCACGGCACTACTCCATCCGCCATTTGCATATGCAATTAAGGTCTTGCCATTTGCATATGCAATTAGATAGCATATTCGTCATCGAAGGATAGTCGAGAGGATCTGACGTGGCGACGATGTCCGGCGAGACCCCGACCTGCGACAGGCTCTGGACACAGGCGCGGCTGGCGACGATGTCGCCCGGCATCGATGCCCCCTATGGCGCGATCGAGGACGGCGTCGTGGCAGCCTGCGACGGGCGGATCGTCTTCGCCGGCCCGCGCAGCCAGGCGCCCTCCTTCCACGCCACCGAGACGATCGATTGCGGCGGGCGCTGGATCACGCCCGGCCTGATCGACTGCCACACCCACCTCGTCTATGGCGGCGACCGGGCCCATGAATTCGAGCTGCGGCTGCAGGGCGCGAGCTATGAAGAGATCGCCCGCGCAGGCGGCGGAATCCTCTCCTCGGTCAAGGCGACGCGCGCAGCGAGCGAGGAGGAGCTATTCGCGACGGCCGAGCGGCGGCTGTCCGAACTCGTCCGCGAAGGCGTCACCACCGTCGAGATCAAGTCGGGCTACGGGCTCGATATCGACAGCGAAGCGAAAGTGCTCAGGGTCGCGCGCCGGATCGGCCGCGAGCGGCCCGTCACCGTTCGCACGACCCTGCTCGGCGCCCATGCCGTGCCGCCGGAATACAAGGGCCGCTCCGGCGACTATGCCGCGCTGGTCGCCGGGCCGATGCTCGATGCCGTCGTGGCCGAGGGACTGGCCGACGCGGTCGACGTGTTCTGCGAGGGCATCGCCTTCTCGCCCGAGGAGACGCGCACCGTCTTCGCCGCGGCCAAGGCGACGGGGCTCGCGATCAAGATCCACGCCGAGCAACTCTCCAATCTCGGCGGCGCCAAGCTGGCGGCGGAAATGGGCGCGCTCTCGGCCGACCATCTCGAACATCTGGACGAGGACGGCGTGATCGCGATGGCGAAGGCCGGCACGGTCGCCGTCGTATTGCCCGGCGCCTTCTATTTCCTGCGCGAGACGGTGAAGCCGCCGATCGAACTGCTGCGGAAGCATGGCGTGCCGATCGCGCTGGCGACAGACGCCAACCCCGGCACCTCGCCGCTGACCTCAGCCCTGTTGACGCTGAACATGGGCTGCACGCTCTTCCGCCTGACGCCCGAGGAGGCGCTCGCAGGCATGACCCGCAACGCCGCCCTTGCCCTCGGAATGCAGGATGAGATCGGCACGCTCGAGGCCGGCAAGGCCTGTGACCTCGCGATCTGGGAGATCGAGCGGCCGGCCGAACTCGCCTACCGCATGGGCTTCAACCCACTTCACGCACGCATATGGAACGGCCAATGAGCACGCCCCTCGCGATCGAACCCGGCCATGCGGCCCTCACGCAATGGCGCGACGTGCTCGACGGCACGAGCGTCGCATTGGCGGCATCGAGTGCATCGGCCATCGCCGCCGCGCAGGCAATCGTCGACGAGATCGTCGCGGCGGGAACCGTCACCTATGGCGTCAACACCGGCTTCGGCAAGCTGGCGAGCGTACGCATCGCCGATGCCGATCTCGCCACGCTCCAGCGCAACCTGATCCTGTCACATGCGGTCGGCACCGGGCCTGCCCTGCCCGACAACGTCGTGCGCCTGATCCTGGCGATGAAGGCGGCGAGCCTCGCACGTGGCGCCTCCGGCGTGCGTCCGGTCGTGGTCGAAGCGCTGATCGGTGCGCTGAAGGCCGATGCGTTGCCGGTCGTGCCGGCGAAGGGTTCGGTCGGCGCTTCCGGCGATCTCGCCCCGCTCGCCCATCTCACCGCCGCGCTGATGGGTGTCGGCGAGATCAGGCTGAAGGGTGAGGTGCTGCCGGCTGCAGACGCCCTGGCGCGGATCGGCCAGGCGCCGCTCGCGCTCGGAGCCAAGGAAGGGCTTGCGCTGATCAATGGCACGCAGGTCTCGACGGCGCTTGCGCTCGCGGGCCTCAACGCCATGGCGCGTGTCTTCGATGCGGCGATCGTTGCCGGCGCGCTCTCGGTCGATGCATTGAAGGGTTCGGACACGCCGTTCGATCCGCGCATCCAGCGCCTGCGCGGCCAGCCCGGCCAGATCCGCGTCGCCGCCCATCTGCTCGAGCTGATCGCCGGCAGCGAGATCCGCGACAGCCATCGCTTCGGCGACAGCAAGGTGCAGGACCCTTACTCGTTGCGCTGCCAGCCGCAGGTGATGGGCGCGGTGCGCGACCTCCTTTCCAATGCGGGGGCGACGCTTGCGATCGAGGCCAATGCCGTCACCGACAATCCGCTGGTGCTGGGGCCGGGCGAGATCGTCTCGGGCGGCAATTTCCACGCCGAGCCGGTCGCCTTCGCCGCCGACATGCTGGCGATGGGGCTGTGCGAGATCGGCAATCTCTCGGAGCGCCGGATCGCGCTGCTGGTCGATCCCGTGATGAGCGGATTGCCGCCCTTCCTCGCCCGCGATGCGGGGCTCAATTCCGGCTTCATGATCGCGCAGGTCACGGCGGCGGCGCTGGCATCCGAGAACAAGCAGAAGGCCTATCCGGCTTCGGTCGACACCATCCCGACCTCCGCCAACCAGGAAGACCATGTCTCGATGGCGACGCATGGCGCCTATCGCCTGCTCGACATGGCCGCGAACGCCGCCAGCATCATCGGCGTCGAGTTGATGGCGGCGGCCGAGGCGATCGAGCATCATCGCCCGATGAAGACGAGCCCGCGGCTGGAGCCGGTTCTGGCACTGCTGCGCAGCAGGATCGCGCCGCTGACGGAGGACCGCTACCTCGCACCGGACCTCGCGGCGGCGACCGCGTTCGTGCTGTCGGGCGCCGTAGGCAAAGCGGCGGGACTGGACAGCTTCGCGGAGTTCGGGGCGTGAAGCAACCGAGCCGCAACGCACTCCCTCTCCCCCTGCGGGAGAGGGTTGGGGTGAGGGGTCGCGCGACGCTGATCGTCAACGCCTCCTCACCTGCTAACGATTCAGACCTGCGCGCCCCCTCATCCGTCTCGGCTTCGCCGAGCCACCTTCTCCCGCAAGGGGAGAAGGGAGGCTGCGGCGCTGTCGCGGGAGCACCCACATGACCGACATCGTCACCGTCACCCAGGGCCCCTCCCCGCTCATCCTCTCGATGCCGCATCCCGGAACCGGCCTGCCGCCCGAGGTCAATGCCGCGCTGAACGAGCGGGGCCGACTCGTCGAGGATACCGACTGGCATATGCGAGAGCTCTACTCCTTCGCGGAGCGTTTCCAGCCGACCATCGTCGAGGCCGGGCTGTCGCGCTATGTCATCGACCTCAACCGCGATCCCTCCGGCGTCTCGCTCTATCCCGGCCAGGCGACCACCGAACTCGTGCCCACCACGACCTTTGACGGCGCAGCGATCTGGACGATCGCGCCGGACGATGCCGAGATCGCAAGGCGGCGTGAGGCCTATTTCCAGCCCTATCACGATGCGCTCGCCGCCGAGATCGAACGGGCCCGCAAGGCCCATGGCTGGTGCCTGCTCTGGGACTGCCACTCGATCAAATCGGTGATCCCGCGCCTGTTTCCAGGCACGCTGCCGACGCTCAATCTGGGCACCAATTCCGGCCAGAGCTGCGCGCCCGCCGTCGAGACGGCCGCCACGGCTGCGATGGCCGGCCATGAGCTGACGCAGATCGTCAATGGCCGCTTTAAGGGCGGCTGGATCACACGGCATTACGGCCGCCCGCAGGACGGCGTCCACGCGATCCAGATGGAGATCGCGCTCAGCGCCTATCTGGCGGAGGAAGCGCCGCCCTGGCGTTTCGACGCCGCCACGGCCCGTCCGCTCCAGGCAGCGCTCGACAGCATCATCGACGCGGCTCTGGCTGCCGCCATGGTCCAGTCCGTCGGGCTGCGCTGACGCCCACTCCGATTCCCTTGCTGCGCCTTTCCGCTCACACCGCCAATTCGAAACGGAACCGTTCATGACCCGCATCGACAACAGCCGCGTCATCCGCAGCCCCAGGGGCAGCGAGCTTTCGGCCAAGAGCTGGCTCACCGAAGCGCCGCTGCGCATGCTGATGAACAATCTCGACCCCGACGTCGCCGAGAAGCCCGGCGAACTCGTGGTCTATGGCGGCATCGGCCGCGCCGCCCGGACCTGGGAGGATTTCGACCGGATCTGCGCCAGCCTGCGCACGCTGGAAGCCGACGAGACGCTGCTGGTCCAGTCCGGCAAGCCGGTCGGCATCTTCCGCACCCATCCGGACGCGCCGCGCGTGCTGATCGCCAATTCGAACCTCGTGCCGGCCTATGCCAATTGGGAGCATTTCCACGAGCTCGATAAGGCCGGGCTGATGATGTACGGCCAGATGACGGCCGGCTCCTGGATCTATATCGGCACGCAGGGCATCGTGCAGGGTACCTACGAGACCTTCGTCGAGGTCGGCCGGCAGCATTATGGCGGCTCGCTCAAGGGCAAGTGGATCCTGACGGGCGGCCTGGGAGGCATGGGCGGCGCGCAGCCGCTCGCCGCGACCATGGCCGGCGCCTCGATGATCGCGGTCGAGTGCAAGCCGTCATCGATCGAATTCCGCCTGCGCACCGGCTATCTCGACGAGAAGGCCGACAGCGTCGACGAAGCGCTGAAGATCATCGAAGCCGCTCATGCCAAGGGCAAGGCGGTCTCGGTCGGCGTGCTCGGCAATGCCGCCGAGGTGTTTCCCGACATGGTCCGCCGCGGCATCCGGCCGGACGTCGTCACCGACCAGACCTCGGCGCATGATCCGCTCAACGGCTATCTCCCCGCCGGCTGGACGCTGGCCGAATGGGAAGAGCGCAAGGAGCGTGACCCGGCGGGCACGATCGAGGCCGCGAAGCAGTCGATGGCGGTGCATGTCCGGGCAATGCTGGACTTCCAGACGATGGGCGTGCCGACGCTCGATTACGGCAACAACATCCGCCAGATGGCCAAGGACATGGGCGTCCACAACGCCTTCGACTTCCCGGGCTTCGTGCCGGCCTACATCCGGCCGCTGTTCTGCCGGGGCGTCGGGCCGTTCCGATGGGCGGCGCTCTCGGGCGATCCGGAGGACATCTATCGCACCGACCAGCGCGTCAAGGAGCTGATGCCGGATGACAAGCACCTGCACAACTGGCTCGACATGGCTCGCGAGCGCATCAAGTTCCAGGGCCTGCCGGCGCGCATCTGCTGGGTGGGTCTGGGTGACCGGCACCGGCTTGGGCTCGCCTTCAACGAGATGGTGGCCAAGGGCGAGCTCAAGGCGCCCGTCGTGATCGGCCGCGACCATCTCGATTCCGGCTCGGTCGCCTCGCCCAACCGCGAGACCGAGGCGATGAAGGATGGCTCTGACGCGGTTTCCGATTGGCCGCTGCTCAACGCCTTGCTCAACACGGCCGGCGGCGCGACCTGGGTCTCGCTGCATCATGGTGGCGGCGTCGGGATGGGCTATTCGCAGCATTCGGGCGTGGTCATCGTCGCGGACGGCACGCCCGAGGCAGCCAAGCGGCTCGAGCGCGTGCTCTGGAACGACCCGGCGACTGGCGTGATGCGCCACGCGGACGCCGGCTACGAGATCGCGCTCGACTGCGCCAGGGAGAAGGGCCTGAAGCTTCCGGGTATCCTGGGGTGAGGCTGATCCGCGCCGCCGAGCGCCGCGTCATGCCCTGGAAGAACGGCGGCGGGACGACCACGGAGATCGCGATCTTTCCGGAGGGCGCCTCCCTCGACGATTTCGACTGGCGCATCTCGACGGCCCATGTCGGGCAGGACGGGCCGTTCTCCAACTTCCCGGGCATCGACCGGACATTGGCCTTGCTGAGCGGCCGCGGCATTCGCCTCGCCTTCGCGGATGACGAGGCGGTTACGCTCGCGAGAGGCTCGCCGCCCCTCGCCTTCGACGCCGACCGGGCCGTGACGGGGCTTCTCGTGGCAGGGCCGATCGACGACCTCAATGTCATGAGCCGGCGCGGGCGCTGGCGTCATGAGGTCCGGCGGTTGGGGGCCGGCCCGCACGCGCTCGAAATCGATGCTGGTCTGCTCGTCCTCGTCGCCTGCGCGGGCGACTGGACGATCAAGGCTGCGGGCGATGGCGTATCGCTCGCAGCGGGCGATAGCGTCATTCTCGACGGTCCGCAGAGCGTCCAAGTCGTCGCTGCCGAGGCCGACGCCGAACTGTTCGCGATCACGCTGCGGCCCGTCGCGTGACACCCAGCGTCGTGCTCGCCCTTGTGGCGAGCCCCGCTATAGCGGCTTCTCCATATAGCCTCGCGTGATCGGCAGTCCGTCCAGCCGCTTGGCGAGCTGGAGCTGGAAGACGACGAGATCGTCGTGTCTGAAGCTTGCTTCCGAGCAGGCGAGGTAGAATTCCCACATCCGCGCAAAGCGCTCGTCATACATGGCGACGACCTCGGCGCGACGGGCGAGGAAGCGCTCGCGCCAGGCCTTCAGCGTCTCGGCGTAATGCAGGCGCAGCACCTCGACGTCGGTGATGACCAGCCCCTCCTTCTCGACGGCAGCAGTCATCTCCGACAGAGCCGGGATATAGCCGCCCGGGAAGATGTATTTCGCAATGAAAGGGTTGGTGGCGCCCGGCGGCGTGCTGCGGCCGATGGTGTGGATCAGGGCGACGCCGTCCTCGGTCAGCAATTCGGCGATCTTGCGGAAATAGTCGCGGTAGAAGCCGGCGCCGACATGCTCGAACATGCCGACCGAGACGATGCGGTCGAAGGGCCCGGCCATGGCGCGATAGTCCTGCAGGCGAAAATCGACAGGCAGGTCCGTTTCCGCAGCGCGCGCCTTCGCGACCGCATGCTGCTCTTGCGACAGGGTGACGCCCGTCACGCTGGCGCCCGTCTCGCCGGCGAGCGTCAGCGCGAGACCGCCCCAGCCCGAGCCGATGTCGAGCACCCGCTGCCCCGGCCCGATCGCGAGCTTTGCGATGATGTGCCGCTTCTTGGCGAGTTGGGCCTCCGCCAGCGACATGCCGGGCCGCGCGAAGTAGGCGCAGGAATACTGCATGTCGTCGTCGAGGAAGAGGCGGAAGAACTCGCCGCGCAGATCATAGTGATGGGCGACGTTGCGCCTGGCGAGCGCAGGGGTGTTGTGCTGATGGAAACGGCGCACGGCGGTCCGCAGCCCCGCCAGAATCTTGCTCCATCCGTCCGGACGCGCCTTGTGCAGGCCTGCGATGATCAGATCGAGCAGATCGTAGAGCGAGCCCTGCTCGACCACGACGCGGCCATCCATCACCGCCTCTCCGAGCGCGAGTTCTGGGTTGAGGGCCAGCTTGAATTCGGTCGACCTGTCGGCGATCCGCATCCGCACGGCGGGCACGGATCCCTTCCCGACGGATTGCAGCGACCCGTCGGGAAAGACCACATCGATGCGCGGCTCCTTCACGAGTCGCGACAGCATCCTGGCGACAAAGGCATGCATCGGCTCCACCTCGATGGCAGCGCACCTTGGTCGAAAAGATGGTCGTCCGGCGGCCTTGCCGCAACTGCCCCGCAGGAAGGGCTGGGCAACGCCTGAGTCATGGCCGAAGCCATGGCTCAGGCCTCAGGAATAGCTATCTGATCATCCCCATCTGTCGCGGCAGCCACAGCGTCAGTTCAGGAATGAAGGTGATCGCGAACAGCGCGGCGAAGAGCGGGATCAGCCAGGGCAGGATCGCCATGGTGGTGCGCTCGACCGAGAGCTTGGCGACACGCGACAGCACGAACAGCACCATGCCGAGCGGCGGGTGAAGCAGGCCGATCATGAGGTTCAGCGTCATGATCAGCCCGAAATGGATCGGGTCGACGCCGAGCTTGAGGGCGATCGGCAGCAGGATCGGCACCACGATGGTGATCGCCGCGATCGTGTCCAGGAAGCAGCCGATGAACAGCAGCAGCAGGTTCACCAGGATCAGGAACACCCATTTGTTCTGGGTGAAGCCGAGGATGAGATCGGACAGGATCTGTGCCGTCTGCGACACCGTCAGCAGCCAGGCGAAGATCGAGGCGGCCGTGACGATGAAGAGCACCGAGGCCGTGGTCTCGATGGTGTCGAAGGTCGCCTTGGTCAAGCTGCGCATCGTCATCGAGCGATAGCGCACGAGGCCCAGGAAGAGCGACCAGATCACCGCCGCTGCAGCCGCTTCCGTCGGCGTGAACCAGCCCATCGTCATGCCGCCGATCAGGATGACCGGCGTCATCAGCGCCATCACGGCCGAGAAATCGAAATAGTAGTCGAGCGCGAGCAGGGCCGCGAGCGCGAGGCCGATGGCGAGATTGTCCGGCAGTCCGGCCCAGAGCAGGCCATAGGCCACGACGGGGAAGCCTAGCACCACCGCAACCTCGATGCCGGCGGTGCCGATATCGCGCAGCGAGAACGGGGTGTCGGAGCCCCATTTGTAGATGCGGGCGAAGATCGCGACAGTCGCCATCATGAACAGCGTCATCACCACGCCCGGGATGACGCCGCCGAGAAAGAGCGCGCCGATCGAGGTGTTCGACATCATGCCGTAGATGACGAAGGGCAGCGAGGGCGGGATGATCGGCCCCAGCGTGGCCGAGGCCGCCGTGACGCCGACCGCGACCTCGGCCGAATAGCCGTGATCCTTCATCGCCTTGATCTCGATCGTGCCGATGCCGGCAGCGTCCGCGATCGCGGTGCCCGACATGCCCGAGAAGATCACCGAGCCGATGATGTTGACCTGTGCCAGGCCGCCACGCATCCAGCCGACGAGCGCGACCGCGAAGGCGTAGATGCGGCCGGTGACGCCGGCGATGTTCATCAGGTTGCCGGCGAGGATGAAGAAGGGCACGGCGAGCAGGGGGAAGCTCTCGACGCCCGCGATCATGCGCTGGGCCAGGATGACGTCGGGCACCGTGCCCGAGACCAGGATGAAGGCGAGCGAGGCGACGGCCATGGCGATCGCCACGGGCACGCCGAGGATCATCAGGGCGAGAAAGGAACCGAGCAGGATCAGCATGTTGGTCTCAGGCCTCCGAGCCGTCGAAAGCTTCCGGCCTCTCCAGCACGGAATAGCCGCGGCGCCAGTTCTGCCAGGCGACATGCAGCGAGCGCAGCGTCATCAGCGCGAAGGCAAGCACGACCGCATTGAAGATGACCGACTTCGGGAAATCGATCGTCGTCATCATCTCGTCGGGGATGAGCGAGGCGTATTTGTACATCAGCCAGGTGCCGTAGCCGAAGAAGCCGATGCGGACGACATCAACGCCCGTCGCCATGATCCGCCCCATCCGAGGCGACATGTAGCGGTAGAGGAAATCGACCTGGATGTGCCGCGAGGCGCGCACGCAGAGCGAGGCCCCGAGGAAGACGACGACGACGAGCGCGTAGATCGCGATCTCCTCCGTCCAGGCGAAGGAGTTGTTCAGCACGTAGCGGGTGAAGAACTGCAGGATGACGCAGCCGACCATGACCCAGAAGGCCGCGAGCGTGATCCAGTCCTCGACGCCATAGACACTGAGATCGGCCGGCGGCGGCGCCTCGTCGAAGACGTGAGCGATCTCCTCGCCCGTGACCTGGGTGTGGACTTCCGGCGCAGTGTCAGTGGCCACGGCAGACCTCGATGAAATCGGCCGCAGCGGGGCCGTAGGGCAGGATGCCCGGCGGCTCACGCCACCGGGCCGTTCGGTCGTTTACTTGATCGCCTGGATGCGGTCCCAGTCTGCCTTGCGGTAGCCGAACTGCTCGAAGGTGACGTTCTTCTGCACATTGGCGAGGAACTCGGCCTTGTCGATCTCGGTCACGGTCAGGCCCTTGTCCTTAAAGAACTGCACGAGCTTGACCTCATCGGCCTGGATCTTCTTGGTGGCGCGGGCCGAGGCTTCCTGAGCAACCTCGCTGAAGATCTTGCGGTCCTCGGGCGAGAGCTTGTCCCAGAGCTGCTTGGCGACGACCGTGTTGAGATGGTCGACGATGTGGCCGGTCAGGACGATGTGCTTCTGGACCTCATAGAACTTCTTGGCCTCGATCGTGGTCAGCGGGTTCTCCTGCGCCTCGACGGTGCCGTTCTGGAGCGCGAGATAGACCTCGGCGAAGGCGATCGGCGCGGTGTTGGCGCCGCAGGCGCGCGGCATGGCGAGATAGGCCGGCACGTCGGGCACGCGGATCTTGAGGCCCTTCATGTCGGCGCAGCTCTTGATCGGCTTGTTCGAGGTGGTGTGGCGCGTGCCGTAATAGGTCACCGAGACGATCTGGTGACCGCTCTTCTCCTGGTAGCCCTTGGCCATGTCGGTGAAGACGTCGCTCTTGGTGTAGGCCAGCAGATGGTCCGGGCCGCGGAAGGTGAAGGGGTAATAGGTCACGCCGATCGGGGGATAAGCGCGTGCGGCAAAGCTCGAACCGGAGATGATGACGTCGACCGTGCCGAGGGTCAGGCCCTGGTTGATGTCGGTTTCCTTGCCGAGCTGCGAGGCCGGATAGACGGTGATCTCGTAGCGGCCATTGGTGCGCTTCTTGAACTCGTCGGCGGCCCAGACGGACTCCGTGTGGAAGGGCTCGGAGGTCTCGTAGACATGGGCCCATTTGAGCTTGGTCTGCGCCTGCGCCGGCGCGCCGGCGACGATCAGGCTCGCGGCCACCGCCGCCATCGTCAGATAGGTCTTCATCACTTGGTCCCTCCCATGGGATTGGTCTTGTTGCTGTGCTTCTCGATCTGGCGTCTTGAAGTCTTCTTCTTGTGCTTGCCTCGGTTCTTCCTGCCTCAGTTCCGGTTGCCTCGATTCGTGCGGGCCAGGCGGGTCACGACGCTTTCCCGCGCTCTTCCAGACCCGCCAGCAGGCTCGCTTGCGCGCCCACCGGGCCTCGCCTTGGGTGATCCCTCGCCGAAGCTCTGCGAGAAGCGCTCCTGAGAGCGCTGCAGATGGCGACGCATCGCCGCCTGTGCGCCCTCGCCCGATCCAGCCGCAATCGCATCGCGAATCTCGCGGTGCTCGGCCACCGCCTCGCGCCAGGAATCCGCATTTTCGAAATAGCTGGCGAGCTGCCGGAAATACGGGTTGATGCGCTGGTCGAAGAGCAACCCGACGAAACGCGCGAGCACGGCATTGCCGAGGATCGAGGCAATCGAGACATGGAAGGAGCGGTCGAGCGCGACGAGTTCGTCGCCGCTCAGGCCGGGCAGTTCCATCCGGCGCAGGATGTCGTCGAGCGCCGCCAGATCATCGGGCCCGGCCGACGCGCCGACTTCGGCGCAGACAGCGCTCTCGACCAGTTCGCGTGCCTTCAGCACCTCGAACGGGCCGTCGGGCGCCTCGTCGAACGCCGCGACCAGGTCGTGCTGGTCCGCGGGTCGGTCGACGACATAGACGCCCGAGCCCATGCGGATGCGCACGCGCCCCTCGACCTCGAGCGCGATCAGCGCCTCGCGGACGGATGGTCGGGACACGCCGAGCTTTTCGGCCAGCTCGCGCTCGGGCGGCAGCCGACCGCCCGCCGGATACTCGCGCCTATCGATGAGATGGCGGAGCTGGTCGGCGATCTGACGATAGAGACGTGGCGACTCGACAGCTTCGAGCGGCACAGCTTGCTCCCGGTTTCCATCCCAAGGCCCCCCTCTGACGGGGAGCTCGCTTTGGCCATGTGGTCAGGCCAATTGGAATGAAACCAATCATCATCGCGGCGGGCTGTCAATCGGCGAACGAAGCCGTTGGCCTGAGCTGTGAACCCACTGTCAGGCGCAGGTCATCCCGGACGCAGCCCTCGGGTCCGATCTTCGATCGGCCCAAGGATAAACTCCGCGGAGATCCGGGATGACGACGTGGTGAGGAGCGCGCCAAGTTCGAGGGCAGAGCGACCGTATCAGTGGCCGCTCGCCATCACCTCCGAGCGGATTTCCTCGACCAGCCGCTCCTTGAGCGCCACGAACTCAGGCGTGGTCTTGACGGTGTAGGGGCGCGGATGGGCTAAGTCGACGGCGATGTCGGCCTTGATGCGACCGGGACGCGCACTCATCACCACCACGCGCGAGCCGACGAAGATCGCCTCCTCGATATCGTGGGTGACGAAGAGCACTGTCTTGCGCTCGCGCTCCCAGATGCCGAGCAGCATCTCCTGCATCAGCGCGCGTGTCTGGTTGTCGAGCGCCCCGAAGGGCTCGTCGAGCAGCAGTATCTTGGGGTCGTTGGCGAGCGCACGGGCGATGGCGGTGCGCTGCTGCATGCCGCCGGAAAGCTGCTTGGGGAAATGATCGACGAAGTTCGACAGGCCGACGCGATCCGCCCATTTTTTGGAGATATCGAGCCGCTCACGCTCGGGCATGCCCTTCTCCCGAAGGCCGAAGGCGATGTTCTGCGCCACCGTCAGCCAGGGGAACAGCGTGTAGCTCTGGAAGACGAAGCCGCGATCGGCGCCAGGCCCTGCGACCGGCGCGCCATCGAGCATGATCCGGCCTTCGCTCGCCGTCTCGAGCCCGCCGATGATCCGCAGCAAGGTGGACTTGCCGCAGCCCGAGGGGCCGAGGATGGAGATGAAGTCGTTGTCGCCGACGCTCAGCGAGGTCGGCATCAAGGCGCGGGTCGGCTGGCCGCCGCGCTGAGCCGGGAAGATCTTCCCGACATTCTCGACAAGGAGCTTGCTCATCTTTGCGCCCAACTCATCTCTGCGCCCATGGGAAGAGGCGCTGGTTGACCGCCTTGAAGAGGAAATCCGAGACCAGCCCGATCAGGCCGATGACGATGATGCCGAAGATGATCTGCCCGGTGTTCAGCAGCGCCTGGCTGTCGGTGATCATATGGCCGATGCCCGAGGACGAGCCGATCAGCTCGGCGACGATGACATAGGTCCAGGCCCAGCCGAGGACGAGGCGGAAGATCTCGGCGATCTCGGGGGCCGCATTGGGCAGGAGCACGCGGCGCACCACCGAGGTGTCGGTGGCCCCCAGCGTATAGGCGGCATCGACGAGATCGCGCCGGATCGAGCCCACCGCCACCGCGATCATCAGGATGAGCTGGAAGACCGAGCCGATGAAGATGACGAGCAGCTTCTGCGCCTCGCCGATGCCGGCCCAGAGGATCAGCAGCGGGATGAAGGCCGAGGCCGGAAGATAGCGCGCGAAGGAGACGAAGGGCTCGAGGAAAGCCTCGATCGGCTTGTAGGCGCCCATCATGATGCCGAGCGGCAGCGCGACGATCACCGCCAGCACGAAGCCGCCGACGACGCGCCAGATCGTCATGCCGATGTCGAAGGCAAAGCCGTAGCGGACCAGCAGGTTGTAGCCCTCGGCAACCATCGTCAGCGGATCTGCCAGGAACAGCCTCTGGACATAGCCGCCGAAGGTCGCGACCGACCAGAGTGCGACGAAGAGCGCGAAGAAGGCGATGCCGTAGCCTATGCGGGCCGGGGCGGAGACGGGTTGAAGTGGTTTCATCGGGTTCCGGTTCCGGCCAGATGGGCGGCCAGTTCTCTCCAGGGTTCGATCGACCAGAAGCCCGAGGCGGCGCCCGAGGTCGAGGGCAGGACGAAGATGTCGGCTCCGGCGAGCCGGTCCGGCTGCAGGCCGTAGGCACGCAGCGGACCCAGCACCGCCTGCGCGGCGCGCTTACCGTTGAAGGCGACGATGCGAGGACGGACGACCGCCATCCGCGCCATGAAGCCCTCCGCATCGAAATGAGCGCTGCGAAGTTCGGTATCAGGCCCCGAGGTCAGCTTGGCGACGTCGGTGAGCCCGATGCCATAGTCCGGCAGCGCCCGGAAGGCTTCGGGCGCCAGACTTTCCGGCGTCAGGCCAATCTCGTGCAGGGTTTTCCAGAACTTGTTGCCCGGCCCGGCATAATAGGCGCCGCGCCGGGCGGACACCGCCCCGGCCTGCGTGCCGCAGAAGACGACGCGCAGGCCGGGAGCGAGGATGTCAGGAAGGACAGCCAGATCAGCCGCCGCTCACTTGCCGGCGACGTACTTCGTCTCGACCAGATCCTTGAGGTCCGGCTTGGCCTTGATCAGGCCGATCTCGAGCAGCAGGTCGGCGGCCTTGGCCGAGAAGGCCTGCCAATCACCCGAGAAGAAGGCCTTATTGCCGGCGGCGTCCGACCATTTCAGGAAGCCGGCCGACTTGCCGAACTGCTCGGCGGACTGCTTCACATCCGCTCCCATGATGCCGTAGGCCTTGGCCTGATCGGCCTTGATCAGGTCGAGCGCCTCGAAATAGCTCTTGGTCAGCGCAGCCGCAGCCGCGTCATTGGCGGCGAGGAAGGCCGGCGTGCAGCCGAAGGTGTCCATCACCATCGGATAGTCGAGCGTGGTGGCGATGATCTTGCCTGCGTCGGGCTTCTCGCGCACGGCCGAGAGATAGGGCTCGTAGGTCATGGCGGCGTCGTTCTGGCCGGCGATGAAGGCCTGCGCCGCCGGCCCCGGTTCCATGTTGACCACGGTCACGTCCTTCACGGACATGCCGTTCTCCTTCAGGAACCAGGCGAGCGCGAAATAGGGCGAGGTGCCGGGCGCGGACGCGGCGACGGTCTTGCCCTTCAGATCCTTGATCGAGCCGGTAGCGCTGCGCGTCACCATGCCGTCGGCGCCGTAGCTCTTGTCGAGTTGGAATATCTGCTTGGTCTTCACGCCGGCGCCGTCCCAGACGATCCAGGTCTCGACGGTGGTCGCCGCGCACTGGATGTCGCCGGACGCGATCGCCAGGTGGCGGTCCTTCTGCGGGATCTTCTTGATGGTGACGTCGAGGCCGTTCTTGGCGAAGATGCCGGCCTCCTTGGCGAGAACCAGCGGCGCGAAGCCGGTCCAGCCGGAAATGCCGATATTGACCTTGGTCTGCGCCTGCGCGCCGCCGGCCGCCAATGCCGCCGCGAGGCCGAGGCCCGCCACCGTTCCCAAACGCTTCCAAGCTGTCATGACGGAACCCTTCCCCTGTGTGATGTCCGGCTTCGCGCGAGGACTGGAGTCCATCGCACCGCATGGCGCGACCAGATGCAACCTTCGTTCCAGCCGAGGTTAAATGCATATGCAAATCCGTCAAGCCGTCGATCACCGAGGCTGGGGACAGCGATGACATTCTCTTGTTTGACAGGGAGGGGAACATCCCTTCCCCTGCGCATGCCTTGAGCGACATGCTTCTTCTTGCCTTTCAGGAATCATCCGAATGAACGGTGCCGACCGCCTCTGCGACACGCTGCTCGTCAACGGCGTGGATGTCTGCTTTGCCAATCCCGGCACGTCCGAGATGCATTTCGTCGCGGCGCTCGACCGCAAGCCCGAAATGCGCTGCGTGCTCGGCCTGTTCGAGGGCGTGGTGACGGGCGCCGCCGACGGCTATGCGCGCATGGCCGACAAGCCCGCCGCCACCCTGCTGCATTGCGGGCCGGGCATGGCGAACGCGCTTGCCAACATGCACAATGCCAGACGTGCCTGGACGCCGATGCTGAACGTGGTCGGCGACCACGCAACCTATCACCTGCAGCATGACGCGCCCCTGACCAGCGACATCGAGAGCCTGGCCCGGCCAATGTCGCATCATGTCCGGCGCATCGCGACGCCTGAGGATGTCGGACCGGCGATCGGCGAGGCCTATGCCGCCGCGATGTCGCTGCCGGGCGTCGCGACCGTGATCCTGCCGGGCGACTGCGCCTGGGGCAGCGTCGAGCCGGCCGAGGTCTCGGCCACCCCCGTTCCAGCCTTCAAGACCGTCGCCGCCGAGACCGTTCGCGAGGTCGCCGCCGCGCTACGCAAGCATGGCGCGCGCGCCGCGCTGATGATGACCGGCTCGTCGCTGCGCGAGGGCCCGTTGGAGACCGCGGCGCGGATCTGCGCGGCGACGGGCTGCAAGATGTACGGGCAGATGTCGAACGGGCGCATCGAGCGCGGCGCCGGGCGCGTCGCGATCCCCAAGGTGTTCTACCCCGTCGACATGGCGCTGGAGCAGTTGAAGGACATCGACCTGCTCGTGCTGGTCGGTGCGCAGATCCCGGTCGGCTTCTTCGCCTATCCCGGCAAGCCCGGCCGGCTGATCCATGACGGCTGCGTCGTGACGACGCTCGGCGTGATGGGTGACGACCTCGTCGGCGCGCTCGATGCGCTGGCCGAGGAGACCGGCGCAGCGAAGGTCGAACCCGCCTTCATCGCCAAGGCCCAGACCGAGACGGCGCTTCCATCAGGCGATCTCGACGCCGACAAGGTCTGCACCATCGTGGCGCGGCTCCTGCCCGAGAACGCGATCATCTGCGACGAGTCGGTCTCGTCGGGCCGCGTCTTCTACCAGCAATGCCACAACGCGCCGCAGCACGACTATCTGCAGCTCACCGGCGGAGCGATCGGCGAGGGCATCCCGATGTGCGTCGGCGCCGCCGTCGCCTGCCCGGACCGCAAGGTCATCGGCATGCAGGCCGACGGCTCGGGCATGTACACGGTCCAGGGCCTGTGGACGCAGGCGCGCGAGAACCTCGACATCGTCACCGTCGTCTTCGCCAACCGGACCTATGCGATCCTGCATGGCGAGATGCGCGCGGTCGGCGTCAATGATTTCGGCCGCAACGCCACGCTGATGCTCAACATCGACGAGCCGGCGCTGGACTGGGTCTCGATGGCGCGCGGCATGGGCGTGGAAGCCGCCCGCGCGACGACGGCCGAGGAGTTCACCAAGCTGTTCAAGGGCGCGCTCGGACGGAAGGGGCCGTTTCTGATCGAGGCTGTGATTTAGCCTCTTCCTTCTCCCTTCGGGGGAGAAGGTGGCACGGCGAAGCCGTGACGGATGAGGGCAGAGCCTCGTCCGTCAACCAAAAAGGGCCGCTGGCGCGACCCTTCCCTCATCCGTCTGCTGCGCAGACACCTTCTCCCCCGAGGGGAGAAGGAAGTAGGCGCTACTTGAACCCGCCCAAAAACGCATCCAGGCACTCCCCGATCGCCTCGATCGCGTAGCCGCCCTCCTGCACCACCAGCGTCGGCAGGCCGAAGCCCTTCACCTTGCCGGCGATGGTGCCGAAATCGGCGGCGTCGAGCTTGAGCACGCCGATCGGGTCGTCCTTGTGGGCGTCATAGCCGAGCGCGACGATGACGACATCCGCGCCGAATTCGCGGATCGCCTCTCCTGCCTTGTCGACGGCCGCCGCCATCTCGGCGCCGCCGGCGCCATGGGCCAGCGGCAGGTTGAGGTTGAAGCCTTCGCCCGGGCCATTGCCGCGCTCGTCCTCATAGCCGGTGTAGAAGGGGTAGTAGTTCGACGGATCGGCATGGACCGAGATCGTCAGCACGTCGTTGCGGCGATAGAAAATCTGCTGCGTGCCGTCGCCGTGATGGGCGTCGACGTCGAGGATCGCGACCTTCTTGAAGGACGAACGCAGGCGCTGGGCCGCGATCGCAGTGTTGTTGAGATAGCAGAAGCCGGTGGCACGATCGGCGCGGGCATGATGGCCGGAGGGGCGGCAGAGCGAATAGACGGCCCTTTCGCCCTCCAGGATCGCGTCGGCCGCGGTGACCGCCGTCTCGGCGGAGAGCAGCGTCGAATGCCAGCAATGCTCGCCGATCGGGACCGACATGTCGCCGAGATACCAGCCGAGCTGGCCGATGAAGCCGGTCGGGCGGCAGGGCGGGCGGACGTCCTCGTCGGGGCGCCCACTCCAGTACGGGAAGGTGCTCGGCCAGACCTCGGGACCGCGCTCCGCCGGCAGTTCCTGCCAGCGTGCCCAGGCGGTCTGGAGAAACTCGACGAAGCCGGCGTCATGGATCGCGAGCACCGGCGCGGTGCCGTGCGACACGGGCCGTTCCGGCGTGATGCCGTGCCTGGCCAGGGCCCCGAGCAGGCGCGCGGTCCGCTCCGGCAGGTCCTTCGGCGCGACGACGCGTCCGAAACGCAGATACTGCCGGGGATCGTGCAGCGACTGATCGGGATGATAGAAGGCGCGCATGGCTTCGAGGGTCTCCTGCAACGGACGAGTCAGCCGCCCGAGAGCGGGCGGGCGGTCAAGCTAGCAAAGCCTGAGCCAGCGCGTCAGACCGCGACGGCGCCGCCCTGCCCTGCGCCTGTGGCGGGCAGCAGGCTTGGGTGCGCGGACAAGGCCGGCACCATATCGGCCGGAACCGGGCGGGAATAGAGATAGCCCTGCGCGAAGTCGCAGCCATGGGCGAGCAGGAAAGCCTGCTGCTCCGGCGTCTCGATCCCTTCGGCGATCACCTCCAGACCAAGCTCGGACGTCAGCGCGATGACGGCGCGCACGATCGCGGCATCCTCGCCCCCTTCCCCGACCCGGCTGACGAAGCTGCGATCGATCTTGACGACATCGACCGGGAAGCGCCGCAGATGCGTCAGCGAGGCATAGCCCGTACCGAAATCGTCGAGCGCGACGCGGATGCCGGCGGCACGCAGATGCTGCAACGCCGGCCCCGCCTGTTCGCCCTGGCGCGTCAGCAGCACGTTCTCGGTGACCTCGACCCCGAATTGCGCCGGCGACAGGCCGGCCTCGGCCAGCTTGCCGAGCAGGGCCTCCGGAAAGGCGGGATCGCGGAAGACGCCGGGGGCCAGGTTGAGCCACAGGCGCGGAACCGCCACGCCCGCATCCAGCCAGCCGCGCAGATCGGCCATGGCGCGCCGAAGCACCGCCTCGCCGATCTGGCGCGCGGTCTCGGGGTCCTCCAACGCCAGAAGGAAGGCCGCGGCGGGCACGATCCCGCGCTGCGGATGATCCCAGCGCGCGAGCACCTCGAAACCCTCGACCGCGCCGCTGCGCAGGTCGATCTGGGGCTGGTAGAACGGCAGGATGCGATCCTGCGCCACAGCCTCGCAGATCGCGCTGCAGATCTCGACGCGGGCATGCAGCGCCTCGCGCATGGCGGGGTCGTAGACCAGGGCCATGTTCCGGCCGAGCGCCTTGGCCCGGTAGAGGGCAAGATCGGCGTCCTTCAGCAATTCGCCGGCGTCGTCATGATGATCAGGCGACAGCGCAAAGCCGATGCTCGCGCGCATCGGGCCGACGACCTGATCGCCGGGGAATGGCTCGCGCAGCGCGCCAAGCAGCATGTCGGCCTTCACCGTCGCCTCGTCGAGGCCGCCGGAAACCGAAGCGATCACCACGAATTCGTCGCCGCCGAGCCTAGCGACGATCTCGCCGGGCTGAAGCCCACTCGCCAGGCGCTCGCCCACGGCGACGAGCAACTCGTCGCCCACATCATGGCCGAGCGTGTCATTGATCGATTTGAAGTCGTCGAGATCGACGAGGAACAGGGCGATGGTGCCATCAGTGCTACTGCCCAGAGCCTCGACCAGCTTCTCCTGGAAGAGCAGCCGGTTCGGCAGCCCGGTCAGCGCGTCATGCGTCGCCTGCCAGCGCGTATGCGCCTCGGCGGCCTTGCGCTCGGTGATGTCGACGATGCCCGCGACGACCGCGCCGATCTGCCCGATAGGCAAGGAGGCTGCGGTGATGACGGCATCGCGGCGACGGCCACGGCCGTCGCGGAGGGAGACCTCGAGCGCGTCGATCCAGCCGCGATCGTCGAGAACAGCCATCACATCGCGCCTATCCTCGCGCCCGACGCAATCGGTCATCGAGCGATTGTTCAAGTCTGCCGCCCCCGGTTCGCCGAGATAGCGGACGGCCGCATCATTGGCTCGCAGAAAACTACCATCGGCGATCGTCGCGACGACCAGCGGGATCGGCACCGCCATGAAGATGCGTTCGATCAGGGCCTGGCTGTCCTCGAGGGCCTCCCGTGCCGAGCGCTCCGCCTGCGTCGCAAGCCATTCCAGACGACGCAGGCGGTTGGCGTGGATCACGACGAGGCTGAGCGCGAAGTTCAGCATGGCGAGGACGAGCACGAGGCCCAGCAGCGTCGGCGGATAGGGCCCCCTGCCGAGATAGCCGATCAGCATCAGGACGCTCGCGCCGCCGCCCATCAGCAGCGTGAAGCGGAACGAGGTCGGAGCGACCAGATAGAAGATCGAAGGCAGCAGCAGGACGACGAAGAGCGCGAGATCGCTGCGCGAACTGACGAGGAAGGCGACCGCGATCGCGGTCGTGACCTCCCAGAGCAGCGTCACGGCCTGCGCCGCCTCGAAGCGCGTGGCACGCCGCACGAGGACGAAGCACAGCAGAGAGAAGAACACCACGCTGAGCCGGGCGGGCACCGAGACGAAGAAATGCGGCGTGCCGGCAAAGCGCCAATCGCTCAGCAGAAACAGCGTGTTGAGCGCAGCCGAGAGCAGGAAGAGCAGCCGGCACTGCCTCAGCGTCTCGTCCAGGCGCGCGATCCTGAACGCGCTTTCGCTCGCGAAATCGCGAAACTCGCCGCCAAATTTCAATCGCTCGCCGGTCATGGGCCCGGTTGTGGACGGCCACTTCTCAAGGCTGAGTTAAGTCGCCGCTCGCTCAGCCTTGAAGCTAGCGGTCCTCAGCCTGGCGCGATCAGAGCGACGAACTCCCGGGCGAGGCTCTTCGTGTCGAACCGCTCGGGCCGGAACCAGTCGATCGAGCCGTTCATGGCGCCCAGCAACAGGTAGCGCAGCACGTCGGGAGCCCTTTCGCGCGATACTACGCCGCTGGCCTGTAGCTCGGCGATGAGTTCGCGCCAGACATCCTCATAGGCCCGGCGTACGGCCCGCACGCTTTCAGGGGCCGGGGTCTCGCCGAAGGTGAAGACCTTGATGCTGGCGCTGGTGTAGTCGCCATGACCATGAAGCGCCGTGAGATGGGCACCGATCGCGGCCTCAAGCCGCGTGCGCGATGCCGCACCCTCGACTGCGGCCAGAGCCGCCACGACGGCCTCATGGACGAAGCGCACGCCGTCGTTGACCACGGCCTCGACGATCTCCTCCTTCGAGGCGAAGTGATAGTAGAGGCTGGCCTTGCGGATGCCGACCGCCTCGGCGATCTCGCGCAGGGTCGTCTGGTGATAGCCGCCGGAGCGCAGCAGGCGCGCCGCCGTGTCGAGGATCAGCCGACGCGAGCCGCCTTCAATCGCCTCCCTCTGCCCTCTGTCGACCGCCGCGCTCACAGCCGCTTCGCCACCTCTTCCAGCATCACCTCGGTGGCGCCGCCGCCGATGGACTGCACGCGGGCGTCGCGGGTCATGCGCTCGATCGTGCTCTCGCGCATGTAGCCCATGCCGCCATGGAACTGCAGGCAGGCA
>DATDBB010000055.1:0-8981 GCA_036525085.1 Allobosea sp.
CGTTCAGCGGCCTCGAATTCGTCACACCGCGCCTTGATATGGCAGCCATGCTCGGCGTCGGCGTCCCGCTCTATCTCGTCACCATGGCAGCGCAGAACTTGCCCGGCTTCGCCGTCCTGCGCGCGGCCGGCTACAAGCCGCCGACGACCGCCAGCCTGTTCGTGACCGGGCTCGCCTCCTTCCTGACGGCGCCCTTCGGCGCCCATATGGTCAACATGGCCGCGATCAGCGCCTCGATCTGCACCGGCCCCGATACCCATCCCGATCCGGCCCAGCGCTGGAAGGCCGGCGTGCTCTACGGGCTCGCCTATCTCGCCGTCGCCGCTTGCGCGGGTCTCCTTCTGGCCCTGATCTTCGCCATGCCGAAGGCGCTGATCGTGGCGGTCGCGGGTCTGGGCCTCGTCGGCTCGCTGACGGGAGCGCTCGGCCAGGCCATGGCGTCCGAAAGGGAGCGCATCGCCGCCGTCATCGCCTTTGCCGTCGCCGCCTCCAGCCTGACGCTGTTCGGGGTGGGATCGGCCTTCTGGAGCCTCGTTGCCGGCCTCGGCGTCTTGACATTGGACGCCATCGCGGGCCGTTTGCGCGCAAGATCATGACCACACAGAATCCACCCACCCGCCTGATGCTCGTCACCCCGCTCGTTGCGGATGCCGACGCGATGGCCTTCAAGCTGATGCAGGCTCAGGCCGGCGGCGACATCGCGGCCGTGCTGCTGCGCCTCGCCGATGGCGACGAGCGCAGCCGCATCGAACGCGTCAAGCGCCTCGCCGGCCCTGTCCAGGCGGCCAATGTCGCCCTCGTGGTCGAGGCCTCCGCCTTGGTCGCCGCGCGCGGCGGCGCCGACGGCGTGCACCTGACCGGCGGCGTCGAGGCGATCGCGGAGGCCCGCTCCAGCCTGAAGGGCGAGCGCATCATCGGCGCCGGCGGTCTGCGCGCTCGGCACGACGCCATGGATATCGGTGAAGCCGGCGTCGACTACGTCATGTTCGGCGAGCCGCGCCCCGATGGCAGCGTGCCGCCGCTGCCCGCCGTGGTCGAACGCGCCGGCTGGTGGGCCGAAATCTTCGAGACGCCTTGCGTCGCCTATGCGCCCGATCCGGAATCGGTGCCGGCACTGGTCGAGACCGGCGCGGAATTCGTCGCGCTGGGCGCCTGGGCCTTCGAGGAGGGGCGCGACATCCGCGCCCTCGTCGCGGAGGCGAATGAGGCCATCGCCGCCCGCGCCGCCCGGAAAGCCGGAAGATGAGGCGCTCGCGCCGCGGCCTTGCAAGCCGTCTGCTGCCGACGTGCCTGCTGCTGCTCGCCGGCCTGCCATTCACGCTTCCTGCCGCGGCGGCCGAGCGCGACGCCGCCTATGCCGCCTATCAGACCGGACATTACCGCCGCGCGCTCAGCGAGGCGCTGAAGCGGATCGAGGCCGACAGCAAGGACGCCGCCGCCATGACCCTGGTCGGCGAGCTCTACCGGCAGGGGCTCGGCGTGCCGCCCGACCAGAAGGTCGCGACGGAATGGTATGAACGGGCAGCGGAACGCGGCGACATCAACGCGACCTACGCGCTAGCGATCGCCCTGCTCGACGAGGCAAGCGGCCGTGGCAACCCGGTTCGCGCCGGCACCCTGCTGCGCAAGGCGGCGGCCGCAGGTCACGCCGCCGCCAACTACAACCTCGCCCTCGCTTTGCTCGCCACCGGGCAGGCCCAGGATGACGAAGCCGCCGTCAAGAGCCTCCAGATCGCGGCGAACGCCGGCATCCCCGACGCCTTCCACGCGCTGGGCACCCTGGCGAAGCAAGGCCGCGGCATGCCCAAAAGCGATGTCGCCGCCGCCGAATGGATGGCGAAGGCCGCGGCCGTCGGCCATGTGCCCGCCGAGATCGAATACGCCATCATGCTGTTCAACGGCACCGGCATCCCTCGCGACGAGACGGCCGCCGCCAGGCTGTTCCTGCGCGCCGCCAGCAAGGGCAACCCGATCGCGCAGAACCGGATCGCACGGCTCTACCAGATCGGCCGCGGCATTCCGCCCGACTCGATCGAAGCGGCTGCCTGGCATCTGGCGGCACGGGCGCGGGGCCTCGACGACCCTGCCCTCGAGCAGCTCTTCGACCGCCTCAATCCCGAGCAGCAGAACCGCGCCGCCCTGCTCGCCGCCAGCCGGATCGAGGGCGCGGCCTTGACGTCGCCCTGACAGGCGAGCAAGTGACCGGTTGAATTTCTGGTGACCCATACGCCCTCATCCTGAGGAGCGATCGCAGATCGCGTCTCGAAGGATGCTCCAGGAGGCTCCGCAGACATCTGGAGCATCCTTCGAGACGCCGCTGCGCGGCTCCTCGGGATGAGGGCTAGATTTTTGTCAGCCCCGCTCTCGTTGACCGAGAACCGGGCGATGCGCCTGATGGCGCGAACGAGGTTGAGATGATCCGCTCCCCCCTGATGACCGTGATGACCGACGCCGTGATGAAGGCGTCCCGCTCGCTCAAGCGCGATTTCGGCGAGGTCGAGAACCTGCAGGTGCTCGCCAAGGGGCCGGGCGACTTCGTCTCGAAGGCCGACACCAAGGCGGAGGAGATCATCCGCGCCGCGCTGGAAAAGGCGCGGCCCGGCTACGGCTTCGTCATGGAGGAGGCCGGCACGGTTGCGGGCACCGACGAGAGCAACCGCTGGCATATCGACCCGCTCGATGGCACCCACAACTTCCTGCGCGGCATCCCGCACTGGAACATCTCGGTGGCGCTGGAGCGCGACAACCAGTTCATCGCCGGCGTCATCTACGACGCCGCCAAGGACGAGCTGTTCATGGCCGAGAAGGGCAAGGGCGCCTATGTCAACAACCGCCGGATGCGCGTCTCGGGCCGCCGCGAGCCGACCGAAATGCTGATCGGCATGGGCGTGCCCCATATCGGCAAGGGCGGCCATCCCCTCTTCCTGCGCGAACTCGGCGCCGTGATGCCGCGCTTCTCCAATGTCCGGCGCATGGGCTCAGCGGCGCTCGACATCGCCTATGTCGCGGCCGGCCGCATGGACGCCTATTGGGAGCGCGACCTCAACACCTGGGATTTCGCGGCGGGCGCCGTCATGATCCGCGAGGCCGGCGGCACCTTCGGCACGCTCGACGGCAAGCAGCCGACCATGGCGCGCGACATCATCTGCGGCAACGAGATCGGCGAGCAGGCGTTGCGGGCCGCTCTCAAGGCGGCCTGAACGGCGTGGCCGGGCTCCGGCTGTCGACAGCTCGTCATATGTCTTTGATCTTTCGCGCTTGATCATCGCGGCATGGGAGGCGACAGTTCCCGCCGCGAACGGTTGCGAACGGAAGACGAAGCATGGCGACTGAGGATTTGGCGGCCGAGACGGCAACGGCCGCGCCGGTGCGGGACGAAACCCGCTTCTCGCGACCGCTGCGCTACGTCATCCGCGCGCTTCTGTTCCTCGCCCTGATCGGCTTCCTCGGCTTCATCCTCCAGGCTGGGCTGATCTCGGCCTTCATGACCAATCCGGGCCTGAACGGCCTGATTCTCGGCTCGCTTCTGGTCGGCGTGCTGATCGCGCTGCGCGAGCTCTGGCGCCTGCACAGCGAGGCGCGCGCCGCGACGCGGCTGGCGGCCGACCCCGGCCTGGCGGAGGTCCGGCGCGGGCAGGTCATCGCGCCGCTCGGCCCGGTCCTGCCGGCGCTCGACGCCCGCAGCCTCGCCCCGTCCCAGGCGGCGAGCGTGCTCGAATCGATCGCGGTCAGGCTCGACGACGGCCGCGAGGTGCTGCGCTATCTCGCCGGCCTCCTGGTCTTCCTCGGCCTGCTCGGCACCTTCTGGGGCCTGCTCGATACGGTCTCCTCGGTCGGCAACGTCATCAAGTCGCTGCGCACCGGCGCCGAGGCCGGCGTGCTGTTCGACGAGCTCAAGGCCGGCCTCGCCGCCCCGCTCGCCGGCATGGGCCTGTCCTTCTCCTCCTCGCTCTTCGGCATCGCCGGATCGCTGGTCCTCGGTTTCCTCGAACTGCAGGTCGCCCAGGCCCAGCGCCGCTTCCGCAACGAGCTCGAGAGTTGGCTCGGGACGCGAACCGCCATCGCCGGCACTTCACCTCTCGCGGGGCTCCAGCCCCTCACCGGCGACCCGCTCGCCGACAGGCTCGACCGGCTTGGCGTTGCCATGACCGAGAGCGGCGCCAACAACCGCGCCGCGACCCAGGCGCTCGCCAATCTCGCCGAAGGCATCCAGGGCCTCGTCCAGCACATGCGCTCGGAGCAGCAGCTGATCCGCGACTGGGTCGAGGCTCAGGCTGCGCGCGAGAAGGATCTCAAGCGGCTGCTCGAACGCCTCACCGCAGACAATGTGATGGAGCCATGATGACGCCTGATCGGCCCGCAATCATGGTGATCCGTTTGCCCACAACCGCATCGTCATCCCGGCCGGAGCGAAGCGCAGAGCCGGGATCCATGCCTGAACGGTTCCGGCATGGATCCCGGGTCTCCCTTCGGTCGCCCGGGATGACCGCGCGTTTCGGCAATCAACTGATCTAGGAGAGACAAAGGACGATGGCGCTCTCCCGCTCCCACCGCCGCGAAGAGACGAACTTTTGGCCGGGCTTCGTCGATGCGCTCTCGACGATGCTGATCGGCATCGTCTTCCTGCTTTCGGTCTTCGTGCTCGGCCAGTTCTTCCTCTCGCAGGAGCTGACCGGCAAGGACACCGCGCTCGACCGGCTCAACCGCCAGATCTCGGAGCTGACCGACCTGCTCGCGCTGGAGCGCTCCTCCAACCGGCAGGCGCAGGAGAACCTGCAATTGCTGCAATCCTCGCTCACCCGCGAGCAGGGCGAGCGCAGCCGCATCCAGGACATGCTGAATGCGCAGCCGGGCAACACGGCCGCCCAGCTCGGCGAGGCGCAGAAGGCGCTCGAAGCCGAAAAGCAGCTCTCCGCCCGCGCGCAATCGACAGTCGAGATGGTCAACCAGCAGATCATCGCGATGCGCCGCCAGCTCGCCGCGCTCGAGGAGGCGCTCGGCGCCTCCGAGGCCAGGGACAAGGAATCGCAGGCGCGCATCTCCGAACTGGGCTCGCGGCTGAACGTCGCTCTGGCCCAGCGGGTGCAGGAACTGGCGCGCTACCGCTCGGACTTCTTCGGCCGCCTGCGCCAGGTGCTCGGCACGCGTCCCGACATCCGCGTCGTCGGCGACCGCTTCGTCTTCCAGTCCGAGGTCTTCTTCGATGCCGGCCAGGCCGTGCTCAAGCCGGAGGGCCGCGGCGAACTCGACAAGCTCGCCGCCATCCTCATTGATCTCGGCCGCGAGATGCCGCCGGATATTCCGTGGATCCTGCGCGTCGACGGCCATACCGACAACCGGCCGATCCGCTCGCCGCAATTCCCCTCGAACTGGCACCTCTCCTCGGCGCGCGCCATCGCCGTGGTCGAGTACCTGATCAGCAAGGGGTTGCCCAGCGACCGTATCGCCGCCACCGGCTTCGGCGAGTACCAGCCGCTCGACGTCGCCAACAACGACGATGCCTGGCGCCGTAACCGCCGCATCGAGTTCAAGATCACCGAGCGCTGAGAGCGTCCATGCTCCACTTGCGCGCCCACCTCCGGCGACATGCCGGATTTCTCGCCCTGGCGTCGGCGCTCGTTTTCGCCGGCACTCCGGCGCTTGCGGAGCCTCGCATGTCGACGGTCGAGGATTGCGCCTTCTGCCACGGCATCGACGGCATCGCCCGCGACACCGAGGTGCCGCATCTCGCGGGCCAGAACGAGCGCTATCTCTTCAACCAGATGATGGCCTTCCGCGCCGGCAAGCGCCCGCACAAGGAAATGCGTTTCATGGCCCGCACCATGACGCCCCAGGAGGTCGCCGCCTTGGCGGCCTATTACGCCGCGCTGCCGCCGCGCTGAGCGGCAGCCTCCGACGAGAAACGGACCCATGACGATGACGATCGCCGAGCCCAGCGACGCCGCCGAACGGCGGGCACGCCCCCTGACGGTCTGCTACCCGGTCGAGTCGCTGCCGAAGCCGGACATGGCGATGCTCGATCGGGCTCGGCAGCGCCTGACCAAGATCGACGAGGTCCTCGTCGCGCCGCGCGACGCCGAAGCCTTTCATGTGCCGAAGGGGCACTTCTTCCGTATCATCGGCATCGACGGCCCACAGGTCGGTGATCTCAACCTCTGGAACGCGAACGATCTCTCGGAGCGCTTCTTCAGCGGCAAGACCCGCCAGCTCCACGCCACCCATGTCTCGACCGGCGACAGGCTCTGGAGCAACCTGCCCTTCCTGCGACCGCTCGCGACGATCACGCATGACACGCTGGCCTGGTATGGCTGGGACGCCGATGGCGGCGGCATCCACGACGTCATCGGCACGCGCTGCGACCCCTACACCAACCGCCTGCTGTCCGGCGGCGACTACCACCATTGCTGCCATTCGAACCTGACGCGGGCGCTCGCCAAGGCGAAGGGCTTAGCCGTGAGGGACGCGGAGCTGCACGTGCACGACGTGCTCAACGTCTTCATGTGCACCGGCTTCACCCGCGACACGCATCAGTATTTCATGAAGGCGAGCCCGGTGCGCCCGGGCGACTACATCGAATTCTTCGCCGAGATCGACCTCATCGGCGCGCTCTCCGCCTGCCCGGGCGGCGATTGCAGCGCGACGCATTCGAGCGACGCCGCCGCCTGCTACCCGCTCAAGGTCGAGATCTACCGCACGGCCCCGGAACTGCTGGCCGGCTGGGTGTCGCCCGAGCCCAGCGCCTATCCGCGCACGCATGGGATGGCGGGCTGAGCCACGCCGTCTTTCCGGGGCTTCGCGAAGCGAAGAGCCCGGAACCCATATCCGCCGAATAGGCAGGACGACGCGATCCTGCGCCGCTCGATCCTGACCCACCTGCGGGTATGGGTTCCGGGCTCGCCCTGCGGGCGCCCCGGAATGACGGTCGTGGGTATGCCCGAAGGCGCTACGCCGTCTCCAGCCCGAACTGCAGCGCCGCCAGCCGGGCGTAGAGCCCGCCGCGTGCGGTCAGTTCGGCATGCGTGCCTTCCTCGACCACGCGCCCGTCCTCCATCACCAGGATGCGGTCGGCCGAGAGGATCGTCGCCAGTCGATGCGCGACGACCAGCGTGGTGCGGCCCTGCATCAACGCATCCAGCGCATCCTGCACGGCGCGCTCGCTTTCGGAATCGAGCGCGCTCGTCGCCTCGTCGAGCAGCAGGATCGGCGCGTCCTTGAGCACGGCGCGGGCGATCGCGAGCCGCTGGCGCTGGCCGCCTGACAGCGTCACCCCGCGCTCGCCGACGACCGTGTCGTAGCCATCGGGCAGGCTACGGATGAAGCCGTCGGCCGCCGCCAGCCGCGCGGCATCCTCGACCTCGGCCCGCGTCGCATCGGGACGGCCATAGGCGATGTTGTCGCGCACCGAGACGCCGAAGACGGTCGGCTCCTGTGGCACCAGTGCGAAACGCTGCCGCCATGTCTCAGGGTCGGCCTGGGGCGCGGCGACGCCGTCGACCACGACGCGGCCGGCCGTCGGATCGTAGAAGCGCAGCGCGAGCTGCAGCACCGTGCTCTTGCCAGCGCCGGACGGGCCGACCAACGCGACGCGCTCCCCGGGCCGCACCGAGAATGAGAGTTCCGACAGGGCCCCGACGCTGCGGCCGGGATAGCTGAACGAGACCTTCTCGAAGGAAAGTTCGCCGCGCGAGGGTTCGGGCATCGGCTTGGGGTGCGGCGGGGCTGCGATCGCGGGCTTCATGGCGAGGATTTCGCCGAGCCGGCCGGCAGCCCCGGCCGCCGCCGAGATCTCGCCATAGACCTCCGAGAGCTGCCCGAGCGAACTCGCCGCAAGCACGGCGTAGAGCACGAATTGCGACAGCCGCCCGCCGGTCATCCGGCCCTCGAACACCTCCGTCGCGCCGGTCCAGAGCACCCAGACCACGCTGGCGCTGACCAGGAAGATCGCGACGCCCGACAGAACCGCCCGCGAGGCCGTGGCCGCCCGCGAGGCGCCATAGGCCTCGTCGGATGCAGCCGCGAAGCGCGCCGCCGTCTGCCGGGAGGCCCCGAAGGACTGCATCGTGCGGATCGCACCGACCGCCTCTGCGGCGAAGGCCGAGGCATCCGCCAGCCGGTCCTGCGCCGCCCGCGCGCGCCGGCGCACCGAACGGCCCGAGAAGACCAGCGGCAGCACGATAAGCGGGATCGCACCGATCACGATGGCCGAGAGCTGCGGGCTGGTGACGATCATCAGCCCGAGCGCGCCGATGGTCATGATCGCGTTGCGCAGCGCGATCGAGGCCGTCGAGCCGAAGGTCGACTTGATCTGCGTCGTGTCGGCGGTGAGCCGCGAGACGAGATCGCCGGCGCGGCTCGAATCGAAGAAGGCCGGCTCCAGCCTTGTCAGATGGGCGAACACGTCGGAGCGCAGATCCGCGACGATGCGCTCGCCGACGGTCATGACGAGATAGAAGCGGGCCGAACTCGCCAGCGCCAGCACGGCGACGACGCCGGTCAGCAGGATGAAATAGCTGTTCGCCAGGCGCTGCTCGCCGCCGGAGAAGCCGACATCGATGACCCGGCGCACCGCCACCGGCAGCGCCAGCGTCGCCACCGAGGCGACGACCAGCGCCAGCAGCGCCAGCCCGATCCGCCCCTTGTGCTTCAGCGCATAGGGCCAGAAGGATGCGAGCGAGCGAAAGTCTGGCCGCGGTTTCTTCTCGTCTTTTTCGGCTAAGGCCACGCGACTTTATCCTGTTCTGCTTGCGCTGTCGGCCCGGCTGCGATATGTGCACGCGACTTCACGACAGGCTCATACGAATTTTTCGACGGGCCGGGCAGGCTTGCCTGCTTGTCGACCCCGCCCGTTTATCGACGTTTGAGGATTTAGCCATGGCCAAGACCGGCATCCACCCCGACTACCACACCATCAAGGTCGTCATGACCAATGGCACCGAATACTTCACGCGTTCGACGCTCGGCAAGGAGGGCGACACCCTCAA
>DATDBB010000056.1:0-18554 GCA_036525085.1 Allobosea sp.
CAATGAAGGATCGGATTTTATCGAGCTGACTGCGGATATCGTTTCCGCTTATGTCTCGAACAATTCTGTTCCCGCCGCCGATTTGCCTGCGCTGATCGGTGATGTTCACTCCGCGCTGAGCCGCGTCATCAGCGGCGCCGCCCCGGTCGTGCCCGCGGAGGCCCCCAAGCCCGCCATTCCGGTCAAGAAGTCGATCACGGCCGACTATCTGGTCTGCCTGGAGGACGGCAAGAAGTTCAAGTCGCTGAAGCGCCATCTGCGCACGCAGTACAACATGTCCCCCGAGCAGTACCGCGAGAAGTGGGGCCTGCCGCCGGATTATCCGATGGTCGCGCCGAACTATGCCGAGGCGCGCTCGCAGCTGGCGAAGAAGATGGGCCTGGGGCAGCAGCGCCGCAAGCGCCGCTGAGCCGAGGCGAGCTTCCGCTTCAGCGGGGCGCATTTGGATTTTGAAGGGCCGCCGGCATCCCGGCGGCCCTTTTGCCATGCGTGGCGTTGCTGGCGGGGATAAGTCGGCACGAGCCTTCAACAGACTTGATATAGGAATATTTTCATGCATCCTGAGTGCCGAGATCGCCGCATCGGCGAGATGGCAAAGGGAACATAACATGAACATACTCGACTCGGAAACGGACGACCCCGTCCGCCACACGGCCCTGGCCCGGTTGGCCGAAGTGGCCGTGGCGGCGGTCGCGCAGGTCCCGACGGCCAAGCTGCGCAGCCCGCGCCGGGGCCGGCGTCCGATCGCGCTGGCGCGGCAGACGGCAATGTATCTCGCTCACGTCGTTTTCGGCCTGACTCTCACGCGCGTCGGCATCTGCTTCGGGCGCGACCGCACGACGGTCCGCCATGCCTGTGCGCTGATCGAGGATCGCCGCGACGACCCGTCGCTGGAATTCGGCCTGTCCGCACTTGAAGCCGGGCTGCGAGCCCTGACCGGCTCGCTCGCGGTCGCTACCGGCCCGGAGATGCACGCATGAGCGCGGCAAGGGACGAACATCTGCCGGGCCACGAGGCGAGCGCGCGGTTGTTGCGCCACCTGGCCCAACCCGGCGCCTTCGGCCGCGTCTCGCCGCTGGGCTGCGGGCGCATCGCACTCTACCGGACGACCGGGAGCACCAGCCTCGGCGCCGGCTACGCTCCGTCCGAGGCGGCCGACCTGCTGCTGGCCGACGGTCTCGCAGTCTGGAGCGGGGAGGGCAGCGCCCGGCGTCTCCTCGCGACCAAATCCGGAAGCTGCGCCGTGGCGACCGTCGTCCAGACCGAGGGCGGCCGACAGGAGGTCATGTTGGACGAGCGTGAAAGCCCCTTGCTCTGGCTGCACCGCCGGCCGGGCAAGGACGGCAAGCCCCAGATCTCGGCGGAGGAGTTCGCGGCCGGCGAGCGCTTCCGGTCGGAACTGACGCTTGCTCGGATGATGCCGCGCATGACGATGAACTGGGATGCCTCGCTCGCACCGGACGGTCGTGGCGCCGGCAGCCGGGGACCGGCTGCGGCTTCTGACTCCTCGCTTGCCGCACGTCAGCGCGTCAGGCTCGCCTGCGACCGTCTCGGACCGGACCTGTCGGGGCTCGCCATCGACGTCTGCGGCTTCCTGAAGGGACTCGACCGTGTCGAGCGCGAGCGCGGATGGCCGGCGCGCTCGGGCAAGGTCGTGCTGCGCCTGGCCCTGAAGGCGCTGGCAACCCACTATGGCATCGCCGTGCCAGCCTCGGCCGGCAAGCGGCGACCGTCGGTCTGGCATGGCGAGGATGCGCGGCCGCATCTCCTGCCGGAACGGGCCGGGTGAGCCTGGGCGGCCCGGTTACGAGGGTCAGCCGGCTGCGGCTGCGCGTGCGTCGGTCTTGATGCGCTCGATCATCGAGCGCACGCCGTTGGAGCGCTGCGGCGTCAGATGGGCGGCGAGGCCGAGCTTCTCGTAGATCGTGAACGCGTCGGTCGCGATGATGTCGGCGGCACTGCGGCCGGAATAGATCGCCAGCGCCAGCGCCACCAGGCCGCGCACGATATGGGCGTCGCTGTCGCCACGGAAATGCAGCAGCGTCTGCGGCCCTGGCCCGCCCTCGCGCCTCGCATCGAGCCAGACCTGGCTGGCGCAGCCGCGCACCTTGTTGGCGTCGTTATGGGCGTCCTCAGGCAGAGTCTCGAGGTCCTTGCCGAGTTCGATGAGATAGCGATAGCGGTCGTCCCACTCGTCGAGCAGGTCGAAATTGGTGATGATCTCGTCGAGGCTTGTGCTCATATGCGCGTCTTCGGCGCGTCCGCGCCTGGCGTCAAGCGTGGCCCTTGTCGCAGGCCAGTGGGTCTCAGCGCGTCGGTGTTGCGGCGCCGCGCTCGCTGCGGCCTGCGGCCGCTGCTGCCGTCATGGCGATCAGGCGCTGGCGCGTCTCGGGGTCGAGGCCGGCGAGAATCTGCGCCGCCTCGCGCGCGGCCGTAATGCTGGACGTCGTCATGCCCGACAGGCTGCCATGCGCGTCGATCTGCGCCGCGGCTTTGGCGACGTTGCGCACCGTTGCGACCGCGCCCCTCTCGTCCGGCTTTTCACCATGGATGGGCGAGTACAGCGCGATCACGCCGATCACCGCCAAGCTTCGCAGGATATACGCCATGCCGATCCCCGTCGTCGGATGGGTGAGGTCGTCGGAGCCTCACCCTGCATGGACCCTAACTCGGGACCCGGAAAAATCGCGTCATTCCGAAACCTCAAATGCGAGTCAAAGGCGATGGGCGATCTTCAGCTTCCGTTCACCCTGCTTGCAACATCGAGTGGCTGCCATGGCGAGGGGGTGAGTTTCGCCAAGTTGTTGGATTAACAAAGAAAATGCCTAACGTTCTCAAGCCTTGCGCCGATTCGGCGAGGACTGCCTTAAGCCCCGCTTAAATCGCTCCGGGCGAGATTGAAGGCAAGCGGGCGTGTCGTCCGCATGAGGTTAGGCGTTGCGTTGCTCATGAAGATGCAGGCAGTTAGGACGCAGGTCGCGGCGATGGTGCACGCATCGGTGCTGCCCAATTCGCTCGAGCGCATGCGCCACGAGCGTTTCATCATGACCCGCCTGTTGGTGGGGGTGATCGCGCTCGGGCTTGCGCCGGCCTATATCGCCTGGCGCGGCACGCTCGGCGCCCTCGAGGCGGCGGTGATCGTGGCGGCGGCCCTGCCGCTGGTCGCGGTGGTGACGCTCTCCCGCAGCGGTCGGCTCGACATCGCGCACTGCATCTCGGCTGCGGCGCTGGCCTTGTTCGTCGGTGCGCTCTCCGGCATGACCGGGGGCGCTTCCTCGCCATTGCTGCTCTGGCTTGCGGCCGTACCGGCCGAGGCGATGTTTTTCGGCGCGAAGCCTTATGTGGCGCGCGCCAGCGTCATCGCCGCCACGGCGCTCTTCGGCGTGATATCGCTCGATCATTTCGGATTCTTCGCGAGCCAGCCGCCCTGGGGAGCAGGGATGATGCCGGTTCTGGTGATGATCGCCATCCTGCAGGCGATGGTGGTCGCGGTCGGCTTCCTGCGCCGGCGCCGCGACGAGCAGCGTGAGCATCGCGCGTCCGACCAGCGCGCCCAGCTTCTGCTCGACCATGTCGGCGATCTCGTCACCTGGCATGATGCCAGCGGCGCCGTGGTCTTCGCCAATGATGCGGCCCGCTCGCTGGCCGGCGCCGAACCGCGCGATCTGCATGGGCGCGGCCTCTTCGAGCGCGTGCATGTCGCCGATCGGCCGCTCTTTCTCAAGGCGCTCAGCGATGCGGCCCATGGCGCGGGCTCGGCCACCGCATGCTTCCGCACGCTTTTCGTGCCGCGCGACAGGCAGGATCATGCTCATCCCGTGTCGGTCTGGCTCGAGATGCGCGCGCACCGGATCGAGACCGCCGGCCCGGAGGACAGCGCCGCCGTCGTCTGCGTGATGCGCGACATCACGGCGCGGCGCGCCGTGGAGGACGAACAGGCGCGCGGCCATGCCGAGGCGGTCAAGGCGAGCGACGTCAAGGGGCGCTTCCTGGCGACCGTCAGTCACGAACTGCGCACGCCGCTCAACGCCATCATCGGCTTTTCCGAGATGCTGACGGCGGATGATCAGAGCTGGCTCGATGCCGACAAGCGGTTGGAGTACGCCCGCATCATCCACAGTTCGGGCCATCACCTGCTCGACGTGGTCAACACGCTGCTCGACATCTCCAAGATCGAGAGCGGCACGATGGCGATCGAGCAGGAGCCGCTCGATCTGGGCGACATGATTCGTGACTGCTGCGCGCTGATGGCGTTGCGCGCCGAAGCCGGCGACATCGTGCTCGATCGCGTCGTCGGCCCGGACCTGCCGCCGGTGCTGGGCGACCGTCGCGCGCTGAAGCAGGTCATCATCAACCTGCTCTCCAACGCCATCAAGTTCACCCCGGCCTACGGCCGCGTCGTGCTGGCCGCCGTGCGCGACGGCGATATGATTGATCTTTCGGTCTCGGACACCGGCATCGGTATCGCCGCCAACGACCTGCCGCGCCTGGGCGACCCCTTCTTCCAGGCCAAGGGCTCCTATGACCGAGC
Source organism: Allobosea sp. (assembly GCA_036525085.1). Taxonomy (GTDB): domain Bacteria; phylum Pseudomonadota; class Alphaproteobacteria; order Rhizobiales; family Beijerinckiaceae; genus Allobosea. The sequence continues at coordinate 4,532 of DATDBB010000056.1, forward strand.
CTATGAGGGCACGGGTCTCGGCCTGTCGGTGGTGCGCGGGCTCGTCGGCCTGCATGGCGGGCGCCTGACCATCGAGAGCGCGCCCGGCGTTGGCACGCGGGTCGCCGTCCGGCTGCCGGTCGGCGGCGTCGAGGAGGCTGCGCAGCCCGCCAGGATCGCTACCTTCGCGCGCGCTCCGCGCCGCGGCCTCGAAAACAAGACGCCTTTCCGCCTGACCGCCTGATTACGAGCCAGCCGCATGTCCACGATCGCTGCCCGAGCCCATTCCAGCGCTTCGCTTTCCGCCCCGGTCAGGCGCGCGGCGCCGCAGCCGCGTCGCAAGACGACATGGCTCGGACGCATGGCGCGGATGGCTGCCCATCGCCCCGGCCGTGCCCTTGTGCTGCTGGTCTTCGCCGGCGTCTCCGCCGCGATTCTGGCCAATGCGCTGATGCTGCAGAAGGCGCGCCATCCCGCGCCGATGATCTCGGCGCCTTCGCAGACGCCATCGGCCCGTCAGGCGGTCCGTGCCGAGCAGCCCGCGGGCAATCCCAATGCCGCGCCGTCGACGGCCACGAACGCGGCCTCGGCACCCCTGCCACCGTCCAGGCCTACCGACCTGTCGCAGCAGTCGCGCGAAACCTCCTCGCGTGAGGCCGTCGTCCGGCCGCCGGCCGGCGTGACCAACGTTCCGCGTTCGACCGCCGCCCCGGCGCCGGCCGCGCGCGCAGCGGCCCCGCGCGATCCGATCGCCGACCTGATCAACGGTGCCGACATCCGTCCGCCGGCCGAGATTCGCGGCGTCGCACAGGCCAAATCGGCGACACCGCGCCGCAGCGCCGAGAACTGAGGCGGAAGCATCGGCCCGAAAAAGCGGAGTGCGGTTTTCGGGCGAAGCCGATGCAAGGACACATGAGGGAGCGGCGCCGATGGCGCGTCTCACCAGCGATTTCTGGGTTTCGGCCTATCTGCGCCAGGCAGCGCATGATGGGCTCGTCGCCGTGCTCCGGCGGCGCGGCGCGGCCGAGGCCGGCGCCATCTTCGTCAAGCTCGACCGGCTCGACCGCACGGCCGCGCTGTACGGGCCGGCTCCCCAATCGATGGCCGCGGACGATGGCGTCCGCCGCTTCCAGCTCATCCTCGACAGCGACCCCGGCAGCGTCGAGGAGCGGGTCGCGCGCGAACTGCGCTTCGATTCCGATCTCTGGCTGGTCGAGATCGAGAACCGGCAGGGCGACCCCAGGCTCGATCTCGTCGCCGAATAGGTGCGTAGCGGCCTTCGACGACGATCAGCCCTGATCGCGTTTCGCCCCGAGCTTGCGCAGCACGTCGCCGGCACTGATCGCGCTCTCCGTCCGTGCAGGACCGATCCGCGCGGGCGTGCCACTGGGATCCATCACCGGCTGATGGTGGCCCCTTCGCGACGCCGAGGGCATCGGCGTGCCGGCGACCTGCATCACCAGCCGCAGCGCTACCGCAGGCCGCACCGAGCGCATCAGGCCGACGACGGCGAAGATGCGCTCGACCGAATGGGCGGCCTCGTCGCCGAGCCTGATCAGGAAGCGCGTCGCATCCTCGACGCTGGCACCGGCAGCCGTCAGCGCGAGCGCGGCAAGATCACGCGAGCCATCGGCCTCGATCGCCTGCGCCAGAGCAGGGCCGCCGCCGAGATGGCTCGCCAAGGCCGTGAAGGCGCCTGCCGGGTCGTCTGCGGCCAAGGCAAGCCAGCCTGAGAAGATCTCGCCAGAAACCGGCGGGCGTCGCTCGGAAGGGCCGAGTGCCTCCAGCGCCGCCAGCGAATCGAGCATGGCGAGGCGCCGCTCGGGGCCGGCGAACAGGAACAATGGCGCCAGTTCGGCGCTCGAGAGGTCACGGCGCGCCAGCAGCGGCGGGACATAAGCGGCATCCTGGCGCGAACGGGCGAGCAGCAGGTCGAGCGCGGCGCGGGGGAGGCCGATCGCAGCGTTGTTCATCAGCGCGAAGTCGATCGCCCGGTCGCCACGCTCGACCAGCATCAGCACGGCCGTGGCGGTCAGGTCGGACCGCTCGGCGAGCGCGCCGGCGATGTTCGCGTCGTCATGGCCGGCGAACTCCTCGATCTCGACCGGCGTCAGCGGCATTCCATGGCGAAGAAGGGCGCAGAGGACCGCGCCGCCGCGAGCCTTCAGCGCGGCGAGCACGGGAGCTGGCGCATGCCGCCAGCCGGCGACCTTGCGGGCGAGGATGACGGCGGTGGCCTCGTCGATGCCGGGGACGAGGGCCGTCGCCATCTCGCCGAAGGCTGCGAGGTCGTCCGGTGCAGGCTGGGGCGTCGACATCAGCAGGTCAGCCTTCACCCGCAGCGACACCTGGCTGAGATCGAGCCCGCCATCGCGCGCGAGGCGGGCAAGATGGGCGAGTTCGGCGGAAATTCGCGACGGCATGGGGCACTCGGCTATGATTCTTGGCGCGAGGCGAGAGTAATCCCCGAGGCTTTAAGGGAGCGTTAACCATGTCGGGGCCTGATGCGGAACGGAGAGCGTTTCTCCCGCGACCGTAACCCGAGGCGCCAAGAAACGGAGGCGCAACATGGCCGTCGTCATCCCCCTTGCGCCGCCCCGTCGGACGCAGCCATCCGAAGCCCCGGCCGCGCCGCGGCAGGAACCGGCTACGATTCTGTTCTTCACCGGCGTTCGCTACGAACGGCAGGCCGAACCCGCGGCAACCGAGCCGGTCGTCCGGCGCCGGCGGCGCAGCGTGGGCGCTCCGCCGGGCACCACCCCGAAGCGGACGAAGAAGACGACGAACGCCAGGCAGCCGGCGTGACCCTCGAACTTGCCGATCGTCAGCGCGCCGCGCATCGGCGGAGCGTCCGGCTGGCCGCGCTCCTGATCGGCCTCTCGGTTGGCGCCTGCGCCGGCCCCGGCGATCTAGGCCGTCCGCGCCCGGACGTCTGGAGTCAGCTCATCGCGCCACAGAAGGGCTTCTGGTCGGCCACCGCGCGCGGCGAGGCCGCCTCCTATTTCCGCCTGACCGATGACGAGGAGCAACTGCGCGACCGCGCCTGGCGCTTCATCATGCCCGGCCATGAGCGCAGCGTCTTCCAGGGGCGCGTCTCGGACCTCGCCCATTACCGGATCCTGCCGGTGCAGGCGCAGTCGAGCATCGTATCGGACTATTTCGTCGCGCTGACCTCGGGGACCTATTCGTCCCAGGTTTCCCGCTATTCGCGTCTGGCTGAGGACGTGAATGCCGACCGGCTGCTGATCGGCCCCTTCCGCGCCAATGCGATGCGCGTGGTCTCCGCCGACCGGGTGCGGATGCGCACGGCCGAAGGCTCGCCCTACGTCGCGCCGGAACTGCTCGATCCGGCCCATGCCCGCGTGGTCGAGAACGAGGGGCTGATCCTTTGGGTCTGCGAACGCATCGGCTTCCGGCTGAAGAGCTATCATTATGCCCTCGCCAACCTCGTCGTCGAGATGCCGTCACGCGAGGCGATCCGCGCCGAGCGCGCCATCATGGCGCTGGAGGCGGAGGCCGGCCCGCTCTGCAAGATGCAACTGATCGGGACCTTCCCGCCGATCGTCGCCAAGGGTTGACGCCTCAATCAGCCAGGCCGCAGGCGACGCCGCTGGCGAGCGCCTCGGCGTCGGTGCGGTCGGAGGGGTGTCGCATGAGGACGCGCGCCACGATCAGGCCCTGATCGCCATCTGAGACCACCCGCAACTCGCGCGCGGCCTCGCCTTCCTCGTCGCGCGCGATGCGTTCGTCGCGCTGTTCCTCGGTCATCACCACGAACTCGACGACCCCACGGATCGCCGCCCGATCGGTGATCGCATAGATCACGCCGCCGCCGCGCCGGTGCAATGTAAGACCCAGTGGCAGCGTCCCGGCCCGCGCCACGACGCGCATCGGCCCACCTGTCAGGTCGTAGCTACAGATTGCCGTCACCGTCGCGGCATCATCCTCGCGGGGCAGGGGCAGGCTGCGATCGGCCGACGCGATCAGTTCGGCCCGCCCGCCCGTGCCGAGCGCACGATAGGCATGGGCGGCGTCGCTCATGGAGAGCATCGGGATCAGCAGGATCGTCACGATATGGACGATGGCCGCGAGAACGAGCCCTGCGGCCGTCGTCAGCAGCAGGCGCCGGATGGCGGCCGAGAAGCGCGCTCCGCGCGGCAGCGGCCTTGGCCCTGCGGTGACGGCGTCGCCGATCTCGTGGCTGGTCGTGCTCATGGTAGTCGACTCATGGCAGCTGACTCATGGGCAATCGATCCGCTCGATGCGCGGCAGGCTTTCAGGCCGGGTCTCCCCGGCCTGCGTCGCGATCGGCGTGTCGTAGAGGCGCAAGCGAAACTGGAAGCGCCCGCTCGACGGCAGCGGCAGCCAGTTCCCGGCCTGCGGCCATGACGCGGCGACGATGCGCAAGGCGCCGCCTTCGTCGCGCACGATCTCGGCATCGGTGAAGCCGCTGCGGTCGAGCGGCAGCCGGAAGGCGCGCCCGTCCGCATCGGTCACGCTGAGCGTCCAGCCCCGCGTCGTCGGCGTCGTGCCGGTCAGGACATAGCGGCAGCGGCCGTCGAGCGGCCAGCCCTGCCCGTCGCGCTCGGCGATCAGTTCGAGCCCTTCGCCCGCGCCCAGCGGCAGATGCACGCCCCGGGCGAGATAGGCGCGCATATAGGGGTCGATGTCGCGAGCGCCGCTGCGCGGCCAGGCCTTCCAGGCGCCGATCTCGACCATGCCCAGCAACGGGCGTCCGGCGACGGCGAAATGCGCCGAGGTCAGTCCCAGCCCGGCGCCGAGCGCAATCAGATAGGCGAGATGGAAGACGCGCACGGTCCTGCTTTCAAGACCGGCCATCGCTGGCGGCCGGCGGCGCGAGTTGAACCAGCCCACCGCAACCAGTCAACAGAATGCGGCCGGTTGCCGCTAGCGAATCTGCGTCACGCCGCCCGTCGTGGACACCTCGCGGATTCCGATCTGGACGCGCTGGCCGGCGGTGCGTGCCGGTTCGATCGTCCTGAACATCGCCCCGACGGCCGAGAGCACCTCGAAGGATTGGCGCGGCATATGACCGGCGCCGGGACCGGACGCCGCTGCGATCGTCGTTGCAGGCGCTTGCGCCTTCGCGATCGTTGCGGCCTTTGGGTCGGGCGGCGCGACGCCCGGGATCGGCTTCAGTTCGAGCCCCTGATGGGCGAACTGCATGATCTCCTTCCAGGTCATGGCCGGCAGCGAGCCCCCGGTCATGTTGTTGGTTTCCGAGGAATCGTCGTTGCCGAACCAGACCGCGCCGACGAGGTTGCCGGAATAGCCGACATACCAGGCATCCTTGTAGCCATTGGTCGTGCCGGTCTTGCCGGCGGTGACGACACCGTCGAGCGCGGCGCGGCGGCCGGTCCCTTCCGTCGGGACCTTCGAGAGCATGAAGTTCATGTCCTGCGCGACCTGTGTGCTGAGCACCTGCGTCGGCGCGGGCTCGTCCCGGTCATGGCGATAGATCGGCTCGCCCTGCGAGTTGTGGATCTCGATCGCCGCATAGGGTCTCGCCCGCTTCCCGCCATTGGCGAGGACGGCGTAGCCGGCGGCCATGTCGATCACCGTTACCTCAGCCGCACCGATCGGCAGGGAGACGGTGTCGGTCAGCGGCGTGGTCAGGCCCATCGCCCGGCCGGTCTCGATGATCTTCAGCCGGCCGATGCGGGCGGCACGCGCCTCATGCGTCTCGCCGGTCGCCTTGCCGATGGCGATCGACATCTGCACGGGGATCGTATTGATCGACTTGGCCAGCGCGACCGTCAGCGGCATCGAGCCTGCATAGGACCGGCCGTAATTGTTGGGGCACCAGTTGCCGATGCAGACCGGGCGGTCCGTGACGACGGTGCTGGGCTTGTAGAGCCCGGTCGACAGCGCCGCGGCGTAGACGAAGGGCTTGAACGAGGAGCCGGGCTGCCGCAGGCTCGCCGTCGCGCGATTGAACTGGCTCGCGCCATAGTCGCGGCCGCCGACGATGGCGCGCACCGCTCCGTCAGGGTCCATGATCGCCGTCGCAGCCTGCTTGGCGCGGTAGGCCGGCCCGTGCTGGCGCAGGATCGACTCGATCGCCTCGTCGGCCCGCTGCTGGATCGCGGGATCATGCGGCGTCTTGACCGTCAGCACACGGTCGGGGCCGATCTTGCCGTCATCCGCAAGGCTCTTCACCTGCTCGAAGGCCCAGTCGAGATAGTAGTCGGGGCTGGAATCGCGCCGCCGGTCGATCGGCGTCGCCGGGTTGCGCTTGGCGCTGTCGACCTGGCCCGCCGTCATGAAGCCGGCATCGACCATGGCATTCAGCACGTCGTTGGCGCGGGCGCGAGCCGCCGGCAGGTTGACATGCGGGGCGTATTTCGTCGGCGCCTTGAACAGGCCGGCGAGCATCGCGGCCTCGGCCAGCGAGACGTCCCGGACCGATTTGCCGAAATAATACTCCGCCGCCGCCGCGACGCCGAAAGTGCCGCCGCCCATATAGGCGCGGTCGAGATAGAGCTTCAGGATCTCGTTCTTGGTCAGCCTCTGTTCCAGCCAGATCGCCAGGAAGGCTTCCTTGATCTTGCGGTCGAGCGAACGCTCATTGGTGAGGAAGAGGTTCTTGGCGAGCTGCTGCGTCAGCGACGAACCGCCCTGGACGACGCCGGATGCCCGCGCATTCACCGTCACCGCCCGCAGCGTGCCGAAGATGTCGATGCCGAAATGGTCGTAGAAGCGCCGGTCCTCGGTCGCCAGCACCGCCTTGAGCAGATGGTCTGGCATCTCCTCGAGCTTGAGCGAGTCGTCGTGCCTTGCGCCGCGATGGCCGAGTTCGGCGCCGTAGCGGTCGAGGAAGGTGACGGCGAAGACCTGGTGCTTCAGCGCCTCCTCGCGGCCCTCGTGGAAGGAGGGGATGGCGAGCGAGAGCATCACCAGCGAGCCGGCGATGCCGAGGTTCAGCCCTTCGCTGGCGAACTCGGCCGCCAGCCGCTGCCCGCCCGTGACGGTGAGGCGATCGGTGAAACTGCGGATGCGTTCATAGGTGTCGCCGGCGCGCCGCGCCGCGCCCCACAGCCCGGCATCGACCCATGAATCGACCGCCAGCGCGGAGCGCTTCAGTCGGGTCGTCCAGCCTGTCTTCCTGAACTCCATCGCAGTCCCAGGGTCCCGATGTGAGCCGCTGTCTCGAAAGGCGACGACATTGTCCTGCCGCGCCCCGGCCGCCTTGGCAACATATTCCGACCGTGCCGGAGATACATATTCCGTCCCGACCGAAGTGTAAGTGATCCGGGTCACATTCTCTGCCCAGATTGCAGATTCCGGGCCAGAAAGTCTGTCCCGTTTCGGCACGGCTGGAACGGATACGCGGCGGCGTGCCTCGCGGATGCGGGCCGGCTGCTTCCATTCGCCGGCTTCCCTCGGCAGGCCTGGCAGAGCATAAGGCGTCATGACCGGCGACCGCATTCCCGATGATCCGTTCTGGCGCACCACCGCGCTCGAGGCGATGAGCCGCGAGCAATGGGAGTCGCTCTGCGACGGCTGCGGCCGCTGCTGCCTCGTCAAGCTCGAGGACGAGGATACCGGCGCCATTCTGGCGACCGACATCGGCTGCCGCCTCTTCGATGCGAAGACCTGCCGCTGCAAGGACTACGTCAATCGCTCGACCAAGGTGCCCGATTGCGTGACGCTGACGCCCCATGACGTCCGCACGCTGCCCTGGCTGCCGCCGACCTGCGCCTACCGGCTCGTCGCCGAGGGGAGGGATTTACCCTGGTGGCATCCTTTGGTCTCGGGCGACCCGGAGACCGTGGTCGAGGCCGGCGTCGCGGTGCGCGGCCGCGTCTTCGCCAGCGAGGACGATGTGCCGGATGAGGACGTGCCCGACCGCATCGTCAACTGGCCGCTGCGCTGGCCCAAGAAGGCTAGGGAGCAGGCAAGGTACCAGGCAAGGGAGCAGGCAAGCGAGAAGGCGAAGGCGCGCTGAGCGCACCTCCGCCCGGTCTCGGGACCATTACCCGAGCGCTTCCTCCTGCTCGGATGCGCGCTCAGCTTCGAGCAGATCGCTGACCTCCTCCGAGAATGAGTATTTGCGGAAGCTCTCGGCCGGTACCCCGTGATCGAGGAGGGCGGCCGCGCAGCCTGCATGATCGCGCGGCGCATCGTCGCCGACATCGTCCGCCTGCGACGCGAAGGAGAGCGTGCCCAGCGCATTGTCGCCATAGCCATGCATCGTGCGCCAATCCGCACCTTCGTCGAGCAGGAGGCGCGTCATCGCCGCATCGCCGGCGAAGATCGAAAGGTTGAGCGCGGAGGCATGCCAGGCCGTCTTGATCTCGCGCGGCCAGCCGAGCGCGAGCATCGTGCGCACCGCCTCGATCCGCCCCAGCGCCGCCACTTGCGGCATGGCCTCGAGCTGGGAAGCGTTGAGATGCGAGACCATGTCCGGCATCGTCTGGAGGAGCTTGCGCGCTGTCGCTTCCTCGCCGCGGGCGCAGGCCGCGATGAAGACCTCCTCCACTGGCAGCTCCTCGCTGACGCCATGCTCGCGCAGCAGCGCGGCGACATCGCTCCGGCCGAGGCGCTCCGCGAAGCGCAGCACGCTGGCGCCGTGCCGATCCTGCGCCGTCAGATCGGCTCCCGCCGCGACCAGCGCGCGGATATGGGCGAGCGAGCGCCCGCGCAGGAGGGCATGATGCAGCCAGTGCCGCTCGGGCGCGATGCCGTCTTGTGCGAGCAGCAATTCCAATGCCCCGGGCCGGTTGTAATCGAGCGCCCGCGCGACCGCATTGGTGCCGGACACCCGCGCTCCCGCCGCCAGCAGCAGGCGCAGGCAGGTCAGGTCCTCGCTTTCGACGGCGTGATAGACCGACTCGTTGTCGTCCGGGTTGGCGCCGGCGTCGAGCAGGAGCTTGGTCATGCCGGCGTGATGCGTTCGCCCGGCGGCGCCATAGAGCACTGAGAGCGGATCGTCCGGAAATCGCGGATCGATCCAGCGGCCGTTCACGTCCGCGCCATAGGCGATCAGCAGCTGCGCGCTCGCCAGCAGAGGCTCCTCGAATTCCGGATCGCGGATCAGCGCGGACGAGGTCACGGCGGCCAGCGGCGGCATCGCCAAGGGGCCGCCGGGCCGGTTGGCGAAGGCCGGATCGGCCGCGAGCGTGCGTTCGAGGCGGGCGATGTCGCCGACCGGACAGGCGAGCCAGGGATCGCCTGCGACCAGTGCAGGCTCGGCGCGCAGCATCCTCAGCGCCAGGGCGCGCTCGCGCGCCTGCCCCTCGAAGACGCAAGCCAGCCAGCGCTCCAGCCGCTCAGCGGCGGCGCTGCGGGCCCATTCGACATAGCGCTTGAGCTCGGTCCAGGAGCGGAAGCCGTGCTCGCGCGCGACCACCGATTGCGCGTCGTGCAGGCGCAGCGGGCGTCGCGCCAGCGCGGCGACGGGGAGGTCGCGCGCCGCTGGCAGGTTCGCGCCGAAGCGCTCCAGCGCGTCGGCCGCGCCGGCGCGGGCGGCGCGCAGCAGGCGCTTGGCCTGCTTGCGCAAATGCTCGAGATCGGGGGATGCGGGAAGTTGTGACATGACGCCTCCAGTGCATGAGGCCGAAGACCCGCAATCGGCTGCACAGGGGCAGACGCGTCAGTTTATCGCTGTCCGAGCAGGTTAGACCTTTTCCGCGGGTCCGGAGGCGTCTCGTCTCGCCTGATCGCAACCATATGGGCTGCGATCGTGCTCTTCAAGTCGCCGGGCAGCCACAATGCAACGTCTTCCCCTTGCCGCTCGCTCATTGATTGTTCATGCGCTTTTCGGCATGACCACGCCGCGACGACTTTGTTGCGGCGCACACGAACCATTCTCTGGCCGAAGCGTTCTGCGCTCGGCTTGGAAGACGTGAAAGGGCTGGGATGATGGCTGGCAGCAAGTGGGTCTACACCTTCGGCGACGGCAAGGCCGAGGGTGAGGCAGGCATGAAGAACCTGCTCGGCGGCAAGGGCGCGAATCTTGCCGAGATGAGCAATCTGGGCCTGCCCGTGCCGCCCGGCTTCACCATCACCACCGAGGTCTGCACCTGGTATTACGATAACGGCAAGAAGTTTCCGCCCGAGCTGGAAGCGCAGGCCAAGGCTGCGCTCGACGGCATGGCCGCGTTGACGGCTAAGACCTTCGGCGATCCCGCCAATCCGCTCCTGGTCTCGGTCCGTTCCGGCGCCCGCGCCTCGATGCCGGGCATGATGGACACCGTCCTCAATCTCGGCCTGAACGACGTCACCGTGGAGGCCGTGGCCAAAGCCTCCGGCGACGCGCGTTTCGCCTGGGACAGCTATCGCCGCTTCATCACGATGTATTCCAACGTCGTGCTCGACGTCGATCACGGCCATTTCGAAGAGGCGCTCGAGGACTACAAGGAGCGCAAGGGCCTGCATCTCGACACCGATCTCGGCGCCGAGGACTGGAAGGTGCTGGTCGGCAAGTACAAGGACATCGTCAAGAAGGCGCTCGGCACCGAGTTCCCGCAGGACCCGCAGGCCCAGCTCTGGGGCGCTGTCGGCGCTGTCTTCTCCTCCTGGATGAATGCGCGCGCGATCAAATATCGCGAGCTCAACAACATCCCGGCCGCCTGGGGCACGGCGGTCAATGTCCAGTCGATGGTGTTCGGCAATATGGGCGACACCTCCGCAACCGGCGTTGCCTTCACCCGCAATCCCTCGACCGGCGAGAACGCGCTCTATGGCGAGTTCCTGATCAACGCCCAGGGCGAAGACGTCGTCGCCGGCATCCGCACGCCCCAGGACATCACCGAGGCCGCCCGCAAGGAGGCCGGCTCCGACAAGCCTTCGATGGAGAAGGCGATGCCGGAGGCCTATGCCGAGCTCTGCCGCATCTACGGCATCCTCGAGAAGCATTACCGCGACATGCAGGACATGGAGTTCACCATCCAGGAGGGCAAGCTCTGGATGCTGCAGACCCGGTCCGGCAAGCGCACCGCCAAGGCGGCGCTCAGGATCGCGGTCGAACTGGCTACCGAGGGCCTGATCTCGCAGGAGGAGGCCGTCGGCCGCGTCGAGCCCGGCGCGCTCGACCAGCTCCTGCACCCGATGATCGATCCCAAGGCCGAGCGCCGCGTCCTGACCACGGGTCTTCCGGCCTCGCCTGGCGCCGCCGCCGGCGAGATCGTGTTCAATTCCGACGATGCGGAAGCCGCGAAGAAGGCCGGCCGCAAGGTCATCCTGGTGCGCGTCGAGACGAGCCCGGAGGATATCCACGGCATGCACGCGGCCGAGGGCATCCTGACCACGCGCGGCGGCATGACCTCGCATGCGGCCGTCGTGGCGCGCGGCATGGGCAAGCCCTGCGTCTCCGGCGCCGGCCAGATCCGCGTCGACTACGCCAAGGGCACGCTGACCGTCGGTGCGACGACGCTGAAGGCCGGCGATTTCCTCACCGTCGACGGCGGCACCGGCCAGGTCCTGCTCGGCGAGGTCAGGATGCAGAAGCCGGAGCTTTCCGGCGAGTTCGCGACGCTGATGGGCTGGGCCGACAAGGTCCGCCGCCTCAAGGTCCGCGCCAATGCCGAGACGCCCGACGATGCCAGGACCGCGCGCGAGTTCGGCGCCGAGGGTATCGGGCTCTGCCGCACCGAGCACATGTTCTTCGAGGAAGGGCGCATTCAGTCGGTCCGCGAGATGATCCTCGCCCAGGACGACAAGGGCCGGCGTGCCGCGCTCGCCAAGCTCCTGCCGATGCAGCGGCAGGACTTCGTCCAGCTGTTCACGATCATGAGCGGCCTGCCGGTCACCATCCGCCTGCTCGACCCGCCGCTGCACGAATTCCTGCCGCATGGCGAGAAGGAGATCGCGGAGGTCGCGAGCGCGCTCGGCGTCACGGCGGATGCGCTGAAGCACCGCGCCGCCGAACTGCACGAGTTCAACCCGATGCTCGGCTTCCGCGGCGTGCGCCTCGCCATCGCCTATCCCGAGATCGCCGAGATGCAGGCCCGAGCCATCTTCGAGGCGGCGGTGATCGCCGCGAAGGAAACCGGCAAGGCCGTGATCCCGGAGGTCATGGTCCCGCTCGTCATGGGCGTGGCCGAACTCGACCTGGTCAAGGCGCGCATCGACGCCATGGCGAAGGAGGTGATCGCCGAGAGCAAGGTCGATCTGACCTATCAGGTCGGCACCATGATCGAATTGCCGCGTGCCGCGCTGCGCGCCGAGGAGATCGCGAAGAGCGCCGAGTTCTTCTCCTTCGGCACCAATGACCTGACCCAGACGACGCTGGGCATCTCCCGCGACGATGCGGCGTCGTTCCTCGGCGCCTATACGGCCAAGGGCATCCTTGCGAATGATCCCTTCGTCACGATCGACCAGGAGGGCGTCGGCGAACTGGTGAGGCTCGCGGCCGAGCGTGGCCGCAAGGCGCGACCCGGCATCAAGCTCGGCATCTGCGGCGAGCATGGCGGCGACCCTGCCTCGATCGGCTTCTGCGAGAGCGTCGGCCTCGACTACGTCTCCTGCTCGCCCTTCCGTGTGCCGATCGCGCGGCTCGCGGCGGCGCAGGCGGCACTGGGGGCGGTCAGGGCCAAGGAAGGCTGAGGCGACAGGCGGAGATTTCCGCCCGTCGCCAAGGACCAGCGGCGCTGTCGGCATTCGCCGAAGCGCCGCTCCGAACACGGCCTACCGCTTCGCCACCGCCTGCGCCGCGAGCGCCGCGATCTGGCGCAGCCTTGCCTCATAGGTCTCCAGCGATGGCGGCTGGCCCATCTTGGCGCCGATCGCGGCTTGCGACAGCGTCTCGACGATCATGTCGGCGGCGAGCGATCCGAGCACGATCTCGCCCTTGGTCGCGGCCTCCATCAGCAGCTTCGTCGCATGGGCGGTGAAGATGCCCTCGAAAGCCTGGATCTCGCGCGGCGCGATGCTCGCCATCACGGCCTTGAGCTCGGCCAGATGCTCGCCATCGCCGAAGGCGGCATAGCTCGCGCCGAACTGCGCGAGCATCAACGCTTCGAGCTTTTCGGGAAAGGGTAGGGGGCGCACCATCACGGCCTCGCAGAGCGCCGCGATACGGGCCCCGAAACGCTCGATCATGGCGCGGAAGACGTCGTCCTTGCCCTTGAAATGCAGGTAGAGCGTCGCCTTGGCGAGGCCGGCCTCGCGCGCCACATCCTCCATCGAGCTGCGCTTGAAGCCGTAGCGCGCGAAACGCCGCAGAGCCGCATCGGCGATCTGCTCGATACGGGTCCTAGCTTCATCCGGCCCGGCCGGGGAACAATCTCGTGAGCTGCTCATTCTCAGTCTTGACGAATTCCAGACTCTGCGCGACCATACCAGCTAGACTGAATTATTCCAATCAGTCTATTTCGGCGGTCGCGGGCCATGTTCGCGGTCGCTGCCGACGCTATGCCGGATCGGGTTACCAGATAACCCCCACGGCAGGGCGTCGTTCCGGTTCTTCACACGGCTTTTCATATTCGCGAGGCAGCCATGGCCCATACGCTCACCGTCAATGGACGCACCCATAGCGTCGATGTCGACGACGACACGCCCCTGCTCTGGGCGATCCGGGACAATCTCGGCCTGACCGGCACCAAGTTCGGCTGCGGCGTTGCGCAATGCGGCGCCTGCACGGTCTGGATCGACGGCCAGCCCGTGCGCTCCTGCGTCACGCCGGTCTCGGCGGTCGAGGGCAAGGTCACCACGATCGAGGCGCTCGAGGGCAAGGAGGCGCAAGCCGTCCAGGCCGCCTGGGACAAGCTCGACGTGCCGCAATGCGGCTACTGCCAGTCCGGCCAGGTCATGAGCGCGGTCGCCCTGCTCAAGGAGAACCCCAAGCCCAGCGACCGCGACATCGACCTCGCGATGAACGGCAACATCTGCCGTTGCGCCACCTATGCCCGCATCCGCACGGCGATCCACGCCGCCGCCCGCACGCTGGAGGGCTGATCATGACCGCCCACGACATCAATCTCTCGCGCCGCTCGCTGATCGCCGGCGCCGGCGGCCTCATCATCGCATTGCAACTCCCGAAGGCCGCCCGCGCCCAGTCCGGCGCGGCCCAGGCCTTCCG
>DATDBB010000057.1:0-2672 GCA_036525085.1 Allobosea sp.
GATGAGCGCGGCCAGCGTCGCCTTGGCCTTGCCGGAATCGAGCGCCGCGGTCGCCTGCGCCAGCCCGTCGCGCAGGTCTGCAGCCTTGCCGGCGACGAGGAGCGCGGCCGCTGCATTGAAGGCCGCGATGTCGCGGAAGGCCGTCTTCTCGCCGTCGAGCACGGCCCGCAGCGCCGCCGCGTTCTGGGCCGGCTCGCCGCCGCGCAAATCTTCGGGCTTGGCACGGGGAAGCCCGACATCGTCGGGGCTGATCGTGAAGCTCTCGATCTTGCCGCCTTCCAGCGAGACGACGCGCGTCGGGCCTGTGGTGGTGATCTCGTCGAGGCCGTCCGAGCCATGCACGGCCCAGATCCGGGTCGAGCCGAGGCTCGCCAGCACGCGCACCATCGGCTCGAGCCAGGTCTCGGAGAAGGCGCCGATGAGCTGCTTCTTCACCCCGGCGGGGTTCGAGAGCGGCCCGAGCAGGTTGAAGATCGTCCGCGTGCCGAGTTCGACGCGCACCGGCGCGACATGGCGCATCGAGGCATGATGTGTCGGCGCGAACATGAAGCCGACGCCGGCCTGCGCGATGCAGCGCTCGGTTGCGGCCGGATCGAGCCCGACCTTGACGTTGAGCGCCATCAGCACATCGGCCGTGCCGGTCTTGGACGAGGCGGCGCGGTTGCCGTGCTTGGCGACCGGCACGCCGCAGGCGGCCGTGATGATCGAGGCCAGCGTCGAGACGTTGTAGGAGCCGGAGGAATCGCCTCCGGTGCCGACGATGTCGATGGCGTCGGCCGGGGCCTGCACCGTCAGCATCTTGCTGCGCATCGCGCTGACCGCGCCGGTGATCTCCTCGACGGTCTCGCCGCGCACGCGCAGCGCCATCAGGAAGGCGGCGGCCTGCGCATTGGTCACGCCGCCCGAGAGGATCGTGTCGAAGGCGTCGCGGGCCTCGTCGCGCGACAGCGAGGCGCCGGTCGCAACCTTGGCGATGAAGGGCTTGAAATCGTCCATGGGAACTCTGTGTAGAAGGCGACTGTCAGGCAGTCGATCTGGAAAAAGGGCGGCGTGAACGGGCGTCCCGGGCTCAGACGGCGCCGGCCAGGGCGGCGTTCTCGTGGTCGCGCTGCCATCGCTCGGCGAGATCGAGGAAATTCCGCAGAATCGTCGCGCCATGTTCCGACGCGATGCTCTCGGGATGGAACTGCACGCCGCAGACGGGCAGGCTCCGGTGCGACAGCGCCATGATCAGCCCGTCATCGGTCGAGGCTTCGATATCGAGATCGGCCGGGCAGCTCTCGCGCGCCACGACCAGCGAGTGATAGCGCGTCGCCTGCAGCGGCCCATTGATGCCGCGGAAAAGCCCGCGCGCCTTGTGCTGGATCGCGCAGACCTTGCCGTGCATCGGCAAGGGGGCGCGGACCACCTCGCCGCCAAAAGCTTGACCGATCGCCTGCAGCCCGAGGCAGACGCCGAAGATCGGCTTCCGATCCGCGCCCTCGCGTACGAGATCGAGGCAGATTCCGGCCTCGTTGGGCGTGCAGGGGCCGGGCGAGAGCACGATCGCGTCATGGTCGCCGGCAAGGGCCTCCTCGACCGTCAGCGCGTCGTTCCGGCGCACATCGACCTCGGCCCCGAGTCCGCCGATCAGGTGGACCAGGTTCCAGGTGAAGCTGTCGTAGTTGTCGATCAACAGAACGCGCATGGCCGAACCCGTGAATGCGGCTTGAGGTCATGCACGTTCGGAGGCGGGGTGGTCAAGTTTTCGAGCGGGCGGTCGCATGGGCTCGGTCGTCTCTCACCCCCGCGCGCCGCGCGGCATGCCGGCCGTTCGCACCGAACCGTGGCCCGGCGCGGTCTCGATCCCGAGGGTCGGCAGGGCGAGCGTGCGCTGGCCGCGGAAATCGACATGGCAGACGAGCAGCCCGCGCTCCTCGATATAGGCGATCAGCCGCCGCGCCCGGCTCGGCGAATGGCTGCCATAGACGGCGGCGAGTTCCGCATCGCTGGGGCAGGGCGCCCCTTCGAGCGCGGCGCGCGCGATGAACAGGAAGAGCCCGTGGAGGTCGTCGGGCAGGGCCAGCGAGGCCTCGACCGCCGCCCGCCAGGCCTCCGACTCGACGATCTCGTCGCTCGCCCCAGCTTTGGCCACGGCGAGGCGGCGGCGGAATTCGTCGAGGCTGAGATTGCTGCGGCCGAGGCGGCGCATCCGGCAGCGCACGGTGAAATCCTGATAGAGCACCGCGACCTGGCGCGAGCGGGCCTCCGGATCGGCCATCAGGTCGCGCAGGATCTCGGTCATGATCGCCTCGCGCTCGGCCGGCTCCATCGGGATTTCAGGCTCGGGCTCCGGCATCGGCGCCGGGCGATAGGCCTCGATCTGCCGCATGGTGTCGTTCACCGGCGGGCGCGGACGCGGCGCGGGGCGCGGCGTCCGGCTGATCGGGGCGGGCTCGTCGGCGCCGGCCGTGAAGATCAGCTTGCCCGCCTCTTCCGGAGCCTGCTCGGGCAGCGGCATCAGCCCGGGCGCGCCGCCGCGATCGACCGAGGAGACCGAACCGATGCGAAGGGGCAGCGGGCGCTTCGAGAGAGCGGGCCCCAGCGCCACGAACTGCCCGCGTTCGAGGTCGCGGAACATCTCGGCCTGCCGCCGGTCCATGCCGAGCAGATCGGCCGCGCGCGCCATGTCG
>DATDBB010000058.1:0-16417 GCA_036525085.1 Allobosea sp.
CCGAACTGGAATTCCATGACGATGCCGGTGGCGACGCCGATGGCGAAGTTGATGCCGAACAGCACGCCCCAGAATTTCGTCATCTGTCGCCAGATCAC
Organism: Allobosea sp.; assembly: GCA_036525085.1. Classification (GTDB taxonomy): domain Bacteria; phylum Pseudomonadota; class Alphaproteobacteria; order Rhizobiales; family Beijerinckiaceae; genus Allobosea. The sequence goes on from DATDBB010000058.1 coordinate 99, forward strand.
GCGGCCGGTCATGACATAGACCGTCTCCATGATCGCCAGCAGGACTGAGAGCCCGAGCGTCAGCGGCACGAACAGAAAATGATACAGCGCCGTCAGCGCGAATTGCAGGCGTGACAGCGCGACGATGTCGAGGTCCATAGGCGTCCTCCCCCAATCCACCAAGGCTCGCCGGCACTGCGGGACTGCCGCGCCGGCAACGAAATCCCTTCTCAGTCCGGCCTCAAGCCAGCGAGCGCCGCCGCAAATCCCGGCTCGCCACGCCACGACGTCGACACCACATGCCCGCTCTCCATGACGACCAGCCGGTCGGCATGTTCGGCCTCGCGCCGGACATGCGTCGCGATGACCACGCAGCGCCCTTCCGCAGAGATGCGCAGGCGGCCCATCACGTCGCGCGCCGTCGCTCCGTCGAGACCTTCGGTCGGCTCGTCGAGCAGCCAGAGCGGCGTATCGCGCAGGATCAGCCGGGCGAGCGTCAATCGCCGTGCCTGCCCACCGGACAGGCCGAGTCCATTCTCGCTAAGGCGCGTATCGAGCCCCGCGGGCAGCGCCTCGACATCGGCGCGCAGGCCGGCGAAGGCGAGGGCAGCCATCAGCCGCGCATCATCGGCCGCCGGATCGGCCAGCCGCAGATTGTCGCGCAGGCTGTCCTGGAACAGTTCGCTGCGCTGCGTCAGCAGCGTCGCCGGCAGGGCCTCGACCTGGCCCGATGCCGGCGCGATCTCGCCGGCGATGACGGCGAGCAGCGTCGACTTGCCGGCACCGCTCGGACCGATGATGGCGACGATCTCGCCCAGCCGCAGCGACAGCGAAATATCGGCAAGGGCGGGCAGCGCTGCGTCGTCATGCCTAACCTCGACACCGCCGAGGCGAACGGCCACCCCCTCTGCCGACGGAGGGACGGCCACCGGCGCAGCCTCGGCAGGCGCGAGCCGAGGCCCGATCCGCCGCGCCGCGAACAAAGTGCGGCCGAGTTCGAGCGCCCCGCGGCGCAAGCTCGCGAAGGGCTCCAGCGCCGCAAGCGCGACCAGCACTCCGAGCGCCGCGACCGGCGCCCCGATCCGCCCGGCCTCGGCGAGCGCCGACGCCACGACCAGCACGCCCGACAGGAGCAGGGCCGAAGCCAGGCCGAAGCCGATGCCCACGCCGGTCTCGATCCGGTTGAGGGCATCATCGCTTTCGGCCTGCCGTCGGTCTGCCGAGGCCAGCGCTGCGCACTGGGCCGGGAGGCGCCCCGCCATGACGAGGTCGGTCTGCCCCGCGACGAGATCGATCGCCCGCGCCCGCAGCGCTTCGCTGGCATGGGCCCGCCGGCGCGCCGGCTTCAGCGCTCGCAGCGCCGCCAGGACAGGAAGGCCGAGCCCCGCCAGAAGCAGCCAGCCGCCCACGCCGAGGCCGAGCGCCGGATGCAGCAGCGCCAGCGCCAGAGCGACCACGAGCGCCGTGCCAAGCGCTGCCGCCATCGGCACCAGCACGCGCAGATAAAGCGAATCGAGCGCGTCGATATCGGCGGTAAGGCGGAACAGCAGCCGCGCCGGGCGCCTCAGCAGGAGACGCGCCGCGCCGGGCCCGGCCCAGCCCCGGAAGAGACGCTCGCGCAGGCCCGCCAGCAGCCGCAGCGTCGCATCATGCGTCACCAGCCGCTCGCCATAGCGCGCAGCGGTGCGGCCGAGCGCCAGCAGCCGGATACCGGCCGAGGGCGCGAAGACGTCGAAGACGAGCGCGGTCGCCGAGGACAGCCCGGCGATAGCGGTCGCGGTGATGAACCAGCCGGACAGGCCGAGCAGCGCGACGCCGGCCAGCACCGTGACCGCAGCGAGCAGCGCCCCGCCCAGCAGCGCGCCGCGGCGCTCCGCGAGGAAGAAGGCCAGAATCAACCGCAGATGCGAGACCGGCCGCAGATGGCGCAGCGAACGGGTCATGCTGCGCCCTCCAATCGTTCGAGATCGAGCCTGATGACGCGGTCCATCCGCGCCGCCAGCACCGGATCATGGGTCGCGACGAGGAGCGTGCGCCCGGCCGTGAAGGCAAGCAGGCGTTCGGTGATCTCGCGCGCCGTGCCGGCATCGAGATGGGCCGTCGGCTCGTCGGCCAGGATGAGGCCGGCCTGCGGGTTGGCTGCGCCGCGCGCCAGCGCCAGCCGCAACCCCTCGCCGCCGGAAAGTCCAGCCCCACCTTCGCCGATCGCATGGCCGGGACGCACGGCCGCGAGGTCGCCGAGCGCCGCCATGCGCAGCGCATTGCTGACATCCGCGGCACCGGCTTCCCTGCGCCCCAGCGCGACATTGCCGGCCAGCGTCGCGGCGAAGAGATGCGGGCGCTGGCCGATCCACGCCATGCGCCGGCGCAACCCTGCCGCACTGTCCGGCCCGAGCCTTGTCCCACCGATTGCGATCGCGCCGCCATCCGCCGGTGCGAGGCCGGCGACGAGCGCGAGCAGCGTCGACTTGCCTGAGCCGCTGGGACCGAGGATCGCGACATGCTCGCCAGCCGCCACCCGCAGATCGAAGCCGTCGAGAACGACGTCGCCGGCACCGGCATGGCGGAAGCACAAGCCCTCGATCCGCAGATCGATAGCGCCGCCCGGGACAGCGGCGGTTTCGCGATCCGCCTCGTTCGCGCCGACCAATGCGAGCCCATCACGCGACAGGCCATCGAGCGCCGCGATCGCGGCCTGTCCGGCAGCGCGGTCGTGCCAGACCGAGGACAATTCACGCAACGGCTCGAAGAAGGCTGGCGCCAGCAGCAGGATGAAGAGCCCCTCGCTCAGGCTGAGCCGCCCGCCCCAGGCGCCGAAAGGCAAGGCATCGAGCAGATGGAAGCCGACATAGACCGCGACCAGGGCGACGCCGAGCGCGGAGAACAGTTCCAGCACCGCCGAGGACAGGAAGGCGATGCGCAGCACCGCCATGGTCCGCGCGCGCAGATCCTCGGCATTCGCCCGCAGCCGCAACGCGGTCGCGTCGACCGCGCCGAGTGCGCGAATCGTCGCCAGCCCGCGCAGCCGGTCGAGCAGGAAGGCGTTGAGATTGCCGGTCTCGGCAAGCTGGGCCTCGCTCGCGGCCTTGGCGCGCCAGCCGATCAGCGCCATGAAGATCGGGATCAGCGGCGCCGCCAGCAGCAGGACCAGCGCCGCGACCCAGGACAGCGGCAGCACGGCACAGAGGATGACCAGCGGCACCACCGTCGCCTTGAAGCGAGCCGGGGCAAACCGCGCCAGATAGGGTACCAGAGCTTCAGCCTGTTCGGTGACGACGCTGGCGGCGAGCCCCGAGGCTGGCCGGTCCCGGTCGAGCGGCGAGCCGGCAGCGAGCGCCGCGACAACCTCCCCGCGGCGCCGGGACAGGCTGGCCCGCGCCGCCAGGAAGGCCCGTCTCCCGCCGAGGGCTTCGAGCGTCGCGCGCGCGCAACCGAGCATCAGCACCCCGGCTGTCGGCAGCAATGCGTCCCGCCACCCGCCCGCCTCGGCGATGCCGCCGATGACGAAGGCAATCAGCGCGGCCTGCGGCAGCCAGAGCAATGCGCCCCCCGCCTGCATCAGCATGGCGGCACGGCTGCCCTGATCCGCAGCCATCGGGGCGGAAGCGCTCGCAGCCGCTGCCGTCATGATGCCGGAGCCTTCTCGGCAGGGCGGCGCGGACGGCCGATCGAGACGATCCTGTCCTTGACCTCGAGCAGCTTCGTGACGCGCGCGCCGAGCCCCAGCAGCATGGCGAGCCGGTCGGTCTCCAGCGTTTTGACGTCGTCATACCAGGTCGTGAGTTGCTCGATCAGCCCGTGCATTTCCGCCATCCGTGCCTGGGCGTGCCGCTCGGCCTCGTCGGTGGGATGCTGCATCAGAATCTCGCGCAGCACCGACAGCGTCGGGTCGACCTCGCGCTTCTTCCGCTCCTCGGCCAGCGTGCGCAGGATCTGCCAGACATCGTCGGGCGTCGTGAAGAAGTCGCGCCGGTCACTCGGCAGATGCTTCAGCAGCACGAGGTTCCAGGCCTGCAATTCGCGCAGGCCCATCGAGACATTCGAGCGGGAGACGCCGAGGCTTTCGACGATGTCGTCCGCACAGAGCGGCTCGGAAGACAGATAGAGCAGCGCGTAGATCTGCCCAACCGTTCGGTTGATGCCCCAGCGGCTGCCCATCTCGCCAAAATGCAGAACGAAGGCCTGGGTGAGCGGCGAGAGTTTCATCGATCTTCCGGTATATCTGTATTTTCAGGAATTTCTGAAATTCATGTACGCTCAGAAACGCCGCGCCGCAAGCTGGAACAGCCATGCAAGCCGGGCATTGCGATGGATCAAGCAAGGGACCTGACCCGTGGCTGCGCAGGAGCGCGCGGCGCAATCTCGCATGGCGGCAGTCGGCCGGCGCATTGGCGCGCAGCGCGCTCTGCACTAGATTCGCCTGATAGCATCACCCCAGGCGTTCCCATGACCATCCATCAGCGCAGCATTCCCGCATCGATCGACCCCGACAAGCTCGACAGGCTGGCGCAGGCCGCCATCCGCGTCGGGCTGAACCTTCAAGCCGGCCAGGATCTGTTCCTGACCGCGCCGGTCGCGGCGCTACCGCTGGTGCGCAAGATCGCCGAGCACGCCTACAAGGCCGGCGCCGGCCTCGTCACGCCGATCCTCTCCGATGAAGAGGTCACGCTCGCGCGCTACCGCTACGCCAGCGACGACAGCTTCGACCGGGCACCCGGCTGGCTGCATGAGGGCGTCGCCAAGGCGTTCTCCAACAACACCGCGCGCCTCGCCATCGTCGGCGACGACCCGATGCTGCTCTCGCAGCAGGACCCGGCCAAGGTCTCGCGCGCCAGCAAGGCCAATTCGATCGCCTATCAGCCGGCGCTGGAGAAGATCGCCGGATTCGACATCAACTGGAACATCCTGGCCTATCCGACCGCCGCCTGGGCGCGCCGCGTCTTCCCGGGTGACGCCGAGGACATCGCGGTGGCGAAGCTCGCCGACGCGATCTTCGCCGCCTCGCGCGTCGACGCAGGCGATCCCGTCCCGGCCTGGGCCACGCACAACGCGAGCTTGCGCACCCGCACGCAATGGCTCAACGGCCAGCGCTTCCAGGCGCTGCATTTCTCAGGACCGGGCACCGACCTGACCGTCGGCCTCGCCGACGGCCATGAATGGCAGGGCGGCGCCTCCACTGCGAAGAACGGCGTCACCTGCAACGCCAACATCCCGACCGAAGAGGTCTTCACCACGCCGCACGCGCTGCGCGTCGAGGGCCACGTCTCCAGCACCAAGCCGCTTTCCTATCAGGGCACGCTGATCGACCAGATCCAGGTGCGCTTCGAGGCCGGCCGCATCGTCGAATCGAAGGCGGCGCGCGGCGCGGATGTGCTGGCCAAGGTGCTCGACACCGATGAGGGCGCGCGCCGGCTCGGCGAGGTCGCGCTGGTTCCGCATTCCTCGCCGATCTCGCAGAGCGGCATCCTGTTCTACAACACGCTCTTCGACGAGAACGCCTCCTGCCACATCGCGCTCGGCCAGTGCTATTCGAAATGCTTCCTCGACGGCGCCAAGCTGACGCCGGAGCAGATCGCGGCGCAGGGCGGCAACAATAGCTTCATCCATATCGACTGGATGATCGGTTCTAACCTCATCGACATCGACGGCGTCCGCGCCGATGGCAGCCGCGTTCCGGTGTTCCGCAAGGGCGAGTGGGCCTGAGTGGTTTGAGCCAAGTTCGGGAGGCGTGCCATCCGCGCGCGTCATCCTGGACAAGCCGCGCAGCGGCGCAGATCCGGGATCCATCGTAGAGCGCCGGAGCCCTATGATGGATCCCGGCGCTCCGCTTCGCTACGGCCAGGATGACGATGAGGTTCAGGGCCAGGACAAGCACTGTCCAAGGCCCGGAAACCTCAACTGAACGACCTGACCAACCCGCCGATCAGCAGGTTCCAGCCGTCGATCAGGACGAAGAAGATCACCTTGAACGGCAGCGAGATCACGGTCGGCGGCAGCATCATCATGCCCATCGACATCACGATCGTCGCCACGATCATGTCGATGACCAGGAAGGGCAGCGCGATCAGGAAGCCGATCTCGAAGGCCCGCCGCAGCTCCGAGATCATGAAGGACGGGATCAGGACCCGCAGATCGACGGCTACAGTCGGGTCGACCGGGCGGATGCTCTGCGGCGCGATGTCAGCGAAGAGGCGCAAATCCTGCGGCCGCGTCTGCGCCAGCATGAAGTCCCGGAACGGCGCGGTGATCTTGGTATAGGCCTCGCCCTCGCTGATCCGGCTTTCGACCAGCGGCAGCACGCCGTCCTGCCAGGCCTTGTCGAAGGTCGGCGCCATCACGAAGAAGGTCATGAACAGCGCCAGGCTGATCAGGATCAGGTTGGCTGGCGTGCTCTGCAGGCCGAGCCCCGAGCGCAGGAAGGACAGCGCGATCACGAAGCGGCTGAAGCTGGTGACCATCATCAGCAGGCCGGGCGCCACCGAGAGCACGGTGAGCATCGCCACGATCTGGACGATGCGTCCCGAGGCCGAGGCGCCGCCGGGCGGCAAGAGCCCTTCCAGGCCAAGGGACTGCGCCTGCGCGCCGGCAACGCCGGCCAACAGAAAGAGGAGTGTCGCAAAAAGCTTGATCACTGCACGACCAGGGTTTCGATGACGATGTCGCGCACGGCGCCCTTGGAGCGGATCGCGACGCGTTCGAGCAGATCCTCGCGCAGGTTGCGCAGGCCGGCTGCGCCTTCCATCTGGCGCGCCGTGACGCTGCGCAGGAAGCCGAGGATGTCTTCGGTGATGGCGCCGACGAGCGGATCGGCGGTCGCTGCCGCCTTCTGCTCGATCAGCAGCGCCGCCTCGAGCCGCACCCAGGTGTTCGCCGGCGCGGCCAGATTGGTCACGATCGGCGAGAGCTTCTTCAGCACCAGCGTCCCGGTCATCTGCGCGTTGACGGCAAGGTCGGGCGTCGCGGCTTCCATCCGCTTCATCACCGTGCTTTCGACCGTGCCGATGACGCGCAGGCCCCAGAGCGTGCCCGCGCCCGCCGCCAATAGGGTCAGGATGACGACGGGCGCGACGGCAAGCAGCGTCTTCCGGGAGGCGCCGCGGCGCTTGCGTGCGCCGGGCGGTTTCAGGGAAGCCGCCATCAGAAGGGGGTGACCTTGTCGTAGATCTGCTGTCCCCAGGCCGGCTGCTGCACTTCCATGCCGCGCCCCCGCCCGCCATAGGCGATGCGCGCTTCGGCGATCTTCTCGTAGGACACTGTGTTGTTGCCGGTGATGTCGCGCGGGCGCACGATGCCGGTGACGTTGAGCACGCGCATGTCGTAGTTCACGCGCACCTCCTGCGAGCCGTTGATCACCAGATTGCCGTTGGGCAGGATCTCGGTGACGACGGCCGCGACCGACATCTCGACCTCCTCCGAACGGTCGGTCAGTCCCCGGCCGCGCGACGAGGAGTCCGAGGTCGCATTGGCGCTCGCCGAAGCATCGCCCGACGCCCCGTTGAAATCGGCGAGGAAGCCGAGCCCGAACTTGGCCGCCGAGTTGCGCGAGCGATCCGACTTGTTGTCGAGCTTGGCCTTGTCGTTGATCGAGATCTTCACCGTGACGACATCGCCGGTCTTCATCGCGCGGGTGTCGCGGAAGAGATCCTCGCTCTGGCGTGTATAGATCGAGTTGAAGGCGACATCGACGCCGCGGCCGGGCGGGGTACCGAGCGGGATGGCGTCACGCTGCTTCACGAGACCGCTGCCGACGCGCGAGAGCTGCGGCTCGCGGTTGAGTTCCGACATGTCCATGCCGCAACCGGCGAGGGTGACGGCGCAGGCTGCGAGAATGATGGCCTTCATCGGGTCTGAACTCCGGTTGTGGGCATTCTGTTGTTCGGTTGGGGCCGCCGGCCGCCCATCGCTTCCGCGAGTTGGGCGGCGCGCGAAGCCTCCATCTCGTTGAGGACGGCGCTGGCCGCGCGCGGCGGCAGCTTGCCGAGCACCGCGACGGCGAACGTCTGGTCCATGGCGGCGAGTTGCAGGGCGGCAGCGTCGGGGCGCATCCGCGAGAAGATCTCGGTCATGCGCGCCTCGGCCTGCTTGACCTCGGTGGCGCGCTGGTCGGTCAGGAGTTGGAGCTCGGCCTTGCGCTCCTCGAGCTTCTTGACGGTATCGGCGAGCTTGGCTTCGAGCCCCTTCAGCGTATTCGCCTGCCAGGCGAAGCGGGCTTCCGCCGCCGGGTCGCGCAGCGCCGCGCAGAAATTCGCCGCATCCGAGGTCGAGGCCGCCGCTGCGGCCGGCACCGTCTTCGGCGTCTGGGTCTGCGCCCCGGCCTCGTCGACGCCGAGCGTCAGCAGCAAGGCGGGCAGCAACGATATGACAAGAGCGCTCTTCGGCTGCATTCTTTCAAGACTCGCCTGAATGATCTCTGCAGATGTCTACTTGGCGATGCTTTCGCGGGGCTGACTCTGGAGGACCGCTTGAGATTTCCTACAGCCCTCATCCTGAGGAGCCGCGAAGCGGCGTCTCGAAGGATGCTCCCGGAGGTTCTCGAACCATCTGGAGCATCCTTCGAGACGCAAGCCTTCCGGCTTGCTCCTCAGGATGAGGGCTGAGGATTTTTTTCAGGACCGGCTCTCGGCTCTGAAGGAGCTCCGCCCGAGGACGCGCTACTGCACCACCAGGTCGGCCTGCAGCGCGCCTGCCGTCTTGATCGCCTGCAGGATCGCGATGATGCCCGCAGGCTTCAGGCCTATCTGGTTGAGGCCGCGCACCAGAGTGTGCAGATTGGCGCCGTTGATGATCGCGAGTCGGCCATTGCCTTGCTGCGCCTCGATCGTGGTGCGCGGAACCTGCGTCGTCTCGCCGCGACTGAAGGCTTCAGGCTGCGAGACCATCGGCGCCTCGGTGACGCGGACGGTCAGATTGCCATGCGTCACGGCGACCGTGGAGATCTTGACGTCGCGGCCGATCACGACCGTGCCGGTGCGCTCGTCGACCACGACCCGGGCCGGCGAATCCGGCTCCAGCGTCAGCCGCTCGATCTCGGCGATGAAGCGCGCGGTCGACATGTTCGCCGGGCGCGTCAGGCTGATCGTGCGGTGGTCGAGCGCGAAGGCGACCGTCGACTTGTAGCGCTCGCGGGTGAAGGCGTTGATCGCTCCGGCGACGCGCTCGGCCGTGACGAAATCGGGATTGCGCAATTCGAGCGATAGCACGTGCAGCGTCGAAAGCTGATCGGCGATCTGGCGCTCGACCAGGGCGCCACCCGGAATGCGTGCCGCCGTGGCAACGCCCTGCGTCAGCCGCTCGGCCTCGCCCTGGGCCGAGAAGCCCGAGACGTTCAAGCGACCCTGCGCCAGCGCATAGGTCTGTCCGTCCGCCGCGAGCAGCGAGGTCACGACCAGCGTGCCGCCGAGCAGCGAGGTCGCATCGCCCATCGAGGCGACGCTGACATCGATGCGGCTGCCGCGCCCGGCGAAGGGCGGCAGGTCCGCCGTCACGATCACCGCCGCGACATTGCGCGTGCGCAGCGCCGAATTGCGGACGTTGACGCCGAGCCTGTCGAGCATCGACTGCAGCGCCTGGCCGGTGAAGGGCGAGTTGCGGATGCTGTCGCCCGTGCCCTGCAGGCCGATGACGAGGCCGTAGCCGACGAGCTGGTTGTCACGCACGCCCTGCAGGCCGGCGATATCCTTGATCCGCACCGAAGCCTGCACTGGGGCGGCGCATTGAAGCGCCATCGCCAGGGCACAGGCGAAGACGAGCAGTCGCGATGTAAACGCCATCATTGGCTCCCGACGCGGATCGTGCCGTCCGCCTGGACGACGCCGACGACCATGAGCCCGGTGTCGGGGTTGCGCGCCTTGACCATCTCGTTGACGGACGCCGACGCCATCGGCTCGACGATGCCGGTGATGACGAGATCGCTCTCGCGGAAGACGACCTGCGTCGGCACGCCGCGCCGCACGACCTTGGCGTCGTCGACCGCGTTCAGAGGGATCGGCTGGCCCGGCAGCAGGGTCCGTCGCGCCACCTTGCCGACGATCGCGAGGCGATTGTCGATCGACACCCGCGCGGCCGACCGGAAGGCGCGGTCGACCAGATGGGCGTCGCTGATGACGTCTCCCGGATAGAGCGTCACCGCCGGCACCGGCAGCATGAGGGCCTCGGGCGCGGCCTGCGCCGGGCCAAGCGCGCAAAGCCCGAGCCAGGCGGCGAGCAGCGAGAAGCGAACCGACGGAAGGGCCATGCGCAAGTTCCTCAGCGGATGCCGTTGGAGACGGTGCCGGCCATCTGGTCGGCGGCGGTGATGACCTTGGCGTTCATCTCATAGGCGCGCTGGGCCGCGATCAGCGCCGTGATCTCCTTGACGGGATCGACATTCGACGCCTCGAGATAGCCCTGCCGCAGCTTGCCAAAACCGATCGCGGTCGGGTTGCCGTCGCGCGGCTGGCCCGAGGCCACAGTCTCGCGATAGAGGTTGCCGCCGAGCGGCTCGAGACCGGCATCATTGGCGAAGTTCGCCAGGCTGATCTGGCCGAGCTGGCGCGGCTGCACCTCTCCCGGGATCTTGGCCAGCACCAGCCCGGATTCGTTGACGGTGACGTCGACCGCATCGGCCGGCACCCGGATCACCGGATCGAGCAGGTAGCCGTCGGCCGTGACGATGTCGCCATCGGCATTGGTGTTGAAAGTGCCGGCGCGGGCATAGAGCGTCTCGCCCTCCGGCGCCGTGATCTTGAACCAACCACGGCCATCGATCGCAAGATCGAGCCGGTTGCCGGTCTGGGTCATCGCGCCCTGGATGTGCAGGTTGCGGATCGCTGCGGCGCGCACGCCGAGGCCGAGCGAGGCGCCTTCCGGGATCGAGCCGTCGCCGCCGCGATTGGGCACGCCGCGCGAGCGCTCGGTCTGGTAAAGCAGATCGGTGAACTCAGGCCGCGCCCGCTTGAAGGACGTGGTGTTGATGTTGGCGATGTTGTTGGCGATGACTTCGACATTGAGCTGCTGCGCGCTCATGCCGGTCGAGGCGATGGCAAGGACTTTCATCGGAAGCTTTCCTCAGACCTGCATCTGCACGAATTGCTGGTAGGCGGCGACGACCTTGTCGCGCATCGCCATCGCCAGCTGCAGCGACTGCTCGGCCGACATCACGGCCTGGACCACGTCCTGCACGGCCGCCTTGCCCTGCACGCCTGCGACGGCCTGAGCCTCGCCCTGCGCCAGGTTGTCGACGAAGTTCTGGGCGACGCCGGCGAAGACCGAGCCGAAATCGGCGCCCGGATTGGCGGAAGTCGCCGCAGCGCCGAGGCCGGAAGCGGCACCGGCGGCACCGAGTCCCTGCAGCCCCTTGGCGACCTGGCCGGCGACGGGGGCGAGAGCGGAAATCGCGTTGAGCATCAGCCGTTCCTCAAAAGATCGATTGTCATGGATTGCATCGAGCGCGCCTGCTTGATCATCTGCAGGTTGGCCTCGTAGGAGCGGTTGGCCTCGCGCATGTCGGCCATTTCCAGCAGCATCGAGACGTTCGGCATCTTGACGTAGCCCCTGTCGTCGGCGGCCGGGTGGCTCGGCTCGAACTCGACGCGGAACGGCGCCTTGTCGACGCCGACGCCCTTGATCTTGACCAGCGAGGCGCCCAGCGCCCGGTTCATCGTGTTCTCGAAGGTCACCGTCTTGCGGCGATAGGGATCGGCGCCCCGCGTCGTGCCCGTGGCCTGGGCGTTGGCCAGGTTCTCGGAGACGACACGCACGCGCGTCGACTGGGCCTGGAGCCCGGCGCCTGCGATCCTGAGCGAAACATCCAGTGGGTCGATCATGGTCTATACTCACCTCTGGCAAGATTTAGACGGACGAAGTCTTGCGCGGGGCTGGTCAGCCCTTGATCGCCGTCATCATCATGCGGTGGAAGCTTTTCACGATGTTGGTCGTGAAGGCGTGGTTGCGGCTGATGTCGCCGGCCTTGAGCATTTCCTGCTCCAGGCTGACCGAATTGCCGGAAAGGACGGTGGACCAGCTGTCCGATTTGCGCGGCCGGGCCGTCAGCGTCTCGGCGGGTGTCGAGGTGATGTGGTTGGGCGCGGTCGCGGCGACCGAGAGGGTCGTTTTCCTGACGATGGCCTCGAAAGGCTCGACATCGACGGCCGTGTAGCGCGGCGTATTGGCATTCGCGATGTTCTGCGAAACGGCGTTCTGTCGAACGGCAAGCCAATGCGATTGCTTGGCGGCGAGATCGAAGAGATGTACTGGCTCCACCTGAAGCCTCCGTGGTCGTTGCAATGCAACACTAGGAGGATTGACTTGCGTGAAGCTGTCGTCGGCGATTGTCGTAATAATCTTTTAGCGAAGTGCCTGCGCTGCCGAAACGCAAGCAGCCGGCGCTACCCGCGGCGCGGCGCTCCCGGCCGAATAGCCGGGAGAGGAGCGTCAGGAGATCGTGTAGCCGAGGTAGCGCTTGGAATCGATCGGGTCATAGCCCAGCTTGGCGCGCAGCTTCTTGCGCAGCTTGCTGACATGGCTCTCCACCACCGCTTCATCGACCTCGGCATCGAACAGGCCGTAGACCGCGTTGAAGACCTGCGTCTTCGTCACCCAGCGGCCGCGATTGCGCATCATGAATTCGAGGATGCGGCGCTCGCGGCGCGGCAGCGCCATCATCTCGCCGGCGACCTCCGGGTCGCTGCCGTCGAAATGGACCTTGATCTCGCCGATCGTGACCTCGTCATCGCTCGAGCGGCGCTTCTCGGAACGACGCTGCATCGCGTTCACGCGGGCCAGGATCTCGCGCACATGCACCGGCTTGCGGACCACGTCGTCGACGCCGGCCGCGAACAGCTCGAGCGTCTTCTCCAGCGAGCTGGCCTCGTTCATCGCGATCACCGGCGCCTGCGAGCGGCGACGGATCATCGTCGGGAAGGTCGAGCGCTCGGCGCAGTCGCCGATCAGGAACGCTTCGACGGTCTTGAGGTGATCGGCCGGCGTATCCTCGACCCACTCCTGGAAACGCGACGGAGTAAAACCAATGGCGGGAACGCCTTCGCCAGTAAACAGGGACTGATAGCCCTCTGTCACCAAGGCACGATCATCGATGACGATATACATAGAACCCCCCAGCATCGGAATTGCCCCGCCTCGGACGAGTTGGAAGCAGAATAACGCTATGGAACGTTTTCGTCAGGGTCAATGCTGGATTGCTGCAACGCGGAATGAGTTGAAACACTGCGGAAACCTCAGTTAAAGACCGTTATACGGATTTATTTGAATACATATACTTTTCATTTACCATATAAAATTAGCCGGAACCGGGCTCCATTTTCAGGAGGCGACAGCGCCTCCCACGGAGCCGGCGCGGGGACTGACGAGATGCTTTTGCGGGAGGTCGGACGGGCCGATTTCGCCCCCCGTAGTATAATGAGTGAAACGGCGCCTTAAACCGCATTTGCCGAGCCGTAGATTTTACTAAACCTTTACGCGCTGTATTCCGACAGCTTCACGCAAGCAAATCAATGTCGAATGCCAATCGAAAGCTTCGCTTGGAGATTGGCAGATGAGCATTTTTGGTATCATGCGGACCGGCGTCTCGGGCATGGCAGCCCAGGGCAGCAAGCTGGGCGCAGTCAGCGACAACATCGCCAACGTCAATACGGTCGGCTACAAGCGCGCTTCGACCGAATTCTCGTCGCTGATCTCCGAAGGCAATCACAGCGAATACAATTCCGGCGGTGTCGAGACCACGACGCGCTACGCGATCTCCGACGAGGGCCTGATCATGGGCTCGACCTCGAAGACCGACCTCGCCATCCGCGGCAACGGCTTCTTCATCGTCAGCGACGCCGGCGGCACGCCCTACGTGACCCGCGCCGGCGCCTTCGTGAAGAACGGCAGCCAGGAACTGGTCAATTCGGCGGGCTTCTACCTGATGGGCTACCCGATCCAGAACGGCGAGCCGACCGTCGTCGCCAACAGCCTCGACGGGCTCGAGCGGATCAACCTCGCCAATGTCTCCTACGAGGCCAACCCGACGGTCTCCGGATCGTTCAAGGGCGTGCTCGATTCCAATTCGACGGTCATCGCCGCGGGCACCCGACCCTCCGACAACGTCGCCGGCAGCACTTACTCCAGCAAGGCTTCGATCGTCACCTACGACAATCTCGGCAACAAGAAGATGCTCGACGTCTACATGGCGAAGACTGGCACGGCCCCCGATACCTGGCAGGCCGTCGTCTTCGACCAGTCGACCGCCACGGCGGGGGGCTTCCCCTACGGCGCCGCCGGCTCCCCGGCCCTGGCGACCGTCGCACTCGCCTTCGGGCCCACCGGACAGCTCACCACCGCGCCTGCGAACTTCACGGTGGCGATCCCCGGCGGCGCGACCGCGACCATCGATTTCAGCCAGGTCTCGCAGGTCGCGACCGGCGAGACCGCGCTCGAACTCGCCGTCGACGGCAATGCGCCGAGCGCGGTCGAGACGGTCGAGATCGCCGACGACGGCACTGTCTATGCCGTCTTCGAGAACGGCGCGCGCCGGGCCACCTACAAGGTCCCGCTTGCGACCGTGCCCAGCCCCGACCAGCTGACGCCGCAATCCGGCAACGTCTATTCGGTCAACAACAAATCCGGCGACGTCATCGTCGGCTTCCCCGAGACCGGCAGCTTCGGCTCGATCCGGGCCGGCGCGCTGGAGCAGTCGAACGTCGATCTCGCCACCGAGCTGACCGCGATGATCGAGTCCCAGCGCAGCTACACGGCGAACTCGAAGGTCTTCCAGACCGGGTCGGAAATCCTCGACGTCCTGGTCAACCTGAAGCGCTGAGCGAGCGCGCAGGGAACTGGCGCAAAAACGAGACGGGGACGATCCCATGAGCCTTTCATCAGCCCTGAACGTGGCGCAGTCCTCGCTGACGGCGACCTCGACGCAGACCTCCGTTCTCTCGCGCAACGTCGCCGGCGCCGACGACCCGAACTACAATCGCAAGTCCGGCACGGTGATCACCACCTATGGCGGCGCGGTGAAGGTCGCCTCGATCGGCCGGGCGATGGATTCGGTCCTGTTCGCCGCCAAGCTCGGCTCGACCGCCACGACCTCGGGCCAGCAGGCGATCGTCGATGCGCTCGACCAGCTCGAGGCCACGGTCAACGACCCCGAACTCGACCAGTCGCTGGCGGCCAAGCTCGGCGACCTCACCAATGCGCTGCAGCAATATGGCGTGACGCCCGACGATCCGCTGCTGGCCCAGAACGTTCTGACCAAAGCGACCGAAGTGGCCCGCGCGCTGAACGAGGCGAGCGAGACCGTCCGCACCGTACGCCAGCAGGCCGATGCCGACATGCGCCTGGGCGTCGAGCGTGTGAACAGCCTGCTCGCCGAGTTCGAGGTCGCGAACCAGGCGATCGTCAAGGGCAGCCAGTCCGGCGTCGACATCACCGACCAGCTCGACACGCGCGACCGCATTCTCTCCCAGCTCTCGGAGGAAATGGGCATCAGCGTGGCGACCAGGCCGAACAACGACATGGTCATCTACACCGATGGTGGCGTGACCCTGTTCGAGACCGTGCCGCGCACCGTCTCGCTGGCGCCGAGCTTCTCGCTGGGCGCGGGCACCTCCGGCAACGCAGTCTATGTCGACGGCGTGCCGGTGACCGGCCCGGGCGCGATCATGCCGCTCAAATCCGGCCAGATCTACGGCTCCTCCATCGTCCGCGACGAGATCACCGTCACCTATCAGAGCCAGCTCGACGAGATCGCGCGCGGCCTGATCGAGGTCTTCGCCGAGAGCGACCAGACCGGCGTCGGGCCCGACCAGGCCGGCCTGTTCACCTATGGCCCGGCGCCCGGCCCCGCCACGATTCCGGCGACCGGCGTGATGGTCGCAGGCCTCGCCAGCACGATCCGCGTCAACGCCAATGCCGACCCCTCGCAGGGCGGCGACCTCGACCGCCTGCGCGACGGCGGCATCTCCGATCCGCTCGATCCGAACTACAACTACAACGCCTCGGGCGCGGCGGGCTTCCCCGACCGCATCCAGGGCCTCCTGACCGAGCTGGGCACCGGCCGGAATTTCGATCCGGTCACCGGCGCGGATCCGACCGACACGCTCGTCGGCTTCGCCGGCTCTTCGGTCGGCTGGATCGAGGCCAGGCGCCAGACCTCGACGCAGACGCTCGGCTACGAGACCGCGCTGCTGCAGCGGACGACGGCCGCGCTGTCCAACGTGACCGGCGTCGACATCAACGAGGAGATGACGCTGATGATGGAGCTGGAACGCTCCTTCAACGCCTCCTCGACCCTGATCACCACCATCGACCGGATGCTGGCGGCACTGCTCGACGCTGTGAGGTAAGACGATGAAGACGAG
>DATDBB010000059.1:0-2618 GCA_036525085.1 Allobosea sp.
GATTTCGCTCGAGATCGACGGCGGTGCGACGCCCGAGACCGCGCCGCTTGCGGCCAAGGCTGGCGCCGACGTCTTCGTGGCCGGTTCGGCCGTGTTCAAGGGCGGGCCATCGGCCTATGCCGGCAATATTTCCGCGATCCGCAAGGCGGCCGAGGCCGCGCGCGGGCAGTGGGTTTGAGATTTAATCAGCCCTCATCCTGAGGAGCCGCGAGGCGGCGTCTCGAAGGATGATCCAGTGAGCACCTTCTGGAGCATCCTTCGAGACGCGCTCCTGACGGAGCGCTCCTCAGGATGAGGGCTCGTGTGGTGACAAGGACGAGACGATGATCCCGCGCTATTCCCGCCCCGAGATGGTCGCCATCTGGGAGCCGCAGACGCGGTTCCGGATCTGGTTCGAGATCGAGGCCCACGCCACCGACAAGCTGGCCGAGCTCGGCGTGGTGCCGAAGGAGGCCGCCGCAACGATCTGGGCCAAGGCCAAGGACGCGACCTTCGACGTCGCCCGCATCGACGAGATCGAGCGCGTCACCAAGCACGACGTCATCGCCTTCCTGACGCATCTGGCCGAGATCGTCGGCCCCGAAGCGCGCTTCGTCCATCAGGGCATGACCTCCTCGGACATTCTCGACACGACGCTCTCGGTCCAACTCGCGCGCGCCACCGACATTCTGATCGCTGATGTCGATGCGCTGCTGGCGGCAATCAAGCGCCGCGCCTTCGAGCACAAGCTGACGCCGACGATCGGGCGCTCGCACGGCATCCATGCCGAGCCGGTGACCTTCGGGCTGAAGCTGGCGCAGGCCTATGCCGAGTTCGATCGCTGCCGGGCTCGTCTGATCGCTGCACGAGCGGAGATCGCGACCTGCGCGATCTCCGGTGCGGTCGGGACCTTCGCCAATATCGACCCGAGCGTTGAAGCCTATGTCGCGGAGAAGATGGGGCTCACCGTCGAGCCCGTCTCGACGCAGGTCATCCCGCGCGACCGGCACGCGATGTATTTCGCGACGCTCGGCGTCGTCGCATCCAGCATCGAGCGGCTGGCGACCGAGATCCGGCATCTGCAGCGCACCGAGGTTTATGAGGCGGAGGAGTTCTTCTCGCCCGG
Source organism: Allobosea sp. (assembly GCA_036525085.1). Classification (GTDB taxonomy): domain Bacteria; phylum Pseudomonadota; class Alphaproteobacteria; order Rhizobiales; family Beijerinckiaceae; genus Allobosea. Next base: position 1,106 of record DATDBB010000059.1, read on the forward strand.
CCAGAAGGGCTCGTCGGCGATGCCGCACAAGCGCAACCCGGTGCTGACCGAGAACCTGACCGGCCTCGCTCGCCTCGTGCGCGGCATGGTCGTGCCGGCGCTCGAGAATGTCGCGCTCTGGCATGAGCGCGATATCTCGCATTCCAGCGTCGAGCGCATGATCGGCCCCGACGCGACCGTGACGCTCGATTTCGCGCTGGCGCGGATCACCGGCGTCGTCGACAAGCTGCTGATCTATCCGCAGAACATGCGCAAGAACCTCGACAGGTTAGGGGGGCTGCACAACTCGCAGCGCGTGCTGCTGGCGCTGACCCAGGCCGGGGCGAGCCGCGAGGAAAGCTATGCCATGGTCCAGCGCAATGCGATGCGGACCTGGGAGCATGGCGAGGACTTCCTGACCAACCTCAAGAAGGACAAGGACGTCACGGCCAAGCTCTCCGACGCCGAGCTTGAGGCGATGTTCGACGAGGGCTACCACTTCAAGCATGTCGACACGATCTTCGCGCGGGTGTTCGGGGAGGGGTGAGCGCCTCTGGTATCCCGCACAAGCAGCTTTATCTGAACGGCCATGAAATCCTCCGACACCGACATCCTCATCATTCCCGGCTGGTCCGGCTCCGGGTCCGATCACTGGCAAAGCCGCTGGGTCGCCAAGCTCTCGACGGCGCGGGTTGTCGAGCAGGAGGACTGGTACAAGCCTTCGCGGCCCGTCTGGGCGGAACGCATCGTGCAGGCGGTGCGGGCATCGACGCGGCCGGTGGTGCTCGTCGCGCATTCGGCCGGGGTCAGCGCGGTCGCGCATGCGGCCGAGCATCTTCACCCGGGCGACGTCGCCGGGGCCTTCCTGGTGGCGCCGGCCTCGGAGCGGGCCAAGGGCGCGATCCCCGGCATGGCGGCCGACTTCATTCCGCACCGGCGCGAGATCCTGCCGTTCCGCAGCGTGCTGATCGCCAGCACCAACGATCCCTACTGCACGCCCGAGGAGGCCAGGGAACTGGCGCAGGTGTGGGGCTCCGAGTTCGTCGATGCTGGCGAAAGCGGCCATATCAACGCTGAGTCCGGGCATGGCCCCTGGCCGGACGGGCTCTTGCGTTTCGGCGGCTTTCTCAGGAGCTTGACCGCGGTTCCGCAGAAACCGATTCAAGGATAGCGCGGGCGCTCCAAGGAACGCGGCCCTGCAGGGCGCGTCGTGCTCGGGCCTGACCGAGCATCTCTCACCGCAGAAGGCTCCGGTGCCTCATTCTCCGGAGATTCTCAGATCCCCGCTGCGCTCCGTCCGAGAATGACGCGATGCCCGCCCAAAAACAAAACCGCCCCGGCTTTCACCGGGGCGGTCTCGTTTCACGCGCTAATGCGATCAGCAGCCGAGATCAATTCTCGACGTAGGTGATTTTGCCGTCGGCGCCCTTCTTCCAGGTGTAGACGGTGTAGTCGGGGCGGGTGATGTCGCCCTTCTTGTCGAAGGCGAGATCGCCGATCACGGTCTTGACGGGCTGTCCGCCCTTGAGCGCTT